>JAEWSL010000013.1 GCA_023398295.1 Elusimicrobiota bacterium | reverse complement strand
TCTTGCCGTGGTCCACGTGCCCTATCGTCCCTACGTTTACGTGCGGCTTGTTCCTTGAAAATTTCTCCTTCGCCATAGTGTTCTCCTGTTTTTCTGTTTATACTGTTTGTTTTTTCAAATTTAGTCTGTTAAGCTTTCTATAAAAGCTGGGAATGGGATTTGAACCCACGACCTTCTCCTTACCATGGAGATGCTCTACCAGCTGAGCTATCCCAGCGCAAGATACTTCCTTTATAGCCGAACGCCCCCGCCCCGCGCATAGACAGCGGGCGAAGGGAATCGAACCCTCGTCATCAGTTTGGAAAACTGAGGTTCTGCCATTGAACTACGCCCGCAAGCAGGCTATATAAATTATACAAAATAATTGATTAATATGTTGCTATTTCTGTTAAAAATATTATGTTCTGATTGCTAAGCCTGCAGCCGTTTTGTTATAATATAACAAATCAAACGGCGCGATGGCCAAGTGGTAAGGCGACAGTCTGCAAAACTGTTATTCGGGGGTTCGATTCCCCCTCGCGCCTCCATCAGAAAGCAAAAACCGTCCCAAAAAGACGGCTTTTTTATTTGTTTGCCAAAACCGCTTTTTTAACTTCTTTTTTGGCCGCTTTAACGGCGCGCGCCTGATAAATTATCTCGGTTTCGTAAAGAGAACCCGCTTTTAACAGGGGGGAAGGAAAATGCTTTTTATTAGGACTGTCGGGGAAAAACTGCGCCTCAAGACAAAACGCGCCGTAAGGCGCGTAACGAACGCCGCCCTTGCCGACATCGCTTCCCAAAAAATTACCCGTATATAACTGCAAACCGCAGGCCGTTGTGTAAACCTCAAGCGAAACGCCCGTATGAGGATTAAACGCGCGCGCGGCAAAAAAGCTTTTCTCTGCGCCTTTGCGCCAGTTTGAAAGAACAAAATTGTGGTCGTAGCCGCGGGCTTGTTTCAATTGAACGTTTTTTACTTTTATATCGCGGCCTATGGTTTTGGGTTTGGTAAAATCAAAAGGGGTGCTCTTAACAGTCTGAAGAACTCCTATCGGAATAGAAGTTTTATCCGTAGGAGTAAATTTATCTGCGGCTATCTCAAGAATGGTATCTAAAACGTCCTCTTTATGATTTTTGCCTAAATTAAAAAAAGCATGGTTTGTGATATTTACTATAGTATCTTTATCGGCAAGAGCGCGGTATTTGATTTTGAGGGCATTCTCTTCGGTTAAAACATAATCCGCGGTAATTAAAATATCGGCGGGGTAACCGTCCAGCCCGTCGGGAAGGGCGCAGGCAAACTTAACGGATTTCTTAGTCACTTTTAAGATGTCCCAGACAACTTCGTTTAGGCCGAAAAGCCCCCCGTGTAAATGATTGGGCCCGTTGTTTACCGTTACTTTATATTTATTTTTGCCTATTGCAAAACTGCCGCGCGCAATACGGTTTGCATAGCGGCCTACCGTCGCGTTAAAATATCTTTCCCCGGAGTTAAGATAATCTTTAATATTTTTGTGGCCTATGACTATGTCGCGCCGCTGGCCGTCTTTATCTTTTACCAGAAAAGCAACTATGCGCGCCCCGTAATTTGTAAGCTGCGCAGCGCAGCCTTTCTTATTTTTCAGAGTGATAAGTTTTACCCTTGCGCCGGACAGTTTTGCGGCAAATTCTTTTTTAGCAATAAATTCCGCCATAATTATATTTTAGCAAAATACGACGGCGGCGCAGCCTTCTTTTTATAAAAGTAAAATAGGGCTTGACAAAAATTTTTATACCCGTAGTATATAGGCACGGGCGGCGATGAGGGACCTTTGGTAAACGCAAAGGTATTTCATAGGCCTAAAAAAGGCAGCCGCCCCTGTTATTTGAAATAATTTAGTCGTTATGTCAGGTATTCCGGCAGGTTGGCGTTATGACTGTAAATGCCGGCTTAAAGGGGTGCCATGGTATGGGCGGGAAAGTTTTACGGGCCGCCTGTGCAATGGAAGGCGTACGACAAAGCCGCTGTCCGAGGGAAGTTTGCGGCCGCCTGCGAAGGGTGATGCGGGACAGGGTGCAAGCGGATAGCGGGCATTAGCGGTAAAGGAGCAGTATATGGAGGAGACTCCAGCTGTGCGGGTTGGCAAAAAGTAAGAACTGATGGGTAATCATTCTTGTTTTTGCCGACCCGCTTTTTTTGCGCCCATTTTCCAGCTCAAATAAAATCTGCGCGCATTTTATAATGCGCGCAGAAAACAGTAGAACTACCAGATAAATCAGTATTCCTGAGGCACTTCGCTGTAAATTACGGGGGCGTCCTCGTCTTTTGGAACGGGCGCGCCCAAAGTCTTGTTCTTAACCCAATTGCTTAAATTATCCATGAGGATATAAGTAACAGGCGTCATAAGCAGCGTAACTATAAGCGAAAGGGCCTGCCCGCCCACTATAACAATAGCCAGGCTGCGTCTTGCGTCGGCGCCTTCGCCGTTTGAAATAAGCATAGGCACAACGCCCATAATAAGCGTAAGCGTCGTCATTAAAATAGGGCGCAGCCTTACGCGGTTTGCCTGGAGTATGGCGTTAGTTCTGCCATAGCCGCGCGCGCGCAGCTGGTTTGTATAATCCGTCTGCAAAATAGCGTTTTTACTGACCACGCCCACCAACATAAACATACCCAGCAAACTGAATATATTTAAGTTTTGCCCCGTTAAAAGCAAAGCTATAAGGGCAAAGGGTATCGTCAGAGGAAGGCTGACTATAATTGCAACCGGGTATACGTAACTTTCAAACTGGGCGGCAAGCACCATATACTTAAAGAGAAACGCTAAAATAAAAGCTATCAAAAAGCTTCGGAACATTGTCGTCATCTCTTTTGAAATGCCGCTTTCCGAAAGGATATACTCGGGATCTGCGTTAAGAGAATCAAAAGAGTCTTTCATTATTTTCATGGCGCTTCTTACGTCGAGGCCGTTTAAGTTGCCGTTAACCGTTATTTCGCGCTGGCGTTTGAAACGGTTTATCTGGCTGGGCCCGACGCCTTCAACAATATCTGCCACGTTGTCAAGACGGACTATGGTATCTTCCCCGTTTATTTTACCGGCAATCTGCAGAGCGCTTAAGGCTTCTTTTGTATTGCGGTAATCTTCGCCGACGCGGACGCGGACTTCGTAGAGTTCGTCGCCTTCTTTATACTTTGTAATATCATCTTCTCCGCCGACCATAGTGCGCAGCGCCGAGGCTATATCGGATACTTTAACGCCTAAGTTATTTGCCTTTTCGCGGTTGATGACAACGCGGTACTCGGGCTGGGCAAGGCTTAAAGAAAGGTCTAAATCCGTAAAGCGCGGATCCTTTTTCAGCTTGTCAAGAATTTGATTTGCATAATAAGTAAGTTTTTCTATGTTCGGGCCGGAAATTCTTAATTCCACATCTTTATCGCCGCCGGGGCCGTCGCTCATCACAAATACGCTGACTTTAAGGCCTTCGTACTTTTTCATCATCTCGCGTATCGTATTGATATATTTGATGGTGTTAATTTTATCTCTTTTATTTCTGTCTTCAAGTTCTACCTGTAAAAAACCCTCGTTGGTCGGGTTGGACTGGCTGAAAGAGCTTCTTGCGTCGCCGCCTTGTCCCGCAATCCTTAACACGCTGCGGATATAAGGCAGCCGGCGCACGTCCTGTTCAATTTCAGATAATATTTCTTTAGTGTCGGGGTAACTTGTGCCTTCCGGCGCTTTAATGGAAATCTGTATCTTACCGCTGTCTTCCTGAGGGAAAAATTCCCCGCCGATAACTTTAAGCATAGGCAAAATTGAGGCTATACAAAAAAGCGCGGCCAAACACATAATAAGCTTATGATTTATGGACCATTTCAAAAACGGTATATATTTATTGACCAAATATACGTTTATACTGTCAATAACTTTATCCATTTTCGTCGGCTCGGCAGAGCGTTTTAAGAGCCTTGAGCAAAGCATCGGCGTAAGCGTTAGAGCCACAACGCCCGAAAGCGCAATTGCAAAAACAACCGTCCACCCGTAGCTGCTTAAAACGCGGCCCACAATGCCGCTCATATACGCCAAAGCAAGAAATATTACCAAGATGGAAAGCGTAGTGGCAACGACGGTGGAAGTTATTTCTTTTGAGCCGTCCAAAGCGGCCTGAAAAGCTTTTTTGCCGTACTTTTCCATATGCCTGTAAATATTTTCAAGCATAACGATGGCGTCGTCAATAACAATACCCACGGCCACGGTTAAACCCAAAAGCGTGATGTTGTTTATCGTGTAGCCTTTGATGTTCATAAAGACAAACGCGCCGATAATAGATATCGGTATAGCCATAAAAGCAATCAGCGTGGAGCGTAGAGAGCCCATAAAAACAAGCACCATGACTCCCGCTAAAAGACCGCCTAAAATCAAGTGTTCCAAAACAGTGTCAACGCTGGCTTTAATACTGCCGCTCTGGTCGGCCATAAGCGTAATCTTAACGTCGGGAGGGAGAGTCTTTTTGATAAGGTCCAGCTTTTCTTTTACGCCCTCAATAACCGCTAAAGTATTAGAACCGCTTTGCTTCTTTACCTGCAAAGTTACAGAAGGGCTGCCGTTAAGAACGGAGCTTTCTTCCTCGTACTCGCCGGAATCTTCCACTGTGCCTACGTCGGAAATCTTTACCGGCACATTATTTTTGGTAGCCACAAAGATATCCTTAAAACTGGGCACGTCGGGGATACGGCCTAAAATGCGAAGGCTGTAGGAGTGGTGTTCCTGTTCCACCCTGCCGCCGGGGGTTTCAAAATTCTGTTCTTTAAGAGCCGTGGTTATTTTTGAAACAGGCAGTCCCAAAGCGTAAAGCTTAAAGGGATTTAAGGTAACGTGTATTTCCCTTTCCCTGCCGCCTACGATGTCAACAGAACCTACGCCTGAAGTAGTTTCTATGTTTTCCTTAACTTTCTTTTTTGCTATTTCGGTAAGCTCAATAATGTCCCTGTCGCCGGAAACGACGACGTTTAAGACCGCAAAGGCATCCATGTCCAATTTGCGGATAACGGGGGATTCCGTACCGTCGGGGAAATTAGACTTTATCTGGTCCACTTTATCGCGGACTTCCTGCGCGCCGACCGCGGCGTTTTTCTCCATCACAAACTTTACCGCGACTAAAGAAACGCCTTCCATACTATAAGAAGTTACTTCGTCCACGCCTTCAACCTGATTTACGGCCTCTTCAACGTATTTGGTAACGGAAGTTTCAATTTCCTCTGGGCTTGCGCCGGCAAGCACCGTCTGCACCAGAGCGTAAGGCACTTCCATGCTGGGATACAAGCTTACGCCCATGTTCAGGTAGGACATTACGCCCAAAACAAGAAAAGCCGCGCTTAACATCACCGTGAAAACGGGGCGATGAATAAAGAAAGCCGTAAACCCCGTCGCATTTTTAATTTTCTTCGGCGCGCGCGGGGCCTTCATTTCTTTATCGGCTACATTAATTATTTCTATTTCCTGCTCTTGCTGCTGCTGGTTATTTTCTTCCATAAAGCGCCCTTATTTAATTTGTATTTCACTGCCTTCTTTGAGGCCGTAGGCAAACTGTAAAACCGTTTCGCCTTCGTTTAATCCCTGCAAAACCTGCCAGTGATCCATATTCTTAAATCCCACTTTTATGTTCTTTTTTACAGCCGTTTTGCCGTCGGCGGAAGGGATAAAAACGTAGGCGGAGCCGTCTTCGTTTTCATAAATGCTTTTCTTCCCTACGGAAAGCGCGTTTTTTTGCTCTGCTAAAGAAATGTCAACGCGCGCAAACATGCCGGCCATAAGCTTTTTATTTTTATTGTCGGCCTTAAATTCCACCGCAACGGAACGGCTTTGCGCGTCAACGACGGGGCTTATAATATCAAGCTTGGCTTCAAATTTTTCGTCGGGGAGGGCTTCCACCGTAAGCCACGCGCTTTGGCCTTTGCGCAAATCGCCGACATATCTTTCGGGAATATCTACGGCTATGCGGATAGTATCCTGATTCACCACAAGAGCTATAGGCGTGCTTGTGGTTACGTTTGCGCCCGGATCAAGATAGACGCGCCCCACAACGCCGTTTATGGTGGAAGGCACTACGACAGGCTCGTAAACCGCTCCGACCTCGTCGCGCTCTATAAGGGAAACCGTCTGATTTTTCTTAACTTTATCGCCTTCCCTTAAAACATTGCGCAGAAGTTTGCCCGAAACTCTAGGAAACAAAGTCGCTTCCTCCAAAGCCTTTATGCTGCCGCTTGTGAGAAGCTGATGCTTAAGGCTTCTGGTTTGGGCTTTTTCGGTGTCTACAATAAAAGTTTCCTTGTTGACCGAGTTTAATATTCTAGAAGGATCCTTTTTCAAAAACGCTTCGTAAATTATAAATAACACCGCTAAAATTAAGACGGAATAAATAATTCTGATCGCTATTTTTTTGTGTTCGCATCTTTCATTTTGTTCACTTGTTTTCATATGTTCCTATCTCCGTTCCTACTGCATAACTTAAATTTGAAAGGGCTGTAAAAGCGTCGTGTACGGCTTGGACAAACTGCAGTTCCGCATCGTATAATAAGAGGGAAGAATCGTCCAAATCAAGCCTGCTTGCAAGCCCGTTGCGATAACGTATATTAGTTCTTTGCAAATTCTTGCGCGCCTGGGATATAGTGTCTTTTGTGGCAAGAATTCTCTTCTTGGCTTCATTTAGGTTAAGCCACGCTTTTTTGACTTCTATTCTTACGTTCCTTTCAGTTTCGCTTAAGGTTAAAACCGCCTGGTCTTTTGCAAGCTGTTTCTGCTTTACCTGAGAATCCACCTTAAACCCCGAAAACAGCGGCAGGCTGAACTGCAAACCCGCGCTTACGCCGTAAGAAGAATTATAGCTGCTTACCGGTATAAGTATTGAATCCGAACTGCCGGAATAAGCCGCGTTGGCAAACGCGGAAAGCTGGCCAAAATGTTCGGCCTTGGCTATTTTTACCTGCTCGTCGGCCATCTCAACGCTGAGCTGGGCCGTCACAAGCTCGGGACGGTTTGCCGCAGCAAGTTTATATAAATCTTCAAGTTCCGGCGTGCTGACTTTCAAAATATCCTCAAGCTGCCACGATAAAGAAAGAGGCTCCTGCGGATCTTTATTTAACACGCGGCGCAAAGTAAGCAACCCTAAATCGTAAGAGTTTTGAGCTTGTATAAGAGGAGGCTCGCTGTTTGAAACTTTTACCTGCTGGTTTAAGATATCTAAATCGCTTGCAAGCCCTTGCTTGTATTTAAGCTGAATTTCCTTAAGATGGTCCTTTGCTATATTAAGGCTTTCCTCCTGAACGCGTATCAAAGCATGCGATAAAATAATACCGAAACAAAGATAATTTACCGTATCTTTAATAAGATTCTGCGTGCCCTGTAACTGCAAATATCCGCTGCGCGAATGAAGTTCTCCCAAACGCACGCCCGCGTTTACTGCGCCGCCCGCCCATAAAAGATACGTAGCTTCCGCCGTGCCCGAAGTAGCGTTATCCAAACTGAAGCGGAATTTGCCCATTGAAGTAATGGCTTCCTGCGCTTTGAGCGCGCGCGTATAGCTGCCGCTGATTGAAAGCTGAGGGTAGACATAAGACCAATACTGCCGCACTTCCTGATCGTAAATCTGCGCCGTCTTGCGTGCTATGGCAATGGTGGTATTATCGGCCATGGCAAGGCGTAAAGCTTCGGCTATGGTAACGGAGCCGGCCTGGTTTTTCTCGTCTTCTTTAAGCTCAAAGAGATCCACCGCGTAAGGTTCGCCTGCAGTTTGCTTTTCCTCGGTATTTTTTACCGTTTCCACCGCATAAGCGGATAAAGAATTCGCAAGCAAACCCGCCCCTAAAATTAAAGATAAAAACTTTTTCATTATTTTTATTTCTCCTATTTATATTCCAAAGCGGTTAAAAGCGCCTGAGTCATGTCTTTGGCGTAAGACGGACCGAATTTAATGAAGCCGTGATCGGAATTGATGATAAAGTGAGCCAGCGTCGCCATAATCAAATGGAACCCTATTTCTTCTTTTTTCTTTGTTATATGTCCCTGTTTGAAAGCCTTTTCCAAAATGCCGCGTATAAGCTGCGTGCTTCTGTTTTTTAATTTTAGAAATTTCTTTTTAAGTTTGTCGTCACCCATGACAAAACTGTTGATGTGCATCATAAAGTAAAGGATATCTTTATTCCTAAAGCCATAGGTATATTTTGAAAAAAGAAATAACAGCGTCCCCCTTAAATCCGTAGTGCGCGAAATTTCTTCCAGCATATTGTCATATTTTTCCAGACGGTTTTTAATAAGCTGATAGCAAAGATCTTCTTTGTCCTTAAAGTAATAGTAGATGGCCGGTTTTGTAACATCGCAGGCCTGCGCTATCTGGCGCATGGATATTTCTTTAACGCCGTTTCTTGCCATAAGAAAAAACGCTTTTTTCATTATCATCTTTTTAAGCGGCGCGGTTTCTTTGTCTTCTTTTTTATCAGCTGTCATTTTTTAGTTTTTGCTCCGTCGGGTTTTCATTTACCTACCGGTAAGTAATATTATACCACATGCGGATTTTGTTGTCAATAATAAAATGCGCCCGCGGCTTTTTTACCGCGGGCGCAGCGTAAAGCAAACCGTTTTATTTGGAAAGATATCCCATTAAGCGGTAGATAAGCTTTGCGACGTTAAACTCCGTAATATGGCTGCCTCTTTGGGGGGCAGTTTCAACTATATCTACGGCCACGACTTTCTTCTTAAGGCAAATCTGCTTAAAGAGATATAAAGCCTCGTACCAGCCAAAACCCCCGGGCTGCGGCGTGCCCGTCCCGGGCATGACGGAAGGATCAAAGCCGTCTATATCTATAGTCATATAAACAGTATCCGAAAGGTTTTTTAATACGTCTGCGGCAAGTTTTTTGATATTGGGATTATCGTGCATAAAAAATGTTTTTACATTGCCGCAATTTACGTTTTGCTTTTCTTCCGAGCCGACGCTGCGTATCCCCGTTTGCACCACCTTTGTTTTAAGAGAAGCAGGGTACAGGGCGCACGCGTGGGAACGTTCGTCCCCGAAATATTCTTTGCGCAAATCGGCGTGAGCGTCAAAGTGGAAGACCGATAAGTCTTTATATTTCCTTATATATGGCGCGCTTAAAGCCTGGGTAATGGAATGTTCCCCTCCCAGATAAAACGGAATGGCTTTATATTTGTCCAAATAATCCTGAGCAAAAGCTTCTACGCGCTTAAAGACAGCCTCCTCGCTGCCTTTGCAGTTGATAGGTTTTAAGGTGTGAATCCCGCGCAGATAAGTTTCTGTCTTTGTTTCTTCGTCCCAAAATTCTATCTGGGCGGAAGCTTCTATTATCGCTTTTGGCCCCTTGGCCGTGCCGCTTCCGTAGGAGACGGTGCGTTCGTAAGGGACGGGAATTACCGCAAAAGAAGACTTCTCCAGAGAAGGTTGACGTCCTCCTGCGGCTAAAAAGGTTACGGCATGTTTTGTGTGCATATAATTCCGAACTGTTTTTCTTAGAGTATAATCGCCTTATTTTACAAAGACGGCTGCGGCTATGACCGTGGTCCAAACGCCGTCAACGCAAATTGCGGATTGAGTAATGTTTGTAGTCTTAACTATTTTACCGCTCATTTTCCAAATTTCTTCTTTTTGGTTCCAAGTGGTATTATTATCAAATTCTATGCCAAGAGTGGTAGATAACATCATGGCGGCAAGGTCTTCGGCGTAATCGCCGGCTTTTTGGTCCGCCTCGCCGAAGCTGTGATGCTCGGAAATGTACCCGTGGGTGTTTTTATCTTTGGGGATAGCCAAACCTACCGAAGCGGAAATTAAGCGGCGGTTTTCATTGCTGGTGTTCCTGCTGATAACGCAATGAAGAATTTGGCCGGCCTGCAGGCTCTCCAGCCCTTTGCTTATTGACACCACTTTGCATTTGGGCGGGAAAATGCTTGATACGGGCACTAAATTAAATTTTGCTATTTTTGCATCTCGCAGAGCTTCTTCAAAACTTGCTAATTTTTCTTTATGTCGGCCTACGCCTTTGGTAAGGAAGATTTCCTTTGGAACAAACACTTCGCTCATTTTTTATCCCTCTGTTATGATATTACCCCCAAAGGGGGCCCTGATATATTTGATAAAATAATTATAACAAAAAACACAGGGGTTGGAGTATGAACTCAAAAACAAAACTGCTTGCGGCGGCTTTTTTTATCTCGGCTTTGACCGCCTTCGGGGGAACTATGAAACAAGCTCAAAATATGTTTAATAAAAACGGCGTTTTGCATTTTAATTACAAAGCGGGGGACCTTGCCCCAAGCGAAGCCGCCGCCCGTAAAAACCTTGAAGAAGACCTGCAAAAAATAATCGCAATTAAAAAAGAAGACCGCACTTTTGAAAACACTTTGCTCGCCTACGACGACGCTTTTGAAAAATATTCCCAGGCCTTGGGACAGGCGGGTTTTTTGGCCTATGTTTCGCAAGATAAAGAACTGCGGGACGCCGCCGTCGCGCTGGAACAGCAAATATCGCAGTATATGGTTGAAGTCGCAACGCGCCGCGATATTTACCAGGCTTTCAAAGACTACGCAGACACTAAGCCTCAGCTTGACGAAATTGAGGCAAAAATGCTTAAAGACGCTATGACCGGCTTTAGAAAAAGCGGCCTTATGCTTAACGATAAGGACCTTGAAACCTTCCGCGGCAATCAAAAGAAACAAGCGCAAAATTCCATTTTATTTTCAAAGAACGTCCGCGATTATAAGGACGATTTTATAGTCGGCCAAGAGCAGTTAAAAGGCATGAGCCAAGACTATAAAAATAAACTTGCGCGCACAAAAGACGGCAAATATATCATAACGCTTAATTACCCCGATTATGTGCCCTTTATGCTAAACGCGGACGACGATAAGGCCAGAGCGGAGCTTGACTATAAATACGGCCGCCGCGGAGGAGAGCAAAACGTGGAGCTGCTTGAAGAAAATTTATTTTTGCGCTATAAAAGCGCAAAGCTTATAGGCTACAAAAACCACGCGCAAAACCGCCTTGACGTAAGAATGGCAAAAAATCCGCAAACCGTAATGTCTTTTTTGACAAAGCTTGAAAAAAAGCTAAAACCCGTTGCAAAAAAAGAAAATAAAGAACTTTTGAAACTTAAAGAAGAAAAACGCGGCGTTAAATCAAAAGAGCTTTTGCCTTCCGAGTACGGCTACTGGAACAATATGCATAAAAAACTCTATTTTGACGTGGATCAGGAAAAAATTAAAGAATATTTCCAGGCCGATATCGTTATAAACAAGATGATGGAAATCTTCGGAAATCTCTTCGGCGTCAGTTTTGAGAGGACAAAAATCCCCGTTTGGCATAAAGACGTAAAAACCTACGCCGTCAAAGACACGGAAAGTAAAAAGACTATCGCCTATGTCTATATGGATTTATATCCGCGCGACGGCAAATATAAACACGCCGCCTGCTTTGACCTTGTGGACGGCAGGCTTAAAAAAGACGGCTCTTACCAAAAACCTTTTACCGCCATAGTAGCCAATTTCAACCCGCCGACAAAAACGCGCCCTTCCTTGCTTAAACACGAGGAGGTGCAAACGCTTTTCCACGAGTTTGGCCACGTTTTACATAACGTTCTTACGGAGGCAAAATATTCCTCCATCAGCGGGACGGCCGTCAGCAGGGATTTTGTTGAAGCGCCTTCCCAAATGCTTGAAAACTGGGCCTGGAATCCCCAAGTTCTAAAACAGCTTTCAAAACATTACAAAACGGGCAAACCGCTTGACGATAAGACTATAAATAAGATGATTGCCGCCAAAAACCACGGCGCTGGCAATTTCTATTTAAGGCAGGACTTTCTTGCGCAGATTGATATGGATTACAGTTTGAGCGAAAAGAAAATTGACAGCACTAAAATGTGGAACGAAGAAAGCCAAAAAATACGCGGCGTTACCCCTGCAAAAGGCACTTACCCGCAGGCCGGTTTTGACCATATTATGGGCGGCTACGACGCGGGTTATTACGGATATCTTTGGGCGGAAGTTATCGCGCAGGATTTCTTCGGCGAGTTTGAAAAACAAGGCCTCTTTAATCCGCAGACGGGCAAAAAATTCCGTAAAGAAATTTTAGCCGCAGGCGGCAGCTACGACGAAGAAAAACTTGTAAAAAACTTTTTGGGGCGCAAGGTTTCAAACAAACCTTTCCTGAAAAGTCTGGGTTTAGACTAAAATATTTTCGGGGTGTTTTGTTACCAGAGTATTTGCTCAAGCTCAAGGCGAACGCCTGTTTTTTCAAAAACTTTTTGCTGCACTTCTTTTATGAGCGCGCGGATATCGCGCGAAGAAGCTTTATTGTAGTTAATTATAAAGCCCGCGTGTTTTTGCGATACCATAGCCCCGCCGGCGCTTAAACCGCGCAGGCCGCAGACGTCAATGAGGCGGCTTGCAAAATCCCCCTGCGGCCGCTTAAAAACGCTGCCCGCCGAAGGATATTCCAAGGGCTGCTTTTGAGCGCGCTTGAGCAAAATATTTTCGCGCTCCTCCAACGCCAAAGCGCAATCCTTTTTATTAAGAAACCAGGAAGCCTGTAAAATTATCGCGCCTTCGGGTAATTGTACATTGCGGTAACTGTGAGAAATTTCGTCTTTTTGAAAAACTTTTACGCCGCCGTCTTTAAGCAAAACCTTAAAACTCTTAAGGAAATCAAAAGTTTCGCCGCCAAAAGCCCCCGCGTTCATAAAAACCGCGCCGCCGACGCTGCCAGGAATGCCCGATAGTTTTTGCAAGCCCTCAAACCCGCTTTTAAGACTTAAAGCCGCCGCCTTATCAAGCGGCGCGCCGCTTTGCGCGCTTAAGATACTGCCTTCAATTTTAATTTCGTCAAAATTCTTTAAGCAGCAAGTTACGCCCTTAAGCCCTTCGTCGGGAGCAAGCACGTTTGAGCCAAGCCCCAAAACGCGAAAAGAAATCTTGTTTTTAAGAGCAAATAAATATAGCGCCTTTAACTGTTCCTCCGTTTCGGGCAGGGCCAAAACCTCGGCCGCGCCGCCGATTTTGTAAGTCGTATAATCTCTGAGCGGAGCGTTTGGGATATAAGGCGTTTTTAATTCTTTCTCAAAAATTTCTTTCCAAATCATCATCTATATTATATAAAATGAAAGTAACTAAAAAGCGGGAGGGGCCCTTTATGCCAGATAAAAACGCCGGCAAAATGCCGACTGAAATTATAGACGCCGATTTCTATACTAAAGAGTTTTACGGACCGTCTTCAAAACCGGTTAAAGTTAAATTCGGCACTTCGGGCCACAGGGGCGTTTTGGGCGCGGGTTTTTGCGCGCTGCACGCGAAAGCTATAGCTCAGGCCGTCGCTAAAATGCATAAAGAAGAAAAAATTGACGGCGCAGTTTTGGTCGGCGGCGATACGCGCCTTATGTCCAAAGTCACCGCAGAGCTTTGCGCGCAGGTGCTTTGCGCAAACGACATAAAAGTAATGCTTGCCGATATCCCGATACCAACTCCCGTTTTTTCTTTTGAGATACTCTCAAAGCGCGTTTGCGCTTCCTTAAACGGCACCGCCTCCCATAACCCTCCGCAGGATATGGGACTTAAATATAACCCCTCAAACGGCGGCCCAGCGCAAAGCGAAGTTACCGCTAAAATAGAACAGTACGCCAACTTTTTCCTGGAAAATCCTTCTCAAATAAAACAAATCACCCTTGAAAAGGCAAAACAACTTAATCTTGTAAAAACAATTGACATTGTAACGCCTTACGTCAACGCTCTGGGGAAAAAAATTAATTTCAAAATAATAAAAGACGCGGGCCTAAAATGCGCCGTGCACCCTTTGGGCGGCGCTACGCTTCCTTTCTGGAAAGCGATAAAAGAAACTTACGGTCTAAAAAATATGGATATCGCAAGCTGCGAGCAAAACCCTTCTTTTAATTTTATCCCGCTTGACCACGACGGGAAGATACGTATGGACCCTTCTTCCCCATATCCCATGAAACCGCTTATAGCCCTTGTAAAAAGCGGTAAATACCAATTTGCCGGCGCCTGCGATCCCGACGGAGACCGCTTTGGCTGCGCCACGCAAAAAGGCGGCCTTATTTCGCCAAATCACGCGCTTTGCGTTATGCTTAATTACCTGATAGCCAAAAATAAGCCCGCAAAGGAAATTAAAGTAGGCCGTTCGCTTGGCACGACGATGCTTTTAGATAAAATTGCAAACGCAAACGGATACCAAATTGACGAGGTAAACGTGGGCTTCAAATATTTTGTGGACGGTTTGCTTGAAAATAAAATCTTCTTTGCGGGAGAGGAAAGCGCAGGAATGTCGGTAGATAACTGGGTTACGGAAAAAGACGGCATTTTAGCCGTAGTCCTGCTGCTTGAAATTATGAGCGACGCCGCGCAGGATATTTGCGGCCTCTATAAACAGCTTACCGCCTTATACGGCGAGCCTTCTTATACAAGAATTGACCTGCCCGCCGGCCAAAAAGCAAAAGAAGCTCTTAAAAACTTTGACGTCAAAGCCTTAATAAACGGAAAACTGATAGCAGGCGAATACATTAAAGGCGCGCGCACTACCGACGGCATAAAAATTTATCTTGAAAACAGCTGGCTTCTGGCGCGCGCTTCAGGTACGGAAGCTATAGTAAAGTTTTATGCGGAAACTTTCGGCGGACAAAAGCATTTGGACGAACTTGTGGAAGACGGAAGAAAATTATTCGGCCTTTAAGACCGCTCTCTTTACAGAAAAATATTATTAAGAATTTGCGCGTCCCAAATAAAAATCAACCCGATTAAAATAATAAGAAGGGCAAGCGCCCTTTGTATAATTTTTGCCGCGCCGCGCGCGCTTTTCATAAAGCCCAAAAAATGCCCGCCGAAAAAACTGCATAAAATAAATGGCAGCCCTAAACCCAAAGAAAAAACAAAAAGCAGGAAAGTGCCTTTTAACGCCGTAGCTTGTTCCCCTGCTAAAATAAGCAGGCTCGCCAAAACAGGGCCCAGGCACGGCGTCCACGCAAAGGCAAAAGCAAGCCCCGCAAAAAAAGCCGTAAGATAGCCCTCGCGCCACTTTATTTCAAATCTTTTTGTCCTGCTTAAGAAGAAAGGAAGCTTAAAAAAATCGGCCAAAAATAACCCCAGAAAAATCAGCAAAACGCCGCTTATAATATGAAAAGCGCGCATATGCGCGCCAAGAAATTTGCCCAAAGCGCCGCTTGCCCCGCCTAAAAGACTGAAGCAAAAAGCAAAACCAAAAACAAAAAATACGGTTGTAAGCGCGGCGCGTCTGCGCGGCGTTTTGCCGTCTGAAAGTTCCTTAAAACTTACCCCGGAAACAATGCATATCATACCCGCCGCAACGGGCAAAATGCACGGCGTAAAAAAAGCTAAAAATCCTGCCGCAAAAGCGGCCAATATTAAACCTGACATTCTTTTTGCGTCTTCTTGCGGTTTACCACTAAAAGAGCCGGCTTGGGACTTATGCCTATAGTTCCCATTTCAGCTGATTTCATAACGGCGGGCCAAAAGCCCTGGGATTTAAGAAGCAGCTCCGCCACTTCGCGAAAGACGCCTTGTCCGCCTTCTTTTTTGGTTATATAATGCGCTATCTTTTTGCAGTCCTCGCAGCCGCTTTTTACCGCGCAGGCAAGCCCGACGCGCTGTAAAACGGGATAGTCAATCAAATCGTCTCCTATATAGGCAATTTGCTCAAAGGTAATGCCTGTTCTTTTTACCAAGTCTTCAAGCGGATCAAGTTTGGAAAGAAAATTATAGTAAAGATAATTCATTCCCAAAGCGTTTGCGCGGTATTCCGTAGCGGGCGCGTTGCCGCCTGTTATAATGCCGCTTTGCAGGCCGCAGTCCCTAAGAATATGGAAGGCCACGCCGTCATAGGCGTTAAATCTCTTTAACTCCATAAATTTGCCTTCGGGCGTGGTGGTGAAATTCATGGAACCGTCGGTAAGCACGCCGTCAACATCTGTTAAAAGCAATTTAATTTTTTTTGCTCTTTGTATCAAAGTTTTATCTGCCATAACTATATGATAATAAATATTAAAATTATATAATAGTCCTAATGAAGAAACTTTTATTTTTGGCGCTGGGCCTCCTTGCTTTTTGCGCCTGCACGCCGAAAACCTACATAAGCAAGTCCTACGACTTCGGCAATCTAAAGAGAATAGGCATACTTGCTTTTAATTCCCCAACCGCAACTTTCAGCGGGGCGGAAAATTTATTTTCAAAACATCTGCTTAAATACGGCTACACCGTGGTAGAGCGCGCCCAAATAGAAGAAGTGCTGGCGGAACAAAATTTATCGGTTGACTCTTACCTTTCCCCCGACGTTACGCGCAAAATAGGCAAAGTCCTCGGCGTGGATGTTTTGCTTATGGGCGACATAACTTCTTATATGCCCGAGCGCAAAACCCTGACCTACAACATAACGCGCACTAATACAAGCGAACCCGTCTTTAATCAGCAGGTGACAAAAGACCAGGAAGGCAAAGTGCACGTCAAAACCACTTACGCGGGACAAAAAGACACCCGCCGCAAAGATATTTACCCTACGGAATATATAATCTACGCGCAGGTGGGCGTGGTGGCAAAAATGGTGGACGTCAATACCGCAGAGATAATTTGGGTTGGCGACGATACCTGCGAAGGCGTGAGCGGCCTTGACGCTTTGGACGCAAGCGCAAAAGGCCTCGTCAAAAGTTTTGACAAAGCCGTAAAAAAAGCGCAAAAACAGAAAGCCTTAGAATGATAAAACAAAATAATCCGCAAGTTTTTTATGAAAAATCCTCAGCCGTATTTTGGCTGATACTTTTAGCTTTATTAATATCGGGGGCCGTTTTTTTTATCAGGCAGCTTTATTACGTGCCTGTTGACGCGCAAACAGTAAAAGCCTTTGTCTTAGACGAAAGTAAGCAGCATGCAAATCCCGTAAAAAAATATTTTCCGCAGCCCTACAGCGTCAAAGACTTAGCAAGAGGAGATTATGATAGACATTAAAATTTTAACAGAAAACCCGCAGGAAGTTAAACAGGCTTTAGCTTCCCGCAATCCTAACCTTATTAAAGAAGCAGATAAACTTATCTCTCTTCAGGAACAATATAAAACCGCCCTTGCGCAGGCCGAAGCTTTTCGCGCAAAGAGAAATGATTTATCCAAACAAATCGGCGCGCTTTTTGCAAAAGATCCCGCCGCAGCGCAAAAAATAAAAGAAGAAGCAAATAAAATAAAAGAGCAAATGACCGCAAAAGAGGAAGAAGAAACTTCCCTAAAAAAACAAATTGACGAAGTTTGGGCCGCAATACCAAATATACCCGACAAATCGGTACCTATAGGCGCCGACGCAAGCGCAAATATTTTAATAAAACCAAATACTCTGCCTTTGCCGCAGTTTGACTTTGAGATAAAAGACCATCACTCCCTGGGCGAGGCTTTGGATATTTTTGACTTTGAAACTGCGGCCAAACTCTCCGGCAGCAGATTTTCAATCCTAAAAAAAGACGCCGCCAGGCTTGAGCGCAGCTTAATTAATTTTATGCTTGATATGCATACCAAAAAAGGATATACCGAGTATATGACGCCGGCTATCGCAAACGCAAATGCGCTCTTTGGCACGGGGCAGCTTCCTAAGTTTAAGGAAGATATGTACCGCATAGCAAACGCCGACGATAACGCGGAACAATATCTTATATCCACAGCAGAAATTACTTTGACAAACCTCTGCAGCGGCCAACTCTTAAGCGAAAAAGATTTGCCCAAAAACTTCTGCGCTTATACGCCCTGCTTTCGCAAAGAAGCCGGCACTTACGGTAAAGATACGCGCGGACTTATAAGAAATCACCAGTTTAATAAAGTGGAACTTGTCTGGCTTTGCAAGCCCGAAGAATCTTATGATATACTGGAAAAGCTTACTTCTGACGCAGAAGCCGTCCTTTCCGCCTTAAAACTGCCGTACCAGCGCGTGGTATTATCTTCGGGAGATATGGGTTTTTGTTCGGCAAAAACTTTTGATTTGGAAGTCTGGCTGCCGAGTCAGGGCAAATTTCGCGAGATATCTTCCTGCTCAAACTGCACCGACTTTCAGGCAAGAAGAATGAATCTGCGCTTCAAACGCGAAGGGCAAAAAGGCACGGAGTTTGTGCATACCTTAAACGGAAGCGGCGTCGCCGTAGGAAGAACTATGGCCGCCATTCTTGAAAATTATCAGCAAAAAGACGGCAGCATAAAAATACCTGAGGCGCTGCAGCCCTATTTCGGCAAAGATAAAATAGAAAAATGATAAAAAAACTGCTTCTTTGTTCCTTCTTTCTTTTTAACGCTTTCGCCGTAAAAGCAGATAATAACAATTACCTGCCGCCAGAGGTAATGGCAAGCGCGGTTGCAGGCGTAAACGCCATCTACGCCCTTGACTACAAAACCGCGCGCGAAGAAATAGATAAAGTCTTAAAGGCTTATCCCGATTACCCCATAGCTCTGTTTGGCAGGACGATGATAGAATGGTCCCGCTTTGAATACGAGTTTGAAAAAAGCAACCCCGCGCAGGCAAAAGTTTTTGAAGAGAGCATAAATTCTTCCATAGAAGGCATAAAAAACTGGCTTGAACAAAATAAACCCGACGCGCAGGCTTACCTTGCCTTAGGCGCGCTTTACGGCGTAAAAGGCAGATTCCAGCTTGCAAACAGGCATTTCATAAAAGCTTATTTCAGCGGCAGAAAAGGCATTAAATATATGAACCTCGCCGTCAAGATGGACCCGCAGCTCTACGACGCTTATATCGGCGAGGCTATTTACCAATACTACGCAGGAACGCTGCCCGCCGTCATAAAAATTCTGGCGAAAATAGTCGTAAGCGGCAACGCGCAAAAAGGCATTGATTTGCTCAATATGATTAAGGATAAAGGCCGATTCTCGGCCGACAGCGCAAAACTGCTGCTTATTGAAATTGCAATTGAAAACGATAAGTACCGCAACCCCGCCTTGGCAAAACAATACATAGACGAAATTATTATAAAATATCCGAATAATCCGCTGTTTAGATTTGTAGCCATAATAGCAAATTACGAAAATGGGCAATACGAAGAAGTCCTCTTTGGGGGGCAGGATTTCTTAACTAAAATAGGCAAAGAACCTTTTTATAACGATATCTATATTGCCCGCGCGCATACCGCCGTAGGCACCGCTTATATGGGCCTCAAAGATTATAAGAAAGCGGCCGAGGTTTTTGAACAAAGCGTCGCCGCCACAAAACAGCAGCCCATGAGCCGCTGGCAAATGTGGAACCTTCTGCGTTTAGCGCAAACTTACGACGCGCTGGGAAGAACAGAAGACGCAAAAACTGTTTACAGGGAAATTATCTCTTCCAAAGAAAACTGGGGAATAGACGAAACCGCCTCAAAATACTTAAAACACCCTTTTGCCGACGGGCAGGATTTAGGACGCATGTCCCCCCCGTAAAACGCGGGCCGATAAAACTCCGCCTAAAAAGGCAAGTCGTAACTGAAATTTAAGCCGATTTTTTTAATGTCCCCGCCTTCCTGCGGAGCAAGCCTTATATTGCCGTCTAAGTTTATATCCCCGCCAAAAAATAATCCCAAAATTAAGCCTATTTTGAAATTTGACTTAACGTAAAAAACGCCGAGGTCAATTTCATTGCCGAAATGCTTGCCCAAAGACGGCGCGTTAAAACCGTAAGCCGAGGCGGAAAAAGAAAACTCCCTTAAAAAATACGGGCGGAAATTAAATTTTAAGGCGGTGGCGTTTAAGGCAAGTTCGTTTTCCCCGCTTTGCGAATAATAATCATAAACCGAAACGCCGCATATCTGCATCCCGCCGAAAATATAGCCCATATCAAGATTGGGCGAAATTGCCGTAAAATTAACCTCCCGCGCAGGCGTGTAAAAAACATTGAGATAAAAATCTGTTTGCCCGAAGTTGTTTTCGGTCTTAAAAGCAGCGTTAAAATTTAAGGCGTAGTTATCAAGAAGAATGTCTTTTGTCTTTGTTCTGTAAACCTGTTTCCTGCTGCCGCCGTTGAAAGCCGCGGTAAAAGAAAGTAAAAAATCTTCCGCCGCAATATCAATGCCCGCGCCGTATAAAATAAGAGATAAATATTCTTCTTTTTTGTGATATAAAAACGCCTGCGGCTTAAAGGCGCCAAAGAAATTATACTCGGCAATGCCGCCGGCCGTAAAATCAGTCTGCGTTTCGTGCGAAGGCCGAGCAAAAAACGTATCCGCGGTAAAAGCGCCAATTTGCAATTTTGCGCGCGCACCGTCTAAGGAAGAAGGCCTTTTATTGTCTATCTGCGGGTAAGCGCCATAATAAACGAAAGGGCGCAGAGTGTCTTTCTCAAAATCAAAACGGCCGCCTTCCAAAAATACTAAATCGTTGTCATAAACAGCGGCGGCGCGCGTAAAATTGAAATATGCGCTTGTTTCTTTATCTTCGTAGAAATTGTTATAATCAAAAGAAAAATACGGGTTGAAAACTAAGTAAAAACTGCCCTGCGGATTGTAAATTACGGAGGCTTCAATAATTGCCGACGAAGATTTGTAGCCTGATTTTGCGGCCGTATCAAAAACTTCGCCGCGGGCGATATTAGAAAATAAAGTTATTCCCCCTTCCGCACTAATGTTTTTGTCGTAATAAGCAAAAGCTTTATATGGGCAACAAAACAGCAACGCCGAAAAAATAAAGCACGCCAAAAGGAATCTGCGCAAAGTTTTCTCCGTTGTAAAATAGAACTTATACTATATTCTAAAATTAGTATAGAGGAAATAAAATTACTAAAAAGAATTATGCCCTTATTACTTTTTTGTATTATTAAAGAGTTTAATTTAAGGCGGTTTAGGGCGCAAAAAAACCTTAAAAATGGAAGATTTTTTATTAAAATGGTAAAATAAAAGAAGCCGCTTTTAATTGCGGCCGTTTTTTACGGCTGTTTTGGGTTTTTGGGCCTGTGTAAAGCGTGCGGGGATAAATTTTCCCCGTCGTAAGGTTAAGGTTTAGCTTTTAGTTTTGTTATGCTTATAACAGCGAAATGTTATGGCGGACCTTCTGATAATAAAGTTTAACTTACGGTTATGCCTGAGATGATACGGCATAAAAGCGGGTTTCCCGCTAAGAAAATTTAGTTTATAGTTTTTTGTGTTTGTAGAGGCAGGCGGAGAAGATTTTGGTGGATGTAGCTCAGTTGGTTAGAGCGTCGGTCTGTGGAACCGAAGGTCGGGGGTTCAAATCCCCTCATCCACCCCATTTTCTTCGGCTTTTTTGTTTATACTGCGCCGTCTCCAGCAGCCTTATCTGCTTTTTCTGTCTCGCCTAACTTATCTAAATACTTTTATTCTTTGCTCAACATCCATAAATTGCTTCTCTCCCGCGGGGGATATCAATTTGCCAAAAGGCATTTGAGCATTTAACTTCCAGTCGGAGGGAATATTAAAATATTCCGATAGTTTGCCGTCTATAAGCGGGTTGTAATGCTGTAAATTTACACCCAAACCACGTGCCGATAACGCCGTCCATAAAATATACTGCAGCATACCGCTGGCCTGTTGGGACCATATCGGAAATTTATCGGCATATAACGGAAATTGCTTTTGCAAACCCTCTACAGTTTTTTGATCTTCGTAGTAAAGTATAGTGCCATGCCCCGCCATAAAAGAAGCTATTTTCTCTTCGGTGCGTTTCAAGCTATCTGCCGGCAGTGTGCTGAGCATAATTTCTTTTAACATTTGCCATATTTTAATATGGTGCTCCCCAAAAGCCAACACTACCCTTTGGCTTTGGCTGTTAAATGCAGAGGGCGCATTCTTAATTGCATATTTAACTATATCTTCAATCTCGCTGTCGGCAATAGAACTATCGCTGCCAATAGAATAAACCGAACGTCTTTTGAGTACGGCCTCATAAAAATCTATCTTTTCCATAATACCCCCTTTTTAGAATTATACTATATGATATACGCAATATCTTTAATTGATTTAGCGGAGCAAACGAGTATTAAAAATATTTTATAAAGAACATGGCCTGCGCCTGAAAGTTCTTTATTTAGGTTGTTTACAGATTTTACTAGGATTTTATGTAAACGCGGTTGTTGTTGAGGGAAGCGTCTTCCTCAAAACGTTTTATTAATACTTCCGAGGTGAAGAAAAACCGTTCTATCCATTCCCCAAAAGTTACGCTCCCGTTGTATAAAAAAGGATCGGTAACTACAAAATAATTTGTCCCCTTTTTATCGCGCACCACAAATATCGGCGCGGCGTGGAAGTTCCATACGTCACTTTTACTGCCGTTCTCGTGTAAGAAATTATAAGTATCCTCTGCTGTTTTAAGCATAGGCAAACCTAAAACGCTGGTCGTGCCCTGCCCCACATTGGGATTTCGCGCGGGCATAACTTTTACTAAATAAATATCCGTAATTTTATATTCTTTACCGTCCAACGATATCTTTTTGTTATAAACCGCGCGCGCCGCATAATAGGCGTAAAGATTACAGGTATCGTTAATGCTTATTTTGGTAATATTTTTCTTTAGGTAATAGCCGCGTTCCCTTTGCACGCTTTGGCGCAACATATTGGAAAAAGCGTTTTGCAAATCTTCGGGCAGGGTTTCCTGCGGGAGGTTATTTTTTAGGAACTCTTCAAAAGACTGCGCTTCTTTTTTACCTTCTTCAATAATTTTTTCCAAAGACAGGGCGGGTAGGGTAACCGTGTCCTCCCCATTTACAACTTTAAGCGGAGACATTTTAACAGCTTGTTTTGCCGCAATCTCCTTGCGGTTATTGTACATATCTTTAAGTATGTTATTTATGGATTTTTCCCTCAGCCCTTGGCAAAAGGCGGGGAGGCTAAGCAGTGCGCACAAAAGAGCAAGAAGCAGTTTCCTATTCATATTGTTGTCGGTTTAAGTTGTTGTCAAACCTTACTTGATTGTAACAATAAAAAAGACTGATTTCAACCTGTCTTAGGCCAGTTATTCCAATTTATAAAGAGTGTCTTCTAAAATACCTTTCTGAAGCTTGCCACCGAGGGATTTGCAAAGCTTTTCGCCCTCTTTTGCAAAAGACTGAAAAGTGCTGCACAAAACGGAATCTTTAACAAAATCCGGATAATATCCCGTGTTTTTGGGCAGTATAATTAAGTCAATGCCGTTATACTCAGAGGGGCGTCCAATGTTATATCTGAGGTTCATCCTATCCTTGTCAATATAATGAACCGTGAAATTACGCGGAACTTTTACGCTGACGTTAAAGGTTTCCAAAACAAAATCTTCAAATCCTTTTTTGCAATCGTCCCCGCAGCGGAACAGATATGTTTTGAAAGGGAAAAGGGTGGTCCCTTTCTCGTCATAATATTTATTAAAGGCGGCTAAAAGTTTTTTAGCTTCGGGGATAGCTTCCTTAAAATCTTTTTGGGCGGCAGCAAATTCCTGCTCGTCGGCTTCGGTAATGCTTTCTTTTAATATTTCAAGTTCTTGGGTTAGCTCGTCGTTTTCTCTTTGCAGGCGGAGGACCTCGCTTTTATTCTCAAGACATACTGCTTGTTGGGCGGTAAACTCTCTTTCCATCATTAAAATAAGAAGCAAAAACATTATAAAGGCAAACAGTATTTTGTATTTTTGATTCTTGTCCTTCTTTTGCGAAGGCCCTTGGTTTATAGGAAACATACCGCCTCCTTAAATATTAGCTTTAGGATAATTTTAGCATATTACCGTTTTGGCGGATTATTATATTGTACCGGTGGAATTTAGCTGCGTACAAAGCTTTTTTTGAATGACGGTAGCGGTAGCGTAAGGATTGCATTGGATTTTATTGTTATCTTTTTGCATATAAAGACAATATCTCTGCATCAAAGGAATGCGATGGGTAAAAACTAAATATGATGGTCCTCCTGCGCTGGCAGTATATATAAAGTTTTTTGTTTGAATTCGACCTCCGTTAGGTTGCCCGGGGATATCTATATCAAGCTCGCTTATACTGTTTGCATAAGCGCCGGTGGCAAGATAGTATCTTCTGTTTGCTTCGGCAATTTGCTTGGTTAAAGTTATGGCTTCAGCCATTTTGGCGCGCTCCACCGAAGTATTATATTGAGGCAGGGCTATAGCAGCAAGTATCGCAACTATTAAGACGACAATTAACATCTCTATCAACGTAAACCCGCTTTTTATAGTGCGGGCCGCACGGCGCTTATTTATTATTTTATGCATTTTTATCTCCTGTTTTCATCACCTCCTTTTGCCTATTTTGGGCAGTAAAAAGGCGACGCTATCTAGGCTATTAGAGTAACCCGTATAATCGTCGCCGGTCCATCTCCCGAAAGAGATAGACGTAAAGAGACGATTATTTGTGGACTCTAATATGCCTTGCGGGCTTGCGCCCGCCCAGCTTAACGCAGGCTTTCCCTGCGCTTCCAACAAACAATCTTCACAAATTATGATGTCAAAACGTTGAAGTAGACCCTTATTTTACAATTACTTTTACTATATTTTACTTCTTATTTTACTGCTTATTTTCTTTTTTTACTGTTTATTTTGCTGCTTGTTTTACTGTTTATTTTATTTTTGTTTTACTTCTTGATACAGTATATCAAAATTTCCCCTTCTTTGTGGTTATGAAATAAAGTTTCTCTGCCGAATTTAACCGCCAAGTATGCTAAAATAAAGTATAAATAAACGGAGGCTTTTTGAGTTTAGCAATAAGCCGCACCAAAGGTTTATAAAAATTTAATCTGTTTTTAGGATTCCGCAAGGAAGCTCTTTGCGAAAGCAAGAAAAACGTAACTAAGGATCTAATGATGTTTACAAATATTAATATAAAAGACTTTCGGGCATTAAAAGAGAAAGATTTAAAACTTGGGAAATATATCACTATGCTTGCTGGGTGGAATGCTACAGGAAAGTCTACGGTCTTAGCGTTGTTGGCCAATTCATCGGAACTAAAAACAGCGGACGGTAAAACTTATAATGATAAACAATTTAAGGCAGAATTTAGCGAGATTTTAAAAGGTAGCAAAACTCATGATAAAACAGGATCAAACAGATTAAATATTACTTGGGAATCAGAAGATGGTAAGGTTGTAAAAACTTTTAGGACCACTTGGCAAATAGATAATGGGAAAAATAGGTTCAGAGTTATCCCGAAAGAGATAGACGATAAAGGTACTAAGACAGAAGCAAAATTTGACCTGCCAGTGATATACTTAGGGTTATCCAGACTATATCCAATTGGAGAAACTGAGGAAGAAAACTTAAAAGATAGTCCTTTCTATTTTGAAAACGATAAAGATAAAGAATGGTTTAACAATACTTATCAAGAAGTTCTATCTTCTAAAGAGACAATAACAGATCTGACTAATATCGATTTTAAGTCTATAAACAAAAGAACTCCCGTAACAAACACCAAAGATTATGACTGGATAACAAATTCTTCTGGACAGGATAATATGGGGCAAATATTATTTGCTATTTTGTCTTTTAAAAAATTGGCTAGTGACAGAGGTGGGCTTAAAGGCGGATTACTATTAATAGATGAACTTGAGGCATCCCTACACCCTAAGGCGCAGGAAAAAATTATAAATATTTTGATAAAAGAGGCAAAGGACACTAACTTCCAAGTGGTTTTTACAACTCACAGTTTGACGATTATAGAGAAGTTTGCTAAGAAGTATCATAGTGAAAGTGAGACTGTTTTATACCACTATTTTACAAGGGCAAATCGGATTTTGGAAATAAAACACAACCCCACATTTGATGAAATGCAAAGTGATCTACTTGTTGCCTTGTATGAAGACCCTAAACTTCCAGTTGAAAAGGTTGTTGTTTACAGTGAAGATGCTGAAGCAAGATGGTTTTTATCTAATATGATTAAAAACCGCATACCAAAAAACAGATTAAACATACTTAATATAACAATGGGATGCGCTTCTTTAGTGGATCTGCTTAATTGCGACCCAGGTTTCGTGAATAATATGGTTATTTTTGACGGAGATATGGGCAAACCAAAATCAGCAAAAAAAATAAAAAAGCATAAAAACAATTTTAAGACTCTACCATGTTACAACTATTTCTCTCCAGAAAAGACTTTGCATGAGTTCTTGTTTTCCCAAAATGCGGCGAGATATTTTGAAAATGAACACGCAAAATGCGATAAAGTGAAAATAGAATACTTTGAAGAAAACGATATAGAGCCAATCTCTGGGGACAAAAAAGAACGGGATGTATATAAAGAGTGGTTTAAAAAACACAAAAGTTTGTTTGAAAAAAGCAAAATATGCGAATATTGGAAAGAGAAAAATAAAGAATCTGTTGATAATTTTGTTGACGATTTCAGAAAAAAATTAAACAAGATTGCAGAAAGAAGAAAGATAAAGCAAATATAAAAATGAAACCAAAATATTATTCTCCTCTTAGGTATCCAGGTGGCAAGGCTAAGGTTCTTGGCTTTATGAAAGAACTCATAAAAAATAATGCCTTGCCTAAAAAACCAGTATATATAGAGCCTTACGCCGGCGGCGCGGCCGTGGCATTAGGCCTGCTTATAGAAGGCGATGTTTCAGAAATATATATTAATGATTTTGATGTTGCTATTTATTCTTTTTGGAACGCGATCAAAAATGAGGATAAAAAGTTTATTACAAAAATAAAAGAAACTCCCATATCTCTTGCAGAGTGGAACAAACAGTCTGCAATATATAAAAAAGGTAATATTGGGTTTGCGTTAGGTTTCGCAGCATTTTATCTTAACCGTTGCAACCATTCTGGTATTATGAAGGGCGGAGTTATAGGGGGGTTAAAACAGAAAGGAATTTATAAAATTGGTTGTCGTTTTAATAAAGAAGCTTTAATAGAAAGAATAAAAACTATTGCCAAGTTCAAAGATAAAATAAATATTTACCAAGAAGACACCCTCTCCTTTCTGCAAAAGAAAGATATACAAGCAGTTCTTAAAAACTGCCTGCTTTACCTGGACCCTCCATATTATGTAAAAGGGCATCAGCTTTATAAAAACCATTATAAAGCCAAAGACCACCAAAATATCGCTAAAATCATGCGTGAGCTGAAAGGTTTTTGGGTAGTAAGCTATGACAATGCGCCAGAGATACAGAACTTATACAAAGGTTTTACAAAACAGGAATTTAATCTTAACTATTGCGCAGGACCAGTAAGAAAGGGAAAAGAGGTTATGTTTTTCTCTAAGGAATTACTCCACATTCCGAGTTTATCAATATAAAAAGATTTTCTATATTGCTCTTTCTTTTATTTGGTTTGTTTTAAAGGATCTTTACCTTATAGAGCCCCAAGTAGATATTTGTAATATTTTGGTATATTGTATCCCAAATTTAAAAGTCCGCGTTTGCGTATGCAAGCGCGGACTTTTTTTATTATCGGTAGAACATCTTAGAAGAAAAAACAGTAGAGTAAAACAAACCCTCTCATATGGACTACCGAAATCAGTAGCTATAACCATACATGAGCGTTGTATCGTTACAGCTGGGCTAAAGCTTTATGAGGCCGCGGGAAAAAACATAAATCGCGCCGACGGTCAAAATAATTATCGCCTTAAATCATAAGCTCAAATTTATCCTTAGCGAGGCCACCGTTACCCATTGCGTGGAAGAACTTAACGCCGCCGCGGGATATACCTGAATGTCGGGAGTAACCGAAAGCCAATGCGCGGGCCAGTAAACATACTGCGCTTCCAAAACCGCTTCCCCCGTTTTTACTTCGGCGGGGGCAAACTGCTGCGCGCTAAGGCGGTTGTAGGCCGCCCCTATTAACGCGGCGTCTTGGGAATTGCGCTCAAAAGGGTCCAAATAAGCCGCCCCCGCGCGGTAAGACTGCTTTATCGGCCGCACCTGCGCCGAAATAGCGTTTGCCCCCGCAAAAGCAACCCATTTATCTGTTAGATTCTGCTCCGCTATAAGAGAAATCCCCCAGCTTTCTCCCAGCTGTAAATCCACCGAAGGCTGATAGTAAACTAAAGCCAAATAACTGCCTTTGCCTAAGCCCTTAACTTCGGGCGCGTATTGGACATTTGCAAAGACGGCGTATTTATTGTCAAAGGCGGTATCGGGCTGAATTTTATTTCCTGAAATATTGGCGGCGTCCTGATACCCTGCGGAAAAAGAAAGATTTGCTTTTGCCTGCACCGTGGCGTAAGCCCCCAAACTGCCAGAGGGATAGCTTGAACTTGCGTTTTGAGAAAGCGCATAGTTAATCAAATAAGTCTGCTGATTGTTAATATACTTGCCGCCGTCAAAATTATGTATGGGGAACTGCCCCGCCGTTAAGGACAGCCAATCCAAACTCCCTGCAAAAGCATATGTAAGCGAAAACTGGGAAAAGGTATTTTGATTGGAAGCGTTGTCGTTGAGAGGAACGGCTACGGCAACTCTTTGCCCAAGAGCCGCGCCATCTATGCTCCAGTATCTGACCGCGCTGCAGCTGAAGTTAAACTGGAGCGTTCCTTTTTTATCTTCAAAAAAAGTCCAGGTTGCAAAAGGGTGATAGACGCCCTGCAGCGCGGTTTGTTTACCGCTCGGGGAGGCTCTTTGGGCCATATAGGATATATCAAGACCCAACTGTAGTCCCGACTGCTGTTCCAAGGCGTCTTTAAGGTTAAAATAGGGGGATAAAAAATCTTTCGCGGAAGCTTTTTGGGCGGCTTTTTTTTGCTTAAGCCTTTGGGCGTGTTTTGCATTGCCTTCGTTGGAATAAGAAGTCCCCCCTAAAACTAAAGTTAACAGGCAAACTGAAAAAAACGCTTTTAGTATTTTCATTTTTAGTCCCAATATGTATGTTTCTTGCGGCGCAGCCATAGTTTAGCATATTTGCAACTTATTGCGTTTCTCTTTTTTTGAGCACAACAAAAATCGTTTGCTTTCTAATTATTAAATATGTCAAAATATATTAACTTACATGCACTGCGTCCGCAGTTTAGGGGAAGTTAAAAAATGTTTTGTAAAGGGATGCCCGCAAGGGTAGACCGAAGCAGTTAATTTTAATTAAAGGGATAATAGATGAAAAAAATATTTTCTATCGTCGTTTCTGCGCTGTTTTTGATTCTGCAGAACTCCGCCCCTTTGTTGGCCGCATCAACGGCAAGCAATTGGGCGCAATTATATAACAACCTTTATACAAATAAAGAAAATTCCACTTTAACCACGGATATAACTAAAGCCGCGGGGGATTCAACGATACCAATTACCGGCTCGGTATCTCTTACTATAAACGGCAATTATAATATAAGCGCGGCAAGCGGCACTCTGTTTGATGTGCTCGGCACCAACTACCTGATCTTAGCAACGGGAGCAAGCATCTCGGGCGCAATAGTAAACAACGGTACGCTTTTTACCACGGATCTTTCTTCTCTTAGCGGCGGTATATCGGGGACAGGCTCTCTTTACAACACCGATTCTTCTCTTACAACCTACAATACCATAACGCAAGACTATATTATAAACAGCGGCACGCTTACCAACAACGGCACTTATTCCGTTTACAGAATATCTAATACTACAAGCGGGGCTACTCTTTACAACTACGGCGCAGTTAACGCTACTGAAATTAATAACATCGGCTATATTACAAACAGCGGAACTATCACGGCAACTTATCTTTATAACGGCAATTCCATAACCAGCGAGGCAGACGATATATCGGCCGCCATTACAAATAACGGCACGCTTAATTTTACCGGAGGCGCCAACGCAAACACCATCTCCGGCAACGGCACAACATATTTTAATAATGATTCCGTAAATAACGCCTATATAGACCAAAGCATAGTATATAATACGGGTTTTTTAGACAATAACGCCGAAATTTCGTCGGGAGATTTCAATAATAATTCCGGCGCAACTCTTAACAACAACGCTTTAATAAGCGCCTCTTCGCGAATTGCAAACTTAGGCACAATTAATACTAACGCAAATTTACTTTCCGGCCTTATCAGAAACGACGGCGTTGTAAATTTTGACGGAGGCACAAACAGAAATATAATCTTAAACGCCGCCGGCAATACCTCCTCAGGCGTTATTAACTTTATGGGCAACACCACAAACAATGCCACAATAGTCCAAAATACCGTTACAAACAGCGGGCATCTTACAAACAACGCGGCAATTACGGCGGCAAATGTTTCTAATACTTCACTCCTTGCAAATAACTCCACCATAACCGGAAGCCTGCATAATACGGGGGTAATAACAAGCACGGGCACTTTATCTTTATCGGGCATATCTTCAAACAGCGGGACAATTGAGCAGGCGGCCCTTTCAAACAGCGGCGCTTTTTCCAACAACGGCGAGGTAGATTTAAGCGGTTCTTTGGTAAACAGCGGCACGCTTACTTCAAAGGCCGACTCTATTGTTACAGGCAGCGGCATTGCAAACAGCGGCACGCTTAATTTTATCGGCGGGGCAAACGGCAATGCTATTACGGGCTCTGGAACAACTTATTTTTACGATAACTCCGTAAATAACGCTTCCGTATCGCAAAGTACAATTAACAACCAGGGCACTTTGGAAAATAATGCGTCATTAATCGCTAATACTTTCTCAAACAGCGGCACGTTTAATAACAAGTCTTCCTTAACAGCCGCCTCAGCGTCAAACAGCGGAGTTATAAATTCTGCAACGACGAACCTTTCCATCATTTCGTTTACAAACAACGGGACCCTTAACTTAACCGGCGCGGGAACATTCGGCTCAAGCGGGGATACCATTACAGGAGCAGGAACCGTTAATTTTAATGGCGTAGGCGTTGATATTACCAACAATACGGTTATATCCCAGTCTAATATTAATAATATCGGCGTTTTGGAAAATAATGCCGCTCTTTTTGCCGCCGCTGTTCTAAATAATTCCGGCGTACTTAATAATAACAGCACTATCAATGCGGCAGCAATTAAAAACGACGGAACAATAAACAGCACTGATGCCATAAACGCTTACCAGATAGAAAACAACGGAGAAATAAATATTGAAGCTGAAAATTTAGACTCCGCTTCTATTATAAATAACGGTTCCTTATTCCTTTCTGGAACAGGCAATTTTGGCGCGTACGGCAATACGCTAAACGGCAATGGCTCCCTGTTTTTCAACAGCGACACTACAAACATCATAAATAATACTAACATAAACCAAGCTAACGTCATAAACTATAACCAATTGGAAAATAACAACGTTATTGAAGCGGCATATCTTGAAAACATCGGGATTTTGGAAAACAACGGTTTAATAGAGGCTTCTGTCTTAATCAACAGCGGCACATTATTTTCCAATAAAGAAGGCCTTTTATCCCCGTATATAAGCAATACCGGGACTATAACGCTTTACGGCTCGGGCGCGTTCGGAGCAAACGGCAATACGGTGGTAGGCAACGGCAATTTATTCTTTGACGACTCCTACGCATATGTTACCAATAACACCGTCATAACCCAGACAAACTTAAGAAACCTTGGGCATTTTACAAACAATGCCCTTGTATCAGCTTCAACTATTTACAACTACGGCACTATTGAAAATAACGCTTATATAACCGTCTCTACTTTAACCAACAGCGGAGTTTTTAATTCCTCCGTAGATGATATATCCGCCAACGCCATAATAAACAGCGGAGAAATTACTTTGACGGGGGACGGCTCTTTCGGCGAAAGCGGAAATACCGTAACAGGATCTATAGGCGTACTTAACTTTGACGGCGAAGATATTACAAATAACACCGCCATAACCCAGTCAATCATAAGAAACTTTGGCACGCTGGAAAATAAAGCTCTGCTTTCCGCAGTCAATATCGTAAACGACGGCACCATGTCCAGCGCAGTTACAAACTTAGCCTTTAATTTGATGACAAATAACGGAGAACTTGAGTTAACCAACTCGGGTAATTTAGGCTCAAGCGGCGATGTTCTTTCCGGCGGCGGCAATTTAACCATTGCCTTAGGAGGCGTTGTTATAAACAATTCCCGTATCACTCAAGAAACAATTACCAATAACGGCTATCTGGAAACAAACGCCTCTAATTTAACGGGTAATATTATAAACAATGCCGCTCTTGTTTATACCGGCGGCACTCAGTCTTCCGGCTCTTCTTTAAGCGGCGCGGGAAATGTATTTATTGACGGGGATACAACCTTCCAAGGCAATAATACCTACACCGGCCCCACTTATCTGACAGGCCTCCTTTCAATTGCGAACAATTTTAATATAGGCACGGGCGATGTTGTTTTTAACGGAGGCGTTTTACAGATTACAGACGATACTTCGTTGACAAATAAGTTTGCCACAATGTCAAACAACAATGTGCAAATTGATAACGACGGGGACGTTTCTTTAACCGGGAAGATAGAGTCCATCAATAATTTAGTAAAGAGCGGCGACGGCGTTTTAACGCTTGCCATGGCCTCAAACAGCTATGAAGATACCTATGTGCAGGAAGGCACCCTGGCAGGATACACCACAAACATAAACGGGACGGTTGATATCTTAATCGGGGCAACGGCGGAATTTAAGGACACGCAAGCAAATACCTTAAATGAAATCACCGGCATGGGTACGGTAGTAAAATCCGGGGATTCCTTAACAACCATAACTAACGACGTTACCGCAAATATCTTTAACGTAAGCACTGGCACAATAGCGGTTAATACCTCTAATTTCAACGTCAGTACTACCAATATAGCAAGCTCGGCCACTTTAGCAGGCAACGGCCTTATAACGGGCGACGTAAACGTTATCGGCACGCTTGCCGCGGGAAACAGCGTCGACACGCTTACCATAGACGGAGATTTGGATTTAGCCTCCGGCAGCGTAACTGAAGTTGAACTTACAAATACGCCTGCCGACGCTTCCGATAAAACCGTGGTCAGCGGCAACGCCACTATTAACAGCGGCGCACTTTTGGCCGTTGAAAATACAGGCACGGACAGATTCTTTGAATGGAAAACTTTTGATATTCTTGAGTCTTCCGGCACTTTAAGCGGAACTTATACTTACGACGGCTCCATAAGCGGATACGACAGTTCCAGAATAGGCGGCGAACTTACTTACGACTATACAAACGGCGTTATAACGCTTCTTGCCAAGAGAAACGCCACCGACTACGTAAATACCGTAAGCGGCAAATCGCATAACCAAACGCAGGCGGCGCAGGTTGTAGATAACCTCACAGCAACAAGCTTAACGGGCGATATCACAAACCCGCTTCTGCAGCTTGAAGCCCTGGCCGGCTTTACCCCAAGCGGTATTACGCCGGTGGCGGGATCTACCATAAACTCGGCCTTGGCCGATATGGACGGCGTTTTATATGCAAATACAGCCTTAACCTCCTTGTTTAACGCAAAGAGCGCGCATATTTACGACCGCATAGCTTCCCGCGAGGCTGCTCCCGCAAAGGCATGCCCTTCCTGTTTTGACAATGTCTGGGCGCAATATTACAGTCAGTACAATAAAGTTTACGCGGACGCAAATTCCCCGCGGTTTACAAATAACGTAACTGGCGTAATGGCCGGCTACGACAGATATTCCGCAGATAATAACTTCCTGCTCGGCGCGTTTGCCGGCGGAAGCAAAACGGACCTCAGGCAAAACAGCGATACTATGGATATCAACGACCTGACCGTAGGCGCCTACGGCGGATATCTTGGCGAAGATTGGACTTTTAAGGGCGTCTTATATCTGGGCTATCAGGATTTTGACGGCAACAGACATATCACGTTTATGGACAGGGACGCAAAAGCCTCCTACTACGGCCATAATATTGCCTTAGACTTGGAAGCGGCTTATAATCTTTTTGCCTTTGACGGTATTAAGATTAAACCGTTTGTGGGTATTTTGAACGCCTATTCCCACCAGCAGCATTTCAACGAAACGGGGGCCGATTCTCTTAACCTGAATGTGGACAGCAATAACGCTTATAACGTGCAGGCCAGGCTCGGCGCGCAGGCCGAAGGCAAGTACCGCAAACTTAACTGGTATGCAAATATGGCGATAAAGCAATTTATCGGCAATGACTATCAGAGAATTAAAGCTTCCCTCTCCCTGCCAAACACCAATATGGATATCATCAGCGCTAAATTGGGCGGCACATATTTCAGCGGCGGCGCAGGCGTAAATTATGCCTTAACAAATGCCTTAAGCGTCTTTGGCAACGGCGAAGCGGGCGTGGGAAGCAAATCGGCCAACTGCTACGGCAATATCGGTCTTGCTTATACTTGGTAAAGGAGAGTAAAAATGAGATTATTAACTGTTCTTCTTCTTTCTTTAGGTTTAACGGGGTGCTTTGTTTGCACAAAACAGCCGCTTAAAACTGAGGATAAACCCGTTGCCGCGCCCGAGCAGCCAAAACCTGCCGCGCCGGTTAAAACCCCGTTTAAGCATAGCGTTGTTACAGGCGCCGCTATCTTTGAGTTTGATACCATCAACATAACGGCAACTAACGAGGAAGCTTTTAACGACATATGCGGATATCTTAAAGAAAATCCGACGGCAAAACTTGTTATTGAGGGCCACACCGATAATATCGGCGATTATGAGCACAATAAAGTTTTGGGGCAAAAACGGGCCGATCTTATAGCAAAGAAGTTTACCGACGCCGGCGTTACAAATAAGATTGAAGCCGTGAGCTACGGCGAGCAAAAACCTTTAGCCCCCAACGATACCGAAGAAGGCCAAGCCGCAAACAGAAGAGTAGATATTTATGTTATGACGCAAGAGGTTGAAGAAGGTTCTTTATAAAACCTTATAAACCCTGCAAAACCTTACGCGTTAAAAAAAGACAAAAGTTTACAAATTAAAACAACCCCTCTAAATTTTTAGAGGGGTTGTTTTATTATGCGTCCAAAAAATAATCCGGCTGTTCCTTAAATTGTAACGTCTTAATATCTTTTTGTACGTCTTACTTTATTTCAATCTTTTCCTATAGTATAGCTATATATAAAAATCGTTTAGTCTTGCGGGTATAGGCCTTTAGCCCTATTTTTGTATAGGGCCTTTTTCTGTAAAAAAAAGGCCTTTGGACCGTTGTTAGAACTTGACTAATATTATAACATATTGACATACGAGGAGGATTTACCTATGAGAAAATTATTTATCTTTGCGATGTTTTGTGCAGTGGCAATCTCTTTGCAGGCTCAAAGTATAGAAAAAAGTTATACTGAAGTTTCTGAAAATTTGAAAAACAAACAGGAACAGGCTTTCCTTCCTTTTGAAAATGTGTTTCAAAATATTGTCAAAAAAGGACAGGTTAGTTTAGCACAGACTGCAGTTAATAAAAAATACACTACTTCGGAGTTTATACATCCCGCTTTCTACGAAGATCCCGAGTTTGTAAATGAAATGGGTTTTGAAGCAACCGATCCTGCCCCGGAAAGCCAAACTACCGAAGGGTATGTGCAGGCTGTTATCCGTATTCCCGCGGGATATACTCTTAATCCTGCGCCCAACGTGGAAGGGTATTTCACGATAGGGTTAAACAATGCGGTTCTTATTACAATAAACGACACTCCGTCCCTCTTTGCTTTTGATTATAAAATAAAGCTTGAGTCGGCATCTCTTCAGAAAGAAGTGAAAGAGCAGGATATTAACGAGCTCACTAAGAACGAGTACGCCAACCCCGATAATGCTAAACTTATTACAGTAAGATACTCGCCCCGCTATTTCACTCTGATGAGAGATTATCCTTATGCCAAAGACGTTCCTAATACTCTCGGTAAGAAAGTTTCTATTATCCCGATATTATCAGCGCAAGCGAAAGGCTGCAAACCTACGTACTTCTTCTTAGTGCCTAATGTTGAAAACCTTTACAAAGACTTTAAGTTTGTAAAGGAAGGCCCTTCGCCTGTAATCTACGAGAAAATTAAGAACGAAATCCACCCTGACAGCAACGATTCTTCTTTGGCAAGGGTTAAATAACCAGCTTCGTACGGCAACAAAACCCCGCGTCTAAGAGAAAGGCGCGGGGTTTTTATCCTCAAAGGGATTAAGCGGCGCGGCATAAAAGGATTCTTCTATGAAAAAGGCTTCTTTGTTCATAATCTTTCTTACAGCGGCGGCGGTTTTGCGGGCGCAGATATTATATGACCAGCATATGATTTTGCCGCAAAATCTGAAGGAAAGTTCCGAGCTTTGCGTTTCCTTTGATAAACTTTTTCAAAAACAAAAAAGAAACACTGAAATTTCCATAATTAATCTGAAAGAATTTAAGAAAGAGAAATACGCCACATCTGAATTCTTCAGCCGTATGTTTCACGACGATCCTCTTTACTCTCCCGAAGACGGCTATGACGTAGAAGATCCCCTCGTTGAACAAAAAGAAACTAGAGGTTACGTTGAAGTCACTTTTCGCATACCGCCGCAATATGAAATTTTGCCCGACCTAAACGAATACGGCAGATTTCAGGACTATTTTCATGACTGTATAAATATCTTTTTTATAGACGACTTTCGTCTTTTCAAACTTGACTATAAAATTACTCTTGAAAAACCGGAACTGCAAAAAGAAATAGACATAGGCGAGTTTGACGAGTTAAGCAAAAATCAGTTTCAGAATAAAGAACTTGCTAAGATTATTACTATAAGATATTCTCCGCATTATTTCACGTTAGAAAAAAATTATCCTTACGAAAAAAATGTCCCCAACAAATACGGCTTTAACGTGGAAATACGTCCCATCTTCAGCGTGCAGCGCAAAGGCGTATACGCTATGTCCGTTTATCTTGTGCCGAATATAAAAAATATTTACAGGGACTTTAAGTTTATGAAAGAAGGCCCCTCCCCTTATATCTACCAAAAAATTAAAGAAGAGCCGCAGGAAGAGCAGCTTGAGGAAAACGACGAAAGTGAAGATCTTTCGGGAGAAAAACTTAAAGAAACGGCAGAATAACTTTTATCTTCCCTGTAAAAAGCCCCGCGTTAATTAAAAACGCGGGGCTTTTTTACGTCTAAACCTTAGGTTTATTTTTCTTCCAAAGGAGCTTCCGCAGCGGCCGAAGTAAGTTCGCAGGAACTTTCGTCCTCCTCTTTTACCACGGGGGCCACGCGGGCTATTTTATCGCTCTCTTCAAGTTTAACAAGCCTTACGCCCTGCGCGTTTCTCCCGACGGAGCGTATTTCCTCGCAGCGTATTCTTATGGCCATGCCTTTTTCGGTAATAACCATGAGGTCTTTACTCTCGTCTACAAGTTTGATGCCCACTACAGAGCCGTTGCGCTGCGTCGTCTTAATTGTGATGACGCCGCTGCCGCCGCGGTTTTGGGAGCGGTACTCGCTAAATTCGGTGCGTTTGCCGTAGCCGTTTTCACAGACGGATAAAACGTCGGGCTGCTCGCCGTCTTTGGGGGCCTGCTCCATGCCGATAACGTTATCCCCTTCGGCCAGCCTGATGCCGCGCACGCCTTTTGCCGTTCTGCCCATGGCGCGCACCTGACTTTCGTCAAACCTTATGGACTTGCCCTGTTTGGTGGCGATAATAAGCTCGCTCTTGCCATGCGTCTGCTGGACGGAAACAAGCACGTCGCCCTCTTCAAGCCCTATGGCTATGATGCCGGTACGTCTTATGTGGGCAAAATCAGCCAGTTCTACGCGTTTTACCGTGCCCATGCGAGTGCACATGGTAAGATATGTTTCTCCGGAATTGGCGGGATCAAAATCGCAAATTGCTACGGCGGAAGTTACTTTTTCCTCCCCGCTGATTTGCAAAAGGTTGACTATGGCTTTGCCTTTAGACTGTCTTGTGCCTTCTGGTATCTCGTAGGCTTTCAAGGCAAACACGCGCCCGCGCGTGGTAAACATAAGTATCGTCGCGTGGCTGGAGGTTACAAAAAGATGTTCAATAAAATCTTCCTCTTTTGTTTTGCCGCCTATTATGCCTTTGCCGCCGCGGTTTTGAGATTTATAGGTGTCAAGCGGAATGCGTTTTGCATAACCGTCGTTGGACAGAGTGATGACGACTTCTTCCTCGTCAATTAAATCTTCAATGGAGAAATCGGAAACTTCTGTTGAAATTTCGGTTTTTCTCTCGTCGCCGTATTGTTTTTTCATCTCGGTAAGTTCTTTGACGATGATATCCAAAATCCTCTGCGGGCTTGCCAAGATAGCCTGTAAATCTTTAATAATGGCGACAAGGTCTTTTTGCTCCTGCTCTATTGCCAGAGCCGAAAGCTGCGTCAACTGATGCAGACGCATATCTAAAATAGCTTGCGTTTGCGCCTCGCTTAACTTAAAGCGGCCCATCAGTTTTATTTTGGCGTCATTTGCGTCTTTGGCTTTGCGGATAATTGCGACAACTTCGTCTAAATTGGCAAGAGCTATAAGCAAACCTTCCAAGATATGTTCGCGCTTCAAGGCTTTATTTAAGTCAAAACGCGTGCGGTTTGTTATAACTTCCTGACGGTGCCTTACGTATTGGCGCATAACGTCTTTTATACCCAAAACACGCGGCTTGCCGTCAACAATGGCAAGCATATTCACGCCGAAAGAAATTTGCAGCTGCGTATGTTTAAGCAATTGGTTTAAGACTACCTGCCCCGTAGCCTCGCGCTTTAATTCTATGACAAGGCGCATGCCGCGGCGGTCGGATTCATCTCTGATATCAGAAATCTCGGTAATCTTTTTATCTTTTACAAGGCCCGCTATACTCTCAATAAGATTTGTTTTGTTTACCTGATAGGGAATCTCGGTAACTATAATAGCTTCTCTGCCGCCCTTCATTTCTTCTATCTCTGCGCGGCATTCAAGACGCAAAGAGCCCCTGCCCGTTTCAAAGTAATCAAACACGCCCTTTGTTCCGCGCAAAATGCCGCCTGTGGGGAAATCCGGCCCTTTGACAATTTGCATCATCTCTTTTGTCGTAACTGCGGGGTTTTTAATGAGGGTTATTATGCCTTCGCAAATTTCGCTTAAGTTATGCGTGGGGATATTTGTAGCCATGCCGACGGCAATACCGCTGGAGCCGTTTACAAGCAGCTGCGGCATTTTGGCGGGCAGAACGGACGGCTCAGCCAAAGAACCGTCGTAGTTGGGCACAAATTTAACCGTATCTTTATCCAAATCGTTTAGCAGTTCGTCTGCAATAGCCTGAAGGCGCACTTCGGTATAACGCATGGCCGCTGGCGAGTCCCCGTCAACCGAGCCGAAGTTCCCCTGCCCGTTTACCAAAGTGTTGCGCATGGAAAAAGTTTGCGCCATACGCACCAAAGCGTCGTAAACCGAAGCGTCCCCGTGCGGGTGGTATTTACCCAAAACATCGCCGACGACGCGGGCCGATTTCTTAAAAGCTTTATTATATTTTAAGCCCATTTCCTGCATGGCGTATAAAATGCGCCTGTGGACGGGTTTAAGGCCGTCTCTTACGTCGGGCAGGGCCCTGCCTACGATAACGCTCATCGCGTAGTCTATGTAGGAGGATTTCATCTCCTCACCGATGTCTTTTTGCTTTACGCTGCCAAATAAGTCTATGACTTTTGCCTCTTCCTGAGAACTGTTCTCTTTCATAAAATCTCCTAAATATCTAAATTGCGAACCTCAAGCGCGTGGCTTTCTATGAAAGCGCGGCGCGGCTCCACTTTATCGCCCATGAGGGTGGTAAAAACTTTTTCCGTGTCGGCGGCGTCTTCTATGGCAACGCGCAGCATCTTGCGTTTAGAAGGGTCCATCGTCGTTTCCCAAAGCTGCTCGGGGTTCATCTCTCCCAAACCTTTGTAACGTTGTATGGAAGAACCCTGCGCGCCGGCTTCTTTTACGGCGTTCAAAAGCTCCTGCAGACTGTAAACCAAAGTTTCTTTTTTGCCGTCGTTAACGGTAAAAATAGGATTTATTTTTTTCTTTTCTTCCACAATCTGTGGGAAAGAAGTTAAGTCAAAACCTATTTCTTTTATTTTATTTTCGCAGACAAGAAGTTTCCCCATCTCGCGCAGGCTTTGATGGTCCGGAGCAAGAGCCTCGTTATCAATCTCGCTCTCCGGCATGCCCTGGGCAAGCAGCTCTTCGCGCTTTTCGTTTATAATTTCGGTTTCGTAATTGCGGAAATCCTGCTCGTTGTAGAAATATTTGTAGCCGCCGTTTTGTAAAGGCGTTCTGTAAACGGGCATCTGGCCCATAGCCTTAAATTCGCAGTATTCTTTAAGCCCTAAAGCCTTTGCTTCAAGCTTGGCAAGCATATTTTCAGTTTCCCTTAAAACTTTAAGCAAATTATCCATTTGTTCCGCGCTTAAAATTTTACCGTCAGGAGTTTTAACTTCAACCGCTTTTTTTGCTTCGTTAAAAAGCCAATTTTGCATTTGGTCTTCCGTCTGCATATATTCTTCGGCTTTGCCTTTTTTAATTTTATATAAAGGCGGCTGGGCGATGTAAATATGCCCGTTGTCAATAAGCGGCCTTAACTGGCGGTAGAAGAAAGTTAAAAGCAGCGTCGTAATATGCTGGCCGTCAACGTCGGCATCGGCCATAAGCACTATTTTATGATAGCGCAGTTTTGTCAAATCAAAGCCGCCCTCTCCCTCTCCGACTCCTGTCCCGACGGCGGATATAAGAGTGCGTATTTCTTCGTTGGATAAAATTTTAACAAGCTGCGCTTTTTCTACGTTTAAGATTTTGCCTCTTAAAGGCAAAATGGCCTGAAACACTCTGTCCCTGCCCTGCTTTGCGCTGCCGCCGGCGCTTTCGCCTTCCACGATAAAAAGCTCGCAGCGGGTGGCGTCTTTTTCCTGGCAGTCTGCAAGTTTGCCCGGCAGGCCGCCGCTTTCAAGAGCGCCTTTCCTGCGCGTTAAATCTTTGGCTTTCCTGGCCGCTTCGCGCGCGACTGCCGCGCCGATGCATTTATCGCAAATGGCGCGTGCGGTTTTTGGGTTTTCCTCAAAGAAAGTAGACAAAGTATCGCCGACAATAGAGCGCACAATACCCTCAATCTCGGAATTGCCGAGTTTGGTTTTTGTCTGCCCCTCAAACTGCGGATGCGGTATCTTGACGGATAAAACGGCGGTGAGGCCTTCTTTTAAGTCGTCGCCGGTTATACCTAAATCCTTGCTTTTGAGAAGACTGTTATTCTTAATATAATCGTTTACTATTCTTGTTAAGGAAGAGCGGAACCCGCTTAAATGCGTGCCGCCTTCTATAGTGTTTATGTTGTTGACAAAGGAATACACGTTTTCTGAATAGGCGTCGTTATATTGTATAGCAAAGGAAATATAATTATTATCAATTTCTTTTGTAAGATAAATAGGCTCTGTGTTTATTACGCGTTTGTTTGTGTTTAAGTATTTAACAAACTGCGCAATGCCGCCTTCATATAAAAAAACTTGAGCTTTATTTTCAACGCGCTCGTCGGTAAGCGTAATGCGCACTCCGGCGTTTAGGAAAGCAAGTTCCCTCAGGCGGTTTGCAACTGTATCGTAGGAAAAAATATTTTCGCCGAAGATTTCTTCGTCCGCCTTAAAAGTTACCGTCGTGCCGTGTTCTTTTGTGCTGCCTATGGCAGATACTTTTTCCTGCGGTTTACCGCGGTGATATTCCTGGAAATAAATTTTGCCTTCTCTTTTAACTTCCACTTTAAGCCATTCCGACAAAGCGTTTACGCAGGAAACGCCAACGCCGTGAAGCCCGCCGGAAACTTTATAGGCCCCGCTGTCAAATTTGCCGCCGGCGTGAAGCACTGTCATAACAACTTCTAAAGCGCTTTTGCCTTTAAGTTTAGGATCCTTTACGTTTTTCATCGGGTCCACGGGAATGCCGCGCCCGTCGTCCTCTATAGAACAGATATTATCTTCTTTTATTTTGACGTTTATATGAGAAGCGTTGCCGGCTAAAATTTCATCAACGGAATTATCCACAACCTCGTAAATTAAATGATGCAGCCCCGTTGCTCCGGTAGAGCCTATATACATAGCCGGTCTTTTGCGAACGGCCTCCAGCCCTTCTAAAACTTGTATTTTTGAGGAATCGTACTCCCTCTCTAACTCTTCTTCTGTTTTCATCTTAAGCTCCTTAAATAATGGAAATTTCTTTTATCCACGGACTGTCAAAATTTTTATTTAATTCTTTTATTAAATCTTTTTTCTTAAACATAAGCTCCTGTTTAGCGGCGGAACTTTGTACTTTTACAAAAACAGTTCCTCCTTTTACCGCAGAAATAACCCAAAATCTGGCGCGGCCGGCGGTAGTCTTATCCCACAAACTTTCCAAAAGCAGAAGCCTGCCCAGTTTGTGGTTAAGCCCGTAAAAGTTTTTTGAAACTTCTTCGGAGCTGTGCCAAACAGCCTTTTTATCCTGCTTAAACATTTTTTATGCTCTTACCGGCATAATAACGTATTTATATTTATCTTCGCCTTCAAGCTCCACCAGGACGGGCTGGTCCGCGCGCGCGAAGGAAAATATAACGGTAGGCGCGCCGACATTTTTTAAGACGTCGGTTACGTATTGGGGATTAAAAGAAGTTGAAAAATCTTCTCCCTTATAGTCCACTTTCAACTGGTCTGAAAAATCCATTTTTGAAGAGCTTGAAGTAATATCCAAACGACCTTCGCTTAAAGAATATTTTACGGAATTGCCAAAATCCCCGGCGCATAAAGCCGCGCGGCGCGTGGAGGATAAAAGCTCTTCTCTGTTAATCTTAAATTCTAAAGTCTTTTTATTGGGGATTACTTGCTCATAATTAGGGAAGTTGCCTTCTATAAGACGAGAAATAATAATAGTATCCTTAAATATAAAGCTTATTTGATTGGAAGAAACGTTAAATTCTATTTTGTCATCTTTTTCCGGTTTATTTAAGGATAATAATTTTATTATTTCATTTAACAGTTTGCCGGGCACTATTATCTTAAAATCTTTTGCTCCCTCTATAGAAGGAACTGTCGCAAGGGCAAGCCTTCTGCCGTCGGTGGCTACAATTTCAAATTTATCGGCGCCGTTTACCCATAAAAGACCGTTTAAGACATATCTCGTTTCCTGTGTGGAGGAGGAAAAAATAGTCTTCTCTATCATATCTTTTAATTGTAAAGTGTTAATGGAAAAAGTATTGTTTTTTTCTATCTCTGGAACAATAGGATATTCGCTCTTTGCCGTACCTATCACCCAAAATTTAACTTTACCGCATTTAATATGAAGTTTATTATTTTCGTCAGTTTCCAATTTAACTTCTTTATCCGAGGGCAGCGTTTTTAATATATCGGAAAATTCTTTTAACGGAACGGTAATAGAGCCTTCTTCAACAATCTCGGCTTTTATTTTATGTATGGTGGCCATTTCCATATCGGTGCGCGTAAGTTTAAGGGCTCCTTCTTCAGTAGTTTCCATAAGGAAGTTATATAGTATGGGCAAGGTAGTCTTGCCAGACATACTTGACTGAAGTATTGAAATCGCTTCTAAAAAACTTTCTTTAGTAATATTTATCTTCATATTATTATTCCTATTATATATGTCTGTGTTAATTTTGTGGATAATGTTTATTTATCAATACAAACTAAAATAAATTTTTGTTGATAAAAATTATAAAACATAAACACTATCAACATTTTTTATTGAAAACTATATAAATTAGAGGCAATCTAAATGTTATCAACAGTTTTTAGACCGCTTATTATCTTATTTATATGGCTTGCAAAAAAAGGGTCCCTTTCAATTTCCTCTTTAACTTTTTCTTTAGCGTGAAGAACAGTGGTATGATCCCTGTTAAACTCCCTCCCGATATCAGATATTGTGGATTTTGTAAGCTCCGTAGCTAAATACATCGCAATTTGGCGCGGCCACGCTATAGAAGAACTTTTTTTCTTGGAGTTTAAGTCTTCTATTCTTATATTAAAATTTTTAGTTACGGCTTTTTTTATAGAGTTAATGCTTATAGAATATTTTTCCTGCTCTAAATTTATAATATCAGCCAGAACTTCTTTAGCTATATTTATGGTAGGCGGGGTATTATAGATACTACAATAACTGACAAGCTTATAAAGACAGCCCTCAAGCTCTCTTATACTGGCCTGGACGCCTTCGGCGATAAAGGCCAAAACATCGTCGCCTACGTCAAAATGATTAAAATCCCTCTTTTGCCTCAAGATTGCTATTTTTGTTTCAAGATCTGGTTTTTTAATCTCCGCGATAATACCCGATAAAAGCCTTGAGGATAATCTTTCGCTTAAGCCCAATTGATTTGGCATTCTGTCAGAGGTCAGAACAATCTGCTTTTTATTGTCAAAAAGACTGTTAAAAATATTAAAAAACTCCTGCTCGGACTTTTCTTTGCCTACGACAAATTGTATATCGTCAATTAAAAGACAGTCTAAAGAACGGTATTTTTTGCGGAAATAATCAGTAGTTTTAAGAGGAAGAGATTCTATATACTCGGAAACAAAACTTTCCCCAGTTACGTATAAAACTTTAGAGGAAGGATTCTCTTTTGTAATTTGGTTGCCTATAGCATGGAGAAGATGTGTCTTGCCCAACCCCGGCGCGCTGAAAAGAACAAAGGGATTATTAGTCCTCTCCCCCATTTTTTTTACGACGGCCTCAGACGCTTTATAGGCAAAACGGTTTGAAGGGCCTTCAATAAAAGTGTCAAAAGTATAATAATTATTTAAGCGGTCAAAAAAATTACTCTTTGAAGAGGAAGCCCCGCTTTTCTTTTGAGAAGAAGAAGGAGGCAATATTTGTTTGGGCAGATCCTCTTCCTTTACCGGGAAAATGTATTCTATGGAAAAAGGCGTTTGCGTAATCTCGGTAAGATATTGGGTTATAAGAATTTCATAGCGGTCTTTAACAGGCTGAAGCCATACGGTGCTGGGAATTTCAATCTTAAAAACGCCCCCCTCAAATGAGATTATTTTCATAGGTTTTAACCACATATCGCAGAGGTCTTTACCAATCTCATTTTCCAGCTTTTTTATAAGATTTGCCCAAATTTCATTTATAGAGAGGTTTTCCACAAAAATACCCTATCCCCGCTAAAAAGCCTAAAAATTAAATATAGGTAAATTTTAGCAATTTAACGTCATTTAGTCAATTTTTTAATATAAGTTATTAACAAAATAAAAAATGAGGATTGTTTTCGCTTTTCCATAGACTTGGAATTAAATAAAAGATATTTCGTTAAAAATAATAAAGAAACGTAAAAGCTCTTTACAAATAGGAATAATTATGATATAGTTTACTAAATAAAATAGGAGGCAATATGAAAAAACTGAAAGGAACACAGACAGAAAAAAATCTGCTTACCGCTTTTTCGGGGGAATCGCAGGCGAGAAACAGATATACTTTTTTTGCATCTCAGGCGAAAAAAGAAGGGTATGTGCAGATAAGCAAAATATTTGAAGAAACGGCCGAGCAGGAAAAAGAGCATGCAAAAAGACTGTTCAAATTTTTAGAAGGCGGGCCGGTTGAAATTACGGGGACTTTTCCCGCCGGCATTATCGGCGATACGGCGCAGAACTTAAAAGCAGCCGCCGCCGGAGAAGATGAAGAGTGGCAGCATATGTATCCCGATTACGCAAAAATTGCAAAAGAAGAAGGTTTTGACGAAATAGGAGAGGTTATGTTAAACATAGCCGTAGCCGAAAAACAGCATTCCAAACGATACAAAGGCCTTTTGAAAAATATTGAGGACGGCACAGTTTTCAAAAAGAACGGCAAAATATATTGGAGATGCTTAAACTGCGGTTTTATTTACGAAGGCGACGCCGCGCCGGAAAAATGTCCGGCCTGCGCGCACCCCAAAGCCTATTTTGAAATCTTGGCTGAAAATTGGTAATATGGTAAATACGGCGGCGTTTCCCGTCGCCGTATTATTTTTTTGAAGAAACTTTACTACGCTGAAACAGGGGGAAATATGACGAAATTAAATGAAATATATAAATGCCCGATATGCGGCAATATAGTTGAAGTCGTCCACGCAAGCATAGGGGAACTTGTTTGCTGCGGCAAACCGATGGCGTTACAAAAGCCGAACACAGCGGAAGCTTCTAACGAGAAACATATTCCCGTCATAGAAAAAACCGCCGAAGGGTATTTGGTAAAAATAGGCGAAGTCGCCCACCCGATGATACCCGAGCATTATATTGAGTTTATAGAAGTTATGACCTCCGGCGGGAAAATAGGACGCAAATATCTAAAACCCGGAGAGAAGCCGCAAGCCGTTTTTAATAATTGCAAAGAGGAAATTATCTTTGCAAGAGAATATTGCAATATCCACGGTTTATGGCAGACGCCGACGGGCAAATAATATGCAAGCCGTAAAAATTAAAGACAATGTTTTTTGGGTTGGAGCCATTGACTGGAATATCCGTGATTTTCACGGATATTCCACTAATAGGGGGACCACCTATAACGCATACCTTATTTTAGATGAAAAAGTTGTTTTGATTGACACGGTAAAAAAAGAATTTTACCCGCAGATGCTTGCCAGAATAAAAAGCGTTTTGCCTTCGGCTAAAATAGACGTGCTTATTTCAAATCACTCAGAGCTTGACCACAGCGGTTCTGTTCCAGAGGCGTTAAGAGATCTGCGCCCGCAGCATTTTTACGCTTCCCAAAAAGGCGTTGAAAACTTAAAAGCTCATCTGGGCAGCGAGCTGCCAGTAAGCCTTATTCCCGACGGCGGGGAAATAAAAAGCGGAGCTTTCACTCTGCAATTTTTTGAATCGCGCATGCTGCATTGGCCCGACAGCATGGTATGCCTTCTTAAAGAGGAAAATATCTTTTTTTGCAACGATATCTTCGGCATGCATTATGCTTCGGGAGAACGCTTTGACGACCAAGTCCCCCAGGAAATACTTGCTTACGAAGCAAAAAAATATTACGCAAATATAATTTTGCCTTATACAAATGTTGTAAAAGTTTTCTTGGCGCGCATTAAAAAACTGGGCATAAATCCGGCAATGATTTGCCCAGACCACGGGCCTCTTTGGCGTTCAAATTCGCAAAAGATATTGGCCCTTTATGAACAATTTTCTTCTCAAAAAAATCTTGCCAAAGCGCTTGTTGTTTACGATACCATGTGGGGCAGCACCGCCAAGATGGCAGACAGCATTTCCGACGGGCTGATATCGCAGGGCATTGAAGTAAAACAATATTGTATGCACTTTTCGCACAGAAGCGATATCGCAACGGAACTTTTGGACAGCGCGGCTTTAATAATCGGCTCTCCCGTGTTAAATCAGGAAATATACCCTTCCCTTGCCGATGTTTTTACTTACCTTAAGGGGTTACGCAAACAAGGGCTTTTGGGGGCGGCTTTCGGCTCCTGCGGGTGGAGCGATATGCCGCTTAACAACCTTGAAAAAATGTTGCTTTCCATGCAGGCAAAAATTATCGCGCCAACCTTAAAAGCGCGGTTTGTTCCGACGGAAGAGAAGCTTCTGGAGTGCTTTAACACAGGCGTTCTTATATCTGAAAAAATAAAGGAAAGCGTATAATGAGCATAGACCAAGCGGCCTTTTGCCAAATAACTTACGGGCTTTATCTGGTAAGCGCGTTTTACGAAGGCAAACCAAATGCTTTAATTGTAAACAGCGCTATGCAAACAACGGCCGAGCCGCCTTCTTTCAGTATTACCGTAAATAAAAAATCTCTTACCTGCGAGTTTATAAAAGCAAGCCGAAAATTTTGCCTGCAGCCGATTTCCCAAAAGGCAGAGATGCTCTTTATAGGCAATTTCGGTTTTAGAACAGGCAGAACTTTTAATAAATTTGAAAAATATTCTTACGACTTTACCGACGACGGTTTTCCTTTTGTAACGCAAAATGCGCTTTCTTACATAACCGTAAACGTTGAAAAGGAAGAAGATTTGGGAACACATATAATGTTTATAGGCAAAGTATCGCAAAGTAAAATTTTGGCGCGTGGCGCCCCGCTTACATATGAGTATTATCATCAGGTGTTGAAAGGCAAAACGCATAAAGACGCGCCTACTTATCAGGATAGCTAAAAAGAAGTATTGATTTTAATAAATCAAACCGAAAAAAGGAAACAGAAAAGGAGGATATTTTATGAAATACGTATGTCAAGTCTGCGGGTATGTTTATGATGAAACCGTCGGCGATCCCGACAACGGCGTGCCCGCCGGAACTAAATGGGAAGCCGTCCCCGAAACATGGGTTTGCCCCGTCTGCGGCGTCGGCAAGGACCAGTTTGCTCAGGAAAACTAAACTTTTGAGCCCCGCTTGCGCGCCTAAGCTTTGTCTTAATACTGCTTAAAATATTTGAAAAAAGCGCAGGCGTTTTATAAAGTTAGTTTAACTAACTTTTATAAAAAAAGAAAAAATAAGTTTCCAGCTTAAAATAAGCGCCGATGCGCAAAGATGCGCATAAGCGCTTATTTTTTTGTTGCGAAAGCATAAAAAAGGCTTTTTTTGAGCAAAAACAACGATTTTAGCGGTTTTTTAAGCTTGTCTGCGGGGAAAGTTCTTTTACGTAAAATAAATTAAATTTAGCGCAGTTTAGAGCAAATTTGAGTTTTTGCCGTCTGAGATTTTGCGGCAAATATCCGAAAAAAGGGGTTTGTTAAGTTTTGGCGTTAAAAAAATGCTTTTTGGTATCAAAAATAACTGCGCAAAAAAGTTTATAAAACAAAAAATCCGCCCGCATAAAAATGCGGACGGATTTTTATGCTAAAACGCGAGTTTTTAAATTCTGCTTAATTTATCTGTTATGGACTCAAGCTGTTCAAGCGAATTATAGTGTATAATTAAAACGCCTTTCTTTTCGTTTTGTTTATAATTAAGTTCAACTTTAGTGCCTAAAGACTGTTCTAAAGAATCTTCAAAAGCAAGAATATCCGCCGATTTTTTGGACTTTTTTTGAGCTTTAGGCTCAAGCATATTCTTAGCCGTTTTTTCGGCTTGCCTTACAGACATTTGTAAATAAACAATCTTTCTATATAAAGCTTCTCTCTTAAGTCCTTCCGGCAGCATAAGAAGAGTGCGGGCATGGCCTTCGCTTATCTCGTTTTCGGCGATGCTTTTCTGTATATTCTCGGACAAAGAAAGCAGCCTTAAAGAATTTGAAACAGCCGCCTTTGATTTGCCGCAATATTCCCCTATTTCCGCCTGAGAAACATGAAATTTTTGCATCAGATTTTTATAGCCCAAAGCGGTTTCTATGGGATTTAGATTTTCCCTTTGTATATTTTCTATAAGGGCAAGAGCGCAGAGCTGTTTTTCTTCTATATTATTATGCACTATGCAGTCAATTTCTCCCAAGTTGGCCATTTGGGAAGCTCTAAAACGCCTTTCCCCCACAATAATTTCATACTTATCAAGCCCGCCGTCGTAAGCTACTACTATAGGCTGCGTAAGGCCGTGCTTTTGTATAGAGGAAGCAAGCTCCTTTAAGCTTTCTTCATTGAAATTTTTGCGCGGCTGGTAGCGGTTTGGAATAATCTTGTCAAGAGGGACTTTTTGAATGTTTTGTTTTATTCCCCCCCCATCCTGATAAGATGTTCCGCCGCTTAATAGGGCGTCTAACCCTTTGCCTAAAGCCTGTCTCATAAATTATCCCCCGAAATCAAAATTGACCGTTTCCGCCGCCGCGCTGTTAACGCTTTGATAATCCTTAGGATCGGCTCCGCGGCGTACTAAAAATTCTATTGCTAAATCAAGATACGCTTTGGTGCCGCGGCAGGCGGGATCATATTCAAAAATACTTTGGCCGAAGCTCGGCGCTTCGGCAAGACGGATATTTGTGGGAATAGCCGTCTTGTAAACTTTATCTCCGTAATATTTTGACACTTCTTCTTTCACCTGATTTGCCAAATTAAGCCTGCCGTCGTACATAGTAAGAATTCCGCCGTCTATTTTCAACTGCGGGCTTAAAAACTGTTTAATCTTGCCTGTAGTGCTGATAAAATGCGCCAACCCCTCAATAGCATAATATTGGCATTGTATAGGAGTAATAACACTGTCTGCCGCTACAAGGGCGTTAACCGTCAGCAGACTTAAAGAGGGGGGACAGTCTATGATAATGAAGTCATACATCTTCTTAATGGGGTCCAAAACCTCTTTTAACACCTTTTCCCTTGAAGGGATATTTACCAGTTCCACTTCTGCGCCAGCAAGGTCTTTGCTGGCTGGAAGTATATCCAGCAGTTCATTGCTGGTTTGTCTTATAACATCGTTGAGAACAGCCGTTTTTGTAATAAGATGATAAATAGATTTATCTTCTTTTTTTAGAGTTACGCCTAGCCCGCTTGTCGCATTGCTTTGAGGGTCAAAATCAACGAGCAAAACCTCCTGCCCCAAATACGCCAAAGCATAGGCCAGATTGACGGCGGAGGTAGTCTTGCCCACCCCGCCTTTTTGATTTGCTATACAAACAATTTCGCCCATTAAACCCTCCTTTAAGGACCTGTATAAATTATAATAAAAAGACAAATATTAAGTCAATGGATACCTTTGATGTTAAGCTTGTATGATAAAATCATTAAAGCCGCGGAGGTTGTTTTCACGTGAAAACTTAAGATAGGCTGATTATAATAACGCAGCCTAGAAAAGCATGATGGTTTATTTATTAAAAAGAAGTAAGATAAGCGCGGCAAAAGTTTTCACGTGAAAACTGCCCGCCCCGCGCCGCGAAGAGAGTATCCTCTGCGGTTTGAGGGCAATTATACGTCGTAGAAGCGTTAAAAAACGGTTATTTAATAAAGCCGGCGCGGGACAAAGGCCAATGTCTAAACCAGGCCTTGCCTTTTATATTTTTCTCTGGAACGGGGCCCCAAAAGCGGGAGTCGCAGGAAGCGTCCCTGTTATCTCCCATAGCCAAATAAGAGCCTTGGGGGATAGTTACCGGGCCAAAATAATCCCTTAAATAAAGACCGAAATATTTTTCAAGCTCGCGATTTTCCCAAATTTGTTGATATTGTTCCTGCGTAAGAGGCATAAGCTGTTCGGCGCGGTCATGATCAATATAAAGCTCATAAGGCTGTTGGGGGAGGGGCTTTCCGTCTATAAAGACTTGCTTATTTCTTACTTCAACGGTTTCACCGGGCAATCCTACTATACGTTTTACAAATTCCCTGCCGTATTGGGATTCCCCGCAGTTAATTTGATTTTTATCTTTGGCAGGGAAAGAAAAAACAATAATATCGCCTCTCTTAATAGCATTAATTTTCAAAAACTTATTGTCTGAGAAAGGCAGCCGCGCGCCGTAAGTTATCTTATTGACGAAAAGGTTATCGCCCTCCAGCAAAGTATTGCGCATAGAGGCCGAAGGTATTTTGAAGGCCTGCGCAAAGAAAAACATCACAAAAGAGGCAAAAAATGCGGCGAAATAAACCGTTTCAGCCCAATCTATAACGGATAAATATACTTTTAGGGAGCCTTCGTCCCCCTTTTTTATTCTGGCAAAATAGAATACAATAATCCCTAAAGCGGCCGCCGCGATAATAACCGTGGTGCAAGAGGATATCCCGCCCTGTATCCCGTTCTTTGCCATAAAATCAAGCAGAAAATAGGCTATAAAAGCGCCTAAAAGGACAGCAATAAGAGTCCAATAAAACATTTTCTTTTTTGACAGCAAAAAACATTTTTTGCGCAAATGTTTTGAAATTAAAGTAAAAACAAAGGCTAAAATACCTGCAATTAAGAGTTTTTGTTCCATTTTTTTATCCCAGTTTGCTTATAGCGCGCTTAAAATGCGCTTCAAAGCGTTTCTTATTAAAATATACAAAAATATCCCATAAAAAGGGTACTTTTTCTATAAAAAACTTGACCTTAAACAAGCTTTTGTTTAATAAACAGGTTTTTTGCGCCGGTTTTGGGGCCCCACCCAAAGCCAGCCATTTATTATACAATTTTGACCAAAGGGGCAGTTCAAAATTATTCCAAAATTTATTTTTCCCGGCGCAGTGCAAGATTAAGGCGTCTTTTATTTTAACAGGGCTGCTGAACGGATTGCTGTTATATTTGCGTTCAAGTTCGTCGGGGACTATGGAAAAATTCTGCAAAGCAAGGTTTAAGACAGCCTGATCTATCCAGTTTAAGACGGGGGATAAATTTTTTGTCTGCTCGTAGCACCAAGCGGCAATTTGTTTATATTCGGGCAAGGTATCGTTTAATAAAAATACGCCGGCATTATAATTTTGCGCGCTCATATTAAAATCTCCCGTCGGGCGCGCAAAAAAATTAGCCGCGACGGAGTTGCCGTCCTTTGCAAGCGCAAGCCCGCTTTTGTTGTAAGAGAGAAGAGGTTCAATTTCCCCTTGGACCAAAATATCGGTATCAAGCCAAAGGGCCTGTTTATAGGCGTCTAGAAGAAAAAACATTTCATACCTTGCCATTGTAAGGACGGTGTAAGTCCCCAAAGTTTTTATTTCAGAGGGATTAAAAGGCAGCTCAAAGGGAAGGAAGGTAAGTTGTGCGATTTTTTGTAAAGCAAGCTTATTTTCGTCGGAGATATCCTGCGTGTAAACGAAAAAATCGGCTTTCTTAAAAAGAAGGGGCGCATTTTCTTTTACGCTCAGCAGGGCGCAGGCAAGAGCAAAAGACGTTTTATCGTCGGCCGCAAAGACAAGAGCCAGAGGTTTTTTTGTTTTTCCCGTCATAAAATTATTATAACATTTAGTTTTACCGCAAATAAAATTCTTTAGTTCAGACGTAAATTTATAAAACCCCGCATTTGCTTACAGAAGGCAAATGCGGGGCATAGCTAACGGTAAAAATATTTATAAGTCGTGCGAAATGATTTTTACTTCATATGGCGCGAAATCCAAGAGAACGCCTTCCTTTTTCACTTTTTGCGTATCAAGTTCTTTGGCAAAGCCGCTTATTTCCTCGGTAAGCAAAAACTTTTCTTTTTCGGGCAGTTTTTCCAGCGGCAAAATACAACGCGAAATTTGCGAAGAGTAATTTATCAAAACAAGTTTTGCCGTCGTAAACTGCAGCCATTTCCAAGCCAGAATATTTTTATAGCCGGTATCATTTTCGTCTATGGGTTTTACGGTTTTTAAGCCCCATTGCCCGCCGTGGAAACACGGATGGTTCGTTATATCCAAAAGTTTTTTATAAAAATTAAAATTATTTTCGTCTATAACTTTATCGGCGGGGATATATTGTATGGGAAGCCGTCTTTTCGCGCCGTAGAGCTGGGCCGCGGTAAAAAGCCTGGCGCCGTCTATCGTTGAGATTATTGCCGATGCCGCCATAGATTTTTCTTTACCAAAAGCGGCCAAAGGGGATTCTTCGTCGTGATTTGCTATAAAGCGTATAGAGCGTTTCTGATAAAGATGTTCCGCGTTTAAGTGGCCCTGGATATCCTGCGCGCAGGAGCCTAAAAGACGGTCGTAAAGTATTTTGTCGTACGTATAATCAAAGCCCTGTTCCTGCACTTCCCACTCAAGGCCCCAGTACACTTCGGCTATAAAGACAAAACGCGGGATAGCGCTTTTTATTTTTTTAATAGTCTGCGTCCAAAATTCTTCCTGCGGCAGAGGTTCTTTTATATATTTCCCCCAAGCAGTTTTGAACAGATTGTTCAAAACAAGCATTACCATATCGCAGCGTAATCCGTCGCAGAGGGGCGCTATTTTCATAAGGGTATCATTGAGAAATTTGCGCGCTTTCGGGTTGAAATAGTTTATTTGTACGCTGTCGGTCCACGCGGGGAAGTGCGGATCCCTGCCGTAAGCCAGCCAGCGGCCGTCTTTTGTCTTAAAAAAGAAGGGTTTTTCTTCGGGAGAAGGCTCTCTTCCCAAGTTTATAAACATTTCCGGTTCGGACAAAGTAAGAGGATGGTCCAAGGATAAATGATTGCCGGCAAAGTCTAGAATAAGGGCTATTCCCAAGTCATTAAGCCGTTTTTTTAATACGAGCAAAGCCGCGTTCCCGCCGAATTTATCGTTTACGCGGTAGTCGTAAATGGAATATTGGGAGCCTATTATATCTTCTTTTTTATAATCGGGACGTACGGACGCTAAGTAATTGTTTATATCTTTATCTTCTCGCGCTATGCGGCGGCTTTCCGGGCTTTCCTGCCAAACGCCCATAAGCCAAACGGCGTCAAATTTCAAGTCTTTTATTTCCTGCAGGTATTCCTGCGGGATTTTATCAAGAGTCTTAAAAGAACCCGTTTCGGCTTCTATCTGTTTAAGCCAAACATGCGCGCTGATTTCCAGAATATGAGGATTGTTTCTCATAATCATCACCCCTATGTCCCCATTATAGCATTTAGCGCAAGGCTTTAGTTTTAGGTGGGGATTTCTTCTGTGGACTAATATTTTTGATGTTTCGCCCCAAGGCTGGGAAAATATTATATTATATAGATATACCGCCTTTTGCGGTCGGGGGTATATGAAGAAGCACGATTTTTTATTAGCGACTGGACTCGGTGTTCAATTCGCCGCCGTGATGCTGCTGGGCCTTTTGGCCGGCAAGTGGCTTGACGCTAAATTAAATTCGTATCCGCTGTTTATTGTCTGCGGCAGCGTTTGCGGGTTTTCTTTCGGGCTGTATTTAATGGTAAAGACCGCGCGCGCCGCAGTAAACCAGCTAAAGAAACAAAAACCCTCAGTTCAAAAGACAGAAGATAAAAGATGATTACGGAACTTATAGAACATCATATTTTAGATCATGATTTCGGCCTCACTCTTTTCGGGGTGCATTTGCCGATAACCTCCCACTCCCTTTTAATGTTTGCGATATCGGCCGTTCTGTTGATTTTTATCCCTTTGGCGTGGAAGAGTAATTGGCGTCTTTGCCGCACGGCTATAGAAGGCTTTGTGGTATTTGTCAGGGACGGCATCGTCTTGCCCAATATAGGCAAAGAAGGCCGCAAACTGGTGCCGTTTTTCTGCACGCTTTTGATATTTTTATTGTTTGCCAATTACTTCGGCATGCTGCCGGGGGGCAAAACAATAACCTCTAATATTTCAATCACCGGCGGTATGGCGCTTGTCAGCTTTTTTGTGATTATGGGCCTCAGTATGAAGAAAAACGGTCTTCTGGGCTGCCTTAAAACTTTTATCCCGGGCGGCGTGCCTTTTTGGCTTGTTCCTTTGCTTTTTCCTATAGAAATTTTGGGGCTTTTAATTAAAATTTTTGTATTGGCTGTTCGTCTTTTTGCCAATATGACGGCGGGGCATATAGTTTTAATAGCTTTATTTTCTTTTATATTTGTTATGGGGGAAAAGAGCTTAATTGCCGGCTACGGCACTGCCGCCCCTGTTTTGGGAATGACGCTTTTTGTAAGTCTTCTTGAGCTGCTTGTCGCAGCCATACAGGCTTATGTTTTTACTTTGCTTACCGCGATATTTGCGGGTTTGCAGATGCATCAGCATTAGAATTAAAAAAAGTTAAGGAGGAATTATTATGGGAATGGAAGTAATAAAATACGTCGCGGCAGGGCTTGGAGCAGGGCTTTCCGTTATAGGAGCGGCAATCGGCATCGGTAAGATAGGCGCAGCCGCTTTGGAAGCAACGGGCCGTCAGCCCGAAGCGGGCAAAATGGCTCAGCTTACCATGATTATCGGCGCGGCTTTCATTGAAGGCGTGGCATTTTTCTCGCTGGTAATCTGCTTTATGATGTTATAATATGGACGCCTTATTAAAACCCGAAGTCGGGTTAATCTTTTGGACTGTTGTTAATTTTACTATTTTGGCTTTTTTATTAGCCAAATTTGCGTGGAAGCCTGTTATCAACGCTTTGGAAGCGCGGGAAAAGAAAATTGCAAATGACGTGCAAAGCGCCCAGCAGGCCAAAGACGAAGCCCAGAAGATTAAAGAAGATTTGCAGACGCGTCTTGACGATATTAGCAAACAGAGCGCAGCTAAGCTGCAAGAGGCCTCCGCCTTAGGCGAGAGCGAGCGGCAGCGTATCTTACAGGAAGCCAAAGACAGCGCGCAAAACCTTATTGAGCAGGCGCAGCGGCAAATAACCGCGCAGACGCAAAAAGCTTTAGACGCGGCCCGCAAAGATATCGTTGATTTAACTATGCTTGCCGTAGAGAAAGTTATAGGCAAAGAAACAGATATAAAGACAGGTTCTAAATTGGTGGAAGATTTACTTAAGGATATAAAAAGAAAATGAAGGCAAACAGCCTTGTTCTTGCGCAAAGATACGCTTTAGCCTACGATTCTTTGGCTAAAGACGCAAAAGAAGCCTCCTCAAATTACGAACATTTGGAGCAGGCTCTCCTTGCGCTTAAAGAGGCGGGGCAGTATTTGTTGAGCCCCGTGATTTCAAATAAAGTTAAAGAAGATATCCTTGCCAAAATTCTTAAAAAAAGCGAAGCGGCCGCTTTTATAAAAATATTAGTTGACGCAAAACGGTTTGATTTATCCGCTTTGATACTAAAACAGCTAAGCGTTTTGCTTGATAAAAGAAACGGCGTTACAAGGGTAAAAGTAAGTTCTTGCGGCGCTCTTAAAGACGCCGATAAGAAAATACTGGAAAAAGCTTTGTCTTCATATTTTAACGCCAAAGCGGCGTTAGATTTTGAGGAAGATAGCACCCTGCTTGGCGGACTTATAATCAGGCGGGGGGATATCTTGATTGACGCAAGCGCTCAGGGCAGGATAAAACAGCTTACAAAAAACTTAACGGAAAGGTAAATAAGGTATGGCTATAAGACCGGAGGAAATAACCTCTATAATAAAAGAGAAGATAGTAAATTTTGTGCCTTCTTCCCAAATAAACGAAACGGGCACGGTAATAAGCGTGGGCGACGGCATCGCAAGAATTTATGGCCTCAAAAACGCTGTTTCCGGGGAATTATTGGATTTTCAAAACGGCGTTCGCGGCATGGCCCTTAATCTGGAGTATGATAATATAGGCTGCGTTATAATGGGCCCCGATACCGGCATAAAAGAAGGCGACAGCGTAAAAAGAACGGGCAAAGTAATAAGCATACCTGTGGGTGAAGCTTTGCTTGGCCGCGTTGTAGATCCTTTAGGCCGGCCTTTAGATGGCAAAGAGCCCCTTAAAGCCGCGCAGTACCGCCCTATGGAAGTAATAGCCCCCGGCGTTATTGAACGCCAGCAGGTCAAGCAGCCTTTGCAAACCGGGCTTAAAGCTGTTGACGCCATGGTCCCCATAGGCAAAGGGCAAAGGGAGCTTATTATCGGCGACAGGCAGACGGGGAAAACCGCCATTGCAATTGACACTATTATTAACCAGAAACAGCAAAAAGAAGGCGTAATCTGCATTTATGTCGCAATAGGACAAAAACAAAGCACAGTGGCTCAGGTGGTCCAGACTCTGACCGATAAAGGAGCAATGCCTTACACTATAGTAGTGGCGGCCTGCGCTTCTGAACCGGCTTCGCTTCTTTATGCCGCGCCTTACGCCGGCTGCACGATGGGCGAATATTTTATGTGGCAGGGCAAGGACGTTTTGATTATCTATGACGATTTATCAAAACACGCCCAGGCTTACCGTCAGATGTCGCTGCTTTTACGCAGACCGCCTGGGAGGGAAGCTTACCCGGGGGACGTCTTTTATCTGCATTCCCGCCTGCTTGAGCGCGCCTGTAAATTAAGCGATAAAAACGGAGCGGGCTCTTTAACGGCCCTGCCTATTATTGAAACGCAGGCTAACGATATCTCAGCCTATATTCCGACCAATGTAATTTCAATTACCGACGGGCAGATTTATCTTGATTCCAATATTTTCAGAAGCGGCGTCAAACCGGCCATTGACGTGGGGTTTTCCGTTTCACGCGTCGGCGGCAGCGCGCAGAAGAAGAGCATGCGCAAAGTTGCCGGCACTTTAAGGATAGATTTAGCGCAGTATCAGGAACTGGAGAGTTTTGCTCAGTTTGGCAGCGAACTTGATAAAGAATCCCAGGCCCAGCTTGCGCGCGGGCAGCGTATGAAACAACTTCTGATACAGCCGCAGTACAATCCCATGCTGATACAGGAGCAGGTGCTGGTTTTGTTTGCCGGCACGCACGGATACGTAGATGATATAGCGGTCAAAAACGTTTTGGTTTACCAAGATAAGATGCTGGCTTATGTGCGCGCAAAGTATCCGATGTTGCTTGAAAAAATTGCAAAAGAAGGCGTACTTTCAGAGCCTCTGGAGAAAGAAATAAAAGCAGTTTTAGAAGAATATAAACCTATATTTAAGGAGAGTAAATAAGATGGCACAAAAAAAATATTTAGTTACGGGCGGGGCGGGTTTTGTAGGCAGCAATATCGCCCTGGAACTTGAAAAACAGGGCAACAGCGTTGCCGTGATAGATGATTTTTCAAGCGGCAATTTCAAAAATCTGCTCGGCTTTAAGGGGGATATTTACACGGCCGACGTTTATGAAGAACTGCCCGCAGACGATTATTTTGACGCTATTTTCCACGAAGCCGCCATAACCGACACCGACGTACACGACCAGCGCCTTATGATGGAAGCCAATGTGGAGGCTTTCCGCAATATCTTAAATTACGCGGCAGAAAATGAAATAAAAAAGGTTATTTACGCCTCTTCTGCGGCCACTTACGGCAACGGCGAGTGCCCTATGAAAATAACCCAAACCCCCGCGCCGGAAAATATTTACGGGTTTTCCAAGGCCATGATGGATAATGTGGCAAAAGAATTTGCTTCCGAAAATCAGGATATGATTATAGTCGGATTAAGATATTTTAACGTCTACGGCCCCGGCGAATATTATAAAGGCAAAACAGCCAGCATGATGTACCAGCTTTATAATCAAATGAAGCTTGGGCATAATCCTAAAATTTTCAAGATGGGCGAGCAGGAAAGAGATTTCGTTTATATAAAAGATGTTATCAAAGCAAATCTCTGCGCGCTTAATAATGCCAAAGAGAGCGGCGTTTATAACGTAGGAACGGGCATTTCGCGCAATTTTAACGATATAATAAAATGCCTTAATAACGAAATGGGCTTAAATCTTACGACGGAATATATTGATAATCCTTATTCTTTCTATCAGATGCGCACGCTTGCCGATATTTCGTCCACCGTTGAAAAGATAGGCTACGCGCCGGATTTTACTTTAGAAAAAGGCATAGCCGATTACGTCAAGGCGCTTGAAAGCAGGAAAAAATAAATAAAGGTATCTTGCCATGGAAAGTTTGCGCGATATACGCCAGCAGATAAAATCAACCAAAGCCACCCAGCAGATAATGCTGACGATGAAGATGATTTCTTCTGCCCGTATAAAGAAAGCGCAGTTTCAGATGGAGCAAGGACGCCCTTTTGCGCAAAAGATGGCGGTAATGATAGATAATTTGCGCAAAGACATACAAAATCCGGACAGCGCCATATATCAAAGCGCGGCTTATCGTTTCTTTGACAATTCCAAAGCAGATAAAAACGCCAAAGCCCTTCTTTTGATTACAGCCGACAAAGGGCTCTGCGGCGCGTTTAACGCCGTCGTCTTAAAAGAAGCTCTTAGATGGATACAAATAAATAAAGACAAGCAAATATATATTTACGTTGTGGGCAAAAAAGGGCGCGATTTTATAAAGCGCCTGAAAGCGCCGAATATTACCGTTACGGGGGAGCTTATCGGCATCTTCCCCAAAACAAATTACGCCCACGCGGCGATGATAAAAGATGCGCTCTTTTCCCTCTCGTCTGAAAAAAATATAAGTTCGGTTGACATAATTTACAATAATTTTAAGTCCATGGCTTCCCAAGCTTTGATAAGCAAAACTTTCCTCCCGTTTGATTTTGACGAGATTGCCGGGGAAGAGGATTTATCCGATTTTATTTTTGAGCCCGATATGATGGAAATTTTCTTAACTTTGCTTCCGCGGTATATCAGCTCAAGCCTGTATCGTTTTTTACTTGAATCTCAGGCGGCCGAACTTGCCGCAAGAATGAACGCCATGGAATCGGCAAGCAAGAACGCGGGCGAAATTGCCGATACTTTGAGCGTCAAATTAAATAAAGTGCGCCAGGAATCCATAACAAACGAAATTACCGAAATAGTAAGCGGGGCTAACGCTCTTAATAATTAGAAGAAAGAGGAATCTTATGAACAAGGGAAGAGTAGTGCAAGTCATCGGGCCGGCCGTTGACGTACAATTTGAAAACGGCGTTTTGCCGGCGATAGAAAACGCTTTAGAAATTAAATTAAACGAAACACAAATTCTCGTAGCGGAAGTAGCCCAGCAGCTGGGCGATAATATCGTGCGCGCGGTGGCCTTAGCCTCCACCGACGGGCTTGCCCGCGGCGCGGAAGTAAAAGACACGGGATCTTCCTTAAAAGTACCGGTGGGGGAAGCTTGTCTTGGCCGTCTTATCAACGTTTTAGGCCAGCCGCAGGACTACAGGGGGCCGATAAAGACGGATAATTACGCCTCCATACACACCCCTCCCCCGGCTCTTGAGGACCAAATAACAACCCCTCAAATATTTGAAACGGGCATAAAGGTTATTGACCTTATCGCCCCGTATATGAAAGGCGGCAAAGTGGGCTTGTTTGGCGGCGCTGGCGTGGGGAAGACGGTTATTATTATGGAGCTTATAAATAACGTTGCGCGCGAACACCACGGCAGTTCCGTTTTCGGCGGGGTGGGGGAACGCTCCCGCGAAGGCAACGATTTGTGGCTTGAAATGCAGGAAAGCACCCTTGCCGACGGTTCCACCGTGCTTGATAAAACGGTTCTTGTCTACGGCCAGATGAACGAGCCCCCCGGCGCACGCGCAAAAGTGGCTTTAACCGCCCTTACCCAGGCGGAATATTTCAGAGATAAAAAGAAGCAAGACGTCTTGCTGTTTTTGGATAATATATTTCGTTACGTGCTTGCCAATTCCGAAGTTTCGGCTTTACTGGGGCGCATGCCCTCGGCCGTCGGCTATCAGCCTACGCTTAATACCGAAATAGGCTCTTTGCAGGAAAGAATTACCTCCACCAAACAAGGTTCTATTACCTCCATACAAGCCGTTTACGTTCCCGCCGACGACTTGACGGACCCGGGCGTTGCCTCTACATTTACTCACTTAGACGCCACAACGGTTCTTTCAAGGCAGCTTGCCAGCCTGGGCATTTATCCCGCCATGGATCCTTTGGACAGCACTTCGCGTATCCTTGACGCAAACATTTTAGGCAAAGAGCATTATGACACCGCCCAGGAAGTAAAGAGGATTTTACAGAAATATAAAGATCTTCAGGATATAATCGCCATTTTAGGCATGGACGAACTTGGCGATGAAGATAAAATATTAGTCGCAAGAGCGCGCAGGATACAAAAATTCTTATCCCAGCCCTTTTTTGTGGCCGAGAAATTTACCGGCGTCAACGGCAAATATGTTAAGCTTGCCGATACTATTAAAGGCTTTAAGGGCCTCATAAACGGGGATTACGACCATATCCCCGAGCAGGCTTTTTACAACTGCGGCGCAATAGAAGACGTGCTTGCCAAATACGAGCAGATGAAAGCCAAAGGCCAGACGGAATAATTTTATGGCTCAAAAGAAATTAAGATTGCAAATAATAACGCCGCAGCGTCCCGTTATAGATAAGCAGGTTGATTTTGTAGCCTTGCCCGCTTACGAAGGGGAAATGGGCGTTTTGCCCGGACATACACAGTATATTGCAAAACTTAATTTCGGAGTGCTCCGCTACAAAGAAGGCGGAAACGAAGAATACTTTGCCGTTATGGGAGGCCTGGCGGAAATTGCGCGCGATGTCGTCAGCGTCTTTGCCGAGGACGCCGCCCTCGCCGAAGAAATTAACGAAGAGGAAGAGAAACAAAAAGCCGCCCAGGCCAAAACCAGCCTTTCGGGTAAAGATCCCGATATTGATATGGCCCTTGCCGAAATGGAATTAAAGAAAGCTATCCTTCTGCTTAAAGTAAAGCAGTACAGAAAAAGAAAATAAAGGGAGCTTTTATCTTTTAAGAAGGCCAGTTTATAACTTCAATTATAATACCGCTTTTTTTTGCTTCAAGCACTATTTTATTTAATAAATCCTGCGGCGGCAGTTTGAAGCCTTTTATGCGTTTTAAGTTCCAATAAATTTTTGTATTTTGAGGCAGGGCCAAAATATCCTGCATAAGCTGCTCGGGGCCGATAATAACGTCATCGCCGGCGCTGATGCTCTTGAAAGAGGCCGTAAGGCGCGAGCCGTTTTCAAATAAAGAAAACGCCCATTCGGGGCCGGTTTTCCAGGAATAAAGCTCGTAGGACAGCGCAGATTTTTGAAAACCTAAAGCGTCGTCGTCGGTTTCCGGTATCGCGAACTTAAAAGACATTTTATCATCTATTGCCGCGCAGGCGCACAAAAGCAAAACGGAACAAATAATTAAAAAAGTTTTCTTCATTTTTACTTCCTCCCTGTTTTTATCGCCGCGGGGCTTACGGGGATTTTTTTGGCAAAATACTCCGGCCACGCGTGCGGATGCCCGTCTTTGCCGATGCAGACTAAAGAAGTCGTCCCCTCCGTAGTAAGCCTGCCTTCTTGATTTTTTATATGGTATTCAAACACCATACGTACGGCGCTTAATTCTACCACTTTGGCTTCTATATCTAAAATATCGCCGTAAAAGGCCGGATATCTGTAAAAAATTTCCTGATGGTTTACGACAAAAAAGCAGTCTTCTTTTTTTAGGTCGTTAACAGAAAGCCCGATTTTTTCAAGTTCTTCGGTGCGGGCTTCTTCAAAAAAATTAAGATAATTTGCGTGATAAACAACTCCGCCGCAGTCGGTATCGTAATAGTAAACTTTGCGCTTCATTTATTCCCCTATTATCTTAATTAAGATTCTTTTGCTTCTTTGTCCGTCAAACTCGCCGTAAAAAATATTTTCCCACGGGCCGAAATCAAGTTCTCCTTTTGTTACGGCTACGACGACCTCTCTGCCCATAATTGTGCGTTTTAAGTGGGCGTCGCCGTTATCTTCGCCGGTAAGGTTATGGCGATAACCCTTAGGGTTGTAGGGGGCAAGGCTTTCGGTCCATTTCAAAAAATCTTCGTGAAGGCCGCTTTCATTGTCATTTATAAACACGCTTGCCGTTATATGCATGGCGTTGACGAGGCAAAGCCCCTCTTTAACGCCGCTTTTCGCCAAAGCTTCGCGCACAGGCCGCGTGATGTTTCTGATTTGACGGCGTTCTTCGGTGTTTACGGTAAGATATTCGCTGTAAGACTTCATATAAAAAATCATAGCATATTTAAGAGGTAAATTTATGTTAAAATATTCTTATGAAACAGGAAGAAAAAAGCAAAAACTTAGTGTATTTTATGTTGTTTTTATTTGCTTTGACCGTTGTGGCCGCGCCGGTAAGCCTTTATGTAAAAAGAGCCAATAACCCGCAGCTTGCCATAACGCCGGACCGTCTGCAGGATTTTACAAACGACAAGGCCGAAATTACCGATTTCCCCGAAGAGATAAAAACAAATCTTCCCGCAAACATAAGCACGCCCGCGCGCGCCGATATGTACGCCGAGTACGGCAAACCGGTAATAGCCGTTAATCTTTATAACATAACGCGCCTTAGCAAAGAGGATTTACAGAGGGTAGGCTCCACCCCGTGGAGCCTTATGAACACCGTGGGGGACAACCTTAAAAATCCGCAGGTTATAGAAGTTATTTTTAATAACGAAACGGTAATTTCTTCTTTTATGGGCAGAAAAAACGTCAAAAACCTGACGGAAACCGCTTTCCCCGCGGTTGACATGCTTGCCCAGCAGGATTACGCCGTTGAAAACTTTTTTACAAATCCAGTGGTGATAAATGTTTTGGAAAACGAAACTGTTTTAACGGCAATTCTAAACAGTTCTTTAATAAATAATTTGCTTATGACGCGCGCGGCAAAGTATTTTATAGATAACCCCAAAGAAACAAAAGCCCTCGCTGAAGAAAATTTATATCTTAAAGAATTATTGAAAAACGAAACGCTTAAAAATTTCTTATTATCCAAACCTGAAACAAAACAGGCTGCCTCCGTAATTTACGGCGGACAAAGCGCCAAATAGACGCCAAAACGGCTAATATGTTATAATATATTTATAAGATGTTCTGCGGGCGTGGTTCAATGGTAGAACGCGACCTTGCCAAGGTTGAGACGAGAGTTCGATTCTCTTCGCCCGCTTTTAAGAAACTAAAACCCGCGCTTGAACCGATTTTATAAAAAAGGCCTTCGTTAAACGAAGGCCTTTTTTTACGGACGTAAATTAAGCCGAGAAGTTATTTAAGCAAGGTCAAAAAATCTTCCTCGCTCAATATTTTTACGCCTAAAGAAGAAGCTTTTTTAAGTTTGCTCCCCGCGTCTTTACCGGCGACTACGGCGTAAGTTTTTGAGGATACGCTTCCCGAAACTTTGCCGCCGTTCGCTTTTGCTTTAGCCTCTGCTTCCTCGCGCGTCATAGAAGAAAGTTCCCCAGTAAAAACAAAAGTTTTGCCGTCTAAGACGGAGGATAATTTTTTTATCGGCGCGGTAAATTTAAGGCCCGCTTTATAAAAGTTTTCCAACTCGTCTTTTACTTCTTTGGAGGATAAGAAGTTTATAATGCTCTGCGCCCCTGAGGGGCCGATATCCAAAATTTTCTGCAATTCTCCGCTTGAAGCCGCCTTTAGCTTTTCTAGCGAAGTAAAATGCTCGGCCAGGGCAAGGGCGGTTTTCTCGCCTATATGCCTTATGCCCAAGGCGTAAATAAAGCGCGCAAGCGGCCGCGTTTTAGATTTTTCAACGGCAGTTAAAAGATTATCGGCCTTTTTATCACTGAAAAGATAAAGAGGCATTAAATCAAAAAGCGTTAAGTTATAAATATCGGAAAGTTTTTTTATGCTGCCGCGCGAAACAAGCTGTTCAACGGCGGCCTCTCCCAGGCCTTCTATATCCATAGCCTCCCTGCTTGCAAAATGCTCCACGCGGCCTTTAAGCTGGGCGGGGCAGTTAGGGTTTACGCAGCGGATAATAACCTCGCCTTCTTCCTTAAAAAGAGGGCTTTGGCAGACGGGGCATAAAGAAGGCTCTTTTACTTCTTTGCCGTCTGCGGCGGGGTTTGTTACCTCTAAGATTTTGGGGATAACTTCGCCCGCGCGCTCAAGCAAAACGGTATCGCCTTCTTTTAAGTTAAGGCGTTTTATTTCATCAAAATTATGAAGCGTGGCCGAAGATATCGTAACGCCCGCGCAGCGCACGGGCTCAAGCTGCGCAACGGGGGTTACGGCCCCCGTCCTGCCTACGGAGAAAGCTATTTTTATAACGCGCGTCTGCACTTTTTCCGCGGGGTATTTGAAGGCCTCTGCCCAGCGCGGGCTCTTTGCCGTCTGGCCCAGGATTTTTTGGTACTCAAAAGAATTTACTTTTACGACAAGGCCGTCGGCGTCGTATTTAAGGGAGTGGAGTTTTTGCTTAAACTCTTCGTAAAAAGAAATAACTTTTTCTATATCGCTAAATACTTCTCTGACGGGGGAAACGGGGACGCCCGCTTTTTTGCAAAAATCTATAAACTGAGTAAAAGAGGACAGCGGCAAAGAGCCCGCGCCCAAACTGTGCGCAAAAAATTTAAGAGGACGCTGCGCGGTAACGGAAGCATCTTTCTGGCGTATGGAGCCCGCCGCCGCGTTTCGCGCGTTTGCAAAAGGGGGCAGGTGTCTGTTTTCCTGCATTTCATTAAGGACTAGAAAGTCTTCTTTTTGCATAAAAACCTCGCCGCGTATTTCAACTAAACCTTCGGCGGGGACAAGCAGTTTTAATGGAAGGGTTTTTATAGTTTTTATGTTTTCGGTTACGTCTTCGCCTATTTCTCCGTCGCCGCGCGTCGCGGCTTTTATCAGGGAGGAATTTTGGTAAGTAAGCGAGCACGAAACGCCGTCAATTTTACTTTCCACCACCATCTCAAAATTATCTTTGCCTAAAAATTTTACCGTGCGCTGGTACCATTGGCGGATTTCTTCTGCGCTGTAGGTATTGTCCAAAGAGAGCATAGGGGCAATATGCTCAACGGCCGCAAAAGTGCTTGCAGCTGCGCCGCCGACTTTTTGCGTAGGGGAGTCTTTTGTTATAAACTGCGGATTTTCCCGCTCCAGCTGTTTTAATTTATTATAAAGTTCGTCGTATTGATAGTCGGAAATTTCAGGCGCGTCAAGGTTATAGTAGAGGTTGCTGTGATAGCGCAGGAGATCTTTTAATTTTTCAATTTCCTTTTTTATATCCATATTGTTTTATTTACGTTCTTTTTTGATTTGGTCTAAAAGACCGTTTATAAATTTTCCGGAGTTTTCGGTAGAATATTTTTTTGCAAGTTCAATAGCCTCGTCAATAACGGCGGGAACGGGCGTTTTATCCGCGCTGAATACTATCTCGTAGGTGGCCATGCGCAGAATGGCGCGGTCCACCGCCGACATTCTTGAAAGCGACCAGTTCTTTGCGTATAAAGCCACAATTTTATCAATTTCCTTAAGGTTTGCGTTTGTGCCCTGCACAAGGTCTTTGCAGAACGCAAAAGAATCTTTTTCAAGATTGTTAAAAAAATTATTGGCGAACAGGCAGCTGTCCTGGGCGGACAGTTTGCCGCTGTCGCTGAAATAAAGGGTTTGAAGGGCGTATTCTCTGGCGAGGCGTCTTTTGCTCATATAAAAATTTTATCATAATAATAGAACGGCGCGCCAGTTTAATATGGCGGGGAAGACAAACGGCGTTTACAGATTAAAGCGGGACGTCTTTGTAAGCGCGCGCGGCGTCTTTGTTTATCTGTTGGATAAGTTCGCCCAGCGTATGGAAATGTTTTTCTTTCCGTATTTTGGAAATAAAATTTACCGTTAGTTTCTTGCCGTAAATGTCGCGGTTAAAGTCAAGAATATGCACTTCTACGCAAGGGCGCCCGTCTAAGGATACGGTGGGCCTCACGCCTATATTACAAATGCCGCGCATGCGCTCTTTGCCTAAGAAAACTTCAACGGCAAAGACGCCGCGCGGCAAAATTTTATGCTCTTCAATTTCCAAATTTGCCGTGGGAAACCCCATCTTCCTGCCAAGCCTTTGCCCGTGTATAACGCGGCCGCTTATCTGATAGGCGCGCCCCAGCAATTTTGCCGCGCCTTTAACGTCGCCCTCTAAAATATGTTTGCGCGCCAAAGAGGAAGATATTTTTAATTTCCCGCTTTTAAGAAAATCAGCCCGGCAAAAAACCAGCCCTTTTTTTGCGCAAGCGTCTGTAAGAAACTTAAAATCGCCTTTTCTGTTTTTGCCGAAGGCAAAATCCCTTCCGGCTAGAAATCCGCCCATATTATAATCTTTAAGCAGGGAATTAAAAAAATCGCCGCAGGGACGGTTGCAGACGTCAAAAAAGGATATTTTTTTAACTTTAATTTGAGGATATTTCTTAAAGAGGGCGAATTTTTCTTTTGGAAGAGTTAAAAGAGTGTTTTGTTTTATCTTACTTAAAGCCACGCGCGGCGGGATTACAAAAACCAAAGCCAAAGGCCGCAAATTATTTTTGCGCGCCAAAGCGCAAAGCGCGTCAAGCAAAAACTTATGTCCTTTGTGGAGGCCGTCAAAAGCGCCTACGGTTATAAGGTTTTTAGCCATTTTTCGGCCTCCTCTCTATTCATTGTTTTTGCTTTTTCAAGCGGCAATGCATCTTTAACGTTAAAAGGGCCTATCTGCGTGCGGCGCAAAGTCTTAAGACAGGCCGCCGCGCCCAGCTTTTGTCCCAGCATATAAGCAAGGGAACGCACGTAAGTGCCGCTTGAGCAGCAAACCTCAAAATCTATTATATTATCTTTTAAGTCGGCTTTTTGCCATTTTTCTACGGTAACGACGGTTTGCTTTTCAATAAAAACGCCTTGTCTTGCCGCGGCGTACATTTTTTTGCCGTTTACCTTTTTTGCGCTGAAATAGGGCACTGGCTGCGTTATTTCTCCCGTCAGTTCGGCTATCGCTTTTTGCAGGGCTTTCGGGGTAATTTCCGGCGGGGTTTGCTCTTTTATTATTTTACCTTCCATATCCCAGGAATCTGTTTCCACGCCGAGCAGTATTTGCCCTTCGTAAATTTTAGGCAGGTGCAGATAATTTTTTTGCAATTTTGTGGCTTTGCCAAACAGTAAAATAAGAAGGCCGCTTGCCAAAGGGTCCAGCGTGCCGCAGTGGCCGGTTTTGGAGGCCCTCAGAAGGCCGCGCATATAAGCCACGACGTCAAAGGAAGTCCAGCCTGCGGGTTTGTCAATAAGCAGAAGGGAGCCGTTTTCGTTCATTTGTTTTTGCGCAGCAGGGCAGCTAAAATTTTTATTGTTTCTTTCGCGACAGCTTTAATTTCGCCGTCTTTTATCCTGAAACCGGCGGCCCTTGCGTGTCCGCCCCCGCCGAAAGCTTGGGCAACGCGGCTTACGTCAAGGGTGCCTTTAGAGCGCAGATTGGCTGCAATTTCCCCCGACTCCTGCCTCAGCAGGAGGGAAACTTCCACCGACGGTATCATAATAGGCTGGCTTACGATGCCCTGAGTATGTTTCGGGTTTACTTTAAGGGTTTTGAAATCTTTTTCTTCAAGCATAATAACGGCTATTTTATTTTTACAGGTGAGCTCCATCTTTTCAAGCGCGCGGCCGAGCAGTTTTAATTCTTTATAAGGCTTTGTATTGTAAATTACAGTATTTACCGTCTTAATATCGGCTCCGCAGGCAAGAAGATAAGCCGCCGCGCTCATGCTTTTTGGGGTTGTGTTGGAATGTAAAAAACGTCCCGTATCAGTTGCGACGCCGACGTAAAGGCAGGTGGCCTCGTCTTTAGTGGGGGGGATATCCATATACTGAAAGATCTGCGTTATAATTTCCGCGGTGGAAGAGGCTTTGGGTTCTATATAATTTATCGTGCCGTAAGTTTCGCCGGTGGGGTGGTGATCAATATTGACCACGGTTTTTGCCGTTTTGAAAAGAGAATCAAGATTGCCGCCGCGTTTTTTATCGGAGCATTCTAAAAGAACAAGAGCGTCAAAATCTTTTTCTTTTGGCAAAACGCCGAAATTGATGGCATTAAGTCCGGGCATAAAAAACAAATCTTCCCCCGGCTTATCGTGGCTATATGCGTAAACTTCTTTGCCGAGCCTTCTTAACAAAGAGCAGACTGCCAAAGTGGAGCCCAAAGAATCCCCGTCGGGGTTTTTATGTCCGGCTACAAAAAATTTCTTGCCGTTTTTTAAGGCCTGGGATATATTCTTAAATATCTGCGGAGGATTATTTTGTTTTATCATTTTCTTTTTCTATGGCGGCAAAAATTTTCTCCACTTTAGAGGCTTTTTGGGGAGTATCGTCAAATTCAAAAGTAAAAGAAGGCAGCCTTTTAATATGTATTCTTTTTCTTAAGGCGGGGCCGATTTCGCTTTTTAAGGAGTCAAGAACGTTTTGGGCGTTTTTTCTGTCGGCGTTGCTGCCAAAGACGGAATAAAAAACTTTTGCGTGCATTAAATCTTTTGTCATATGTATGGCGGTAATGGTTATAAAACCGCTGAAAGCGCCGCTTGCCGTCTTACGGGTAATAAGCGTGTTTAGCTCTTCAAGAAAAAGAGGCTCAAGTCTTTTTATTCTCTCTATCATATATATATATTTTACTAAAATTCGCGGCGAACTTTTTTTAAGGCCTCTTTCAGATATTTTGCGGCGTTATCTTTGCAATCCCGTTCATTTTTTGCAAGACGGCAAAGTTCAATTACTTTTACGATATTGTATTTTTTGAGGAGAGCTTTGTCTTTTATCTCGTTTACGGCGCAAATAAAAATAACCGGTTTTTTGTGTTTAACGGCCATAGCGCAGACGCGCTGCGGCGCTTTGCCGTAAAAAGTAAGCCTGTCAAGTTTGCCTTCCGCGGCAATGACGTAAGAGGCCTCCTTTATTTTCTGCTCCGCCCCGCTTTGCCGTAAAATAGTTGAGGCCCCGTCCAAAAGTTTTGCGTTCAAAAAACCTTTAAGCCCCGCGCCTAAAGCGCCGCTTGCCCCGCAGCGGCGGCAGTTTATGTTTACGCCTAAATCCCTTTTTACTGTTTTGCTCAGATGCGTTAAAACCCGCTCAAGAAATATTATGTCTTGTTTAGAAGCTCCTTTTTGGGGGCCGTATACGGCGGCGGAACCCTGCGGCCCGAGCAGCGGGTTTTTAACATCGCAAAGAGCAAAAAATTTAAGGTCTTTTGGAAAGGTTTTTGCTTTTGCGCGCGCGATTTTTTTTAAGCCGTCCAGCGCGCCCGCCCCGCGTTTTAAGGGTTTGTTTTTTGCGTCAAGCAGCGCAAAGCCCAGCGCTTGGGCCATACCAGCTCCCGCGTCGTTAAAAGCCACTCCGCCCAAACCGATAAAAAAATTGCGCGCGCCTTTTTTAACGGATGCTTTTATAACTTGTCCTATGCCGAAAGAAGTTGCGTTGATAATATCAAGCTCGTTTTTTTTAAGGCCGGCAAGAGGGGTAATTTTAGCGCATTCCAAAACGGCGGTTTTCTTTGATTTAAGGAAAAGAAAGGGCGCTCTTTTATTTCTGCCCAAAGCGTCCAAAGCTTTCACATGCAGCATCTTTGCGTCTTTGTAGAGGGAGGAAAACACTTCAAGCGCGCCGTCGCCGCCGTCGCTTACGGGGCGGCAGACGGAGCCGGGCATAATTTTCTGCGCAATTCTGCAAAAAGCGCTTGCGCTTAAAGTGCCCTTAAAACTGTTTGGGAGGATAAGGAATTTCATTATTTTAATCCTGCGGCGTTAAAAGAACCAGCTTAATTTAGCCGTGGTCATAACGCGCAGGGCGCTGCTTTCTTTTAAGTCTTCTTTTAAGGGGGAGTAATTTGCGCGCACTTCAACGCCTAAGTTAATGTCTTGTACGGACCACTCAAACCCCGCGCCGAAAATCCCGTTTATATTGGAGGAAGAAACCCCTTCTGTCTTAACGTCGGTCAGTTTGCCGTAGGCGTCGTAGTAGCCGATGTTTTTATCCAAAGAAAGCGAAGAGTAGCCAAAACCGCCCGTAAAATAAATTCTGTAGCGGGAATCGGGATTTACATAAAAATTTGAGAGAAGGGACAAATTATATATCTGCCCTGAAGTTTCCACTTTTAAGGTATCGGAGGGCGCAAAAGCGCCTTTAGGCAAAAGGCCGAAGGAAAATTCTCCTCCCCAAAACAAATATTTTGAAAATCTTCGCATATACACTGCGCCGAAGGCCATATTTGCGCCGCTTAAACTTTCCTCTTTACCGCCGTATTTGCTTAAGTCAAGCTTTAGGCTTGAGGTAAGAACTCCGCCCTGCAAAGCGAAATAGTTTTTTGATGTTTTAATTTTTTTCATCTGGTCAATGGTAAGGGCGTCTTCATCTTTTTGCATTTCTTTTTCTTTTTCGGTAAGAAGGGGGTTTTCCTCTTCAATGTCGGCGGGCCGGACGGGTTCGTTATTATCATGCAAAATTGTAATTTCCTGCGGTTTTTGTTCTACTACCACGGGTTTGGAGGGGAATACTTTTTCTAAGTCGGAGTCAAAAGCAAGGCCGCCCGCGTTAAGCCCCGCGCCTGCTCCCGCGGCAATTTCGGCCTCGCTGAGGCCGCTTTGCGCCGTATCCGAAGATGCGGCCGCCGTCGCCGCCTGTTCCAGCTCTATTTTCTTTTCAACGTATTTTTTTTGCTTTTCGCCGGCGTCGTAGTCGTAGACGTCCATAGAAGCTATTTGAGAAACGTCAATATTTATAATTCCTTCGTCGGTCTGCAGGGATAAATTAAATTCGTCTAAATCCGCCACGGTGCCTATAAATTCCCCTCCGCCTTTTAAGAGGACGCGGTGTTTGTCGGGCGATATGCTTTCCACTTCCCTTTGATTTAAGGATATCGGGCCGTAAGAAGTTTGCACGTTAAGGACGTACTCTGTCTGCCCGGTTATAGAGCCGTTGATAATCACGCCGCTTTTTAGTTTTATAGTTTCGCAAAAAGCGCTTTGTACCGCCAGCAGGGAAATGAAGAAGCTCAGATATCTTTTCATAGTTTAAGCGAAGCGGCGCGTCCTTTTTATAGTCCGCGCCGCTTCAACAATTATTATTTATGCTCTACGGCGTGTTTAATTTTTTTGAGGACTTTCAGTATCCTTGAAATGGTAATAAACGCCAAAGCCACTAAGCAGTAATAGAGCGTCCATTGCAGGGAAACAAGCAGGCTTTCTACTATACTCATATGCTGATTAATCGTTGCGTACCATAAATTTACCAGCAATACCAACAAAAACAGCAGGGTAAATACGCTTAAGGCTTTATATATGTTTGAAAGGCCCCTTAGCCCGAATAATTTATGTGTAAAGGAACACTTTTTTCTCGCGGCTGTGTTTTGGGAATCCTCGGCGTTGTCGGTTTCTTCGGCGATTTCTATTTTTTCTTGTTCTTCTGCCATATTTTTCTCCTTATGTAAGTCAAATATAAGCCGCGCGGGCTTTATTTAGCGATTTGCGCTTCCGCAATTAAATCCTGCGCGTGTTTATACCCCGCGGAAGCCGTTTTGCTGCTACCTATCATTCTAGCAATTTCCTGCGCTTTATTCTCATTTTCTAATCTGGCTACTGTTATTTTACAGGTTTTTTGCAAATTTGTCTTTGTTATACTGAAGTTAAATGCGCCAAAAGCCGCTACCTGCGCCAAGTGGGTAACGCATAGAACTTGTCTGCCTGCGCTTACTTTCCTTAACTTTTGGCCTACCAATTTGCCGGTAAGGCCGCTTATGCCCGCGTCAATTTCGTCAAAAACCATAACGGGAGTGCCCTGCGCCAAAACCGTTTTAAGGCCCAGCATAAGTCTTGAGATCTCTCCCCCGCTTGCGATGTTCTTAAGCGGTCGCAGGGATTGGGAAGGGTTTGAAGAAAATAGAAATTCCACAGAGTCTTTGCCCTTTGGGCCGCAGGTTTCAAGGTCTTCAAAATAAGTTTCAAAGCGCACGCCCTCAAAGCCAAGAGGCGTGATTTCTTTTATAACCTGGCGGTCAAGCTCTTTTGCCGCGTGGCGGCGCTTTTGACTTAACTCGCCGGCTGTTTTATCCAAGTCCTGCTCAAGCTCTTTAAGCGTTTTTTCAAGTTTTGCGGCGTTTTGGCCGCCTTCGGACAAAGTTTTAATTTTTTCCTTTAGATTTTGGGCAAAAGCAAAAACGTCTTCCAGCGCGGGGCCGTATTTTAGCTTTATTTTTCTTATCTCTTCCTGCCGTCCTAAAAGATTGTCCAAAGCAGAAGTATCGCTTTCAATATCCTGCCCGTATGAGGAAACGGAGGACGCAATTTCCTGCACGGCCGCGCAGATTTGGGAAAGCTCGTTTGCGCTGGCTTCAAGACCGCCGTCGTTTTGGGCCATATCCTCCAAATGTTTTGCCGCTTTGTTAAGGAGAGATAAGGCGTCGTTATCCCCTCCGTCAAGAAGGGCGGTTGCCGCAGCGGCGTTTTCTTTAAGTTTCTCGGCATTTTTAAGTTTTGGCAAAACGCTTTCTATTTCCGCATCCTCGTTTTGTCTGAGAGCAAGTTTTTCAATTTCTTCCAATTGATATTTATAGAGTTCCAGGCGTTTGCTTTTTTCCTCTTCCGACATTTTAAGAGCCTCAATCTCGGCCTTAACGCCCTGTATTTTCCTGTAAAGTTCGCCCGTTTGGGCAAGAAGAGTATGCGTATTTGCAAACTCGTCAAGCATAGCCAGATGAGAAGCGGTTTTGAAAAGAGATTGATGCTCGTTTTGCCCGTGGAAATCCACCAAAGAAGAGCCTATTTGGGCCAAATCGCTTATCAGTATATTTTTGCCGTCAACGGAAGCTTTGCTTTTGGCTTTTTGGTCCAGTTCGCGCTTAAGGGTAAAAGTTGGCGCGGATATTTGAAATTTTCGGCGCAGGGATTCGGGCAAATCGCAGGAGTCAAAAACTGCGCTTACAACCATTTTTTGCGCGCCTTCTCTTATAAGCCCGCAGTCGCCGCGCGCGCCTAGAACAAACCCCAAAGCTTCAATTATTATAGATTTGCCGGCGCCCGTTTCGCCAGTGAAGATATTTAAGCCTTCACCCAAAGACAGGGAAAGGGAGTCTATAACCGCGAAATCTTTTACCAAAATCGTTCTTAACATATTTTATCTGCTTCCCCAGTTAAGTTTTGCGGTAAGCGTTTTGAAAAAAGCGTAATTTTCCGCCAGTAAAATAGAAACTTCTTTCTTGCTTTTTGATATTAAAACCGCGTCGCCGTGCAGAATTTCAAAAGCCTGCCTGCCGTCTGTGCTTAAAAAGGCTTTGGCTTTTTGCTGGGCAAGGGATATTTGCAGGCGTTCATCTGCGTCTAAGACCAAAGGCCGTTGGTTTAAGGTATGCGGGCAAACGGGCGTTAAAACAAGTATTTTAAGCTGAGGCGCGGCAATGGGGCCGCCTGCAGCAAGGCTGTATGCGGTAGAGCCGGTGGGAGTGGCTATTATAAGCCCGTCGCCGAAGCAGTTATTTATCTCTCCCTTTGTGCACAGAATGCGCAAGGAAACAGCTTTTGCATTTGCCGTCTTAATTACGCATTCGTTAAGGGCGGTATCTTCAAAAACGGTTTTGCCGTTTCGCTTTACGCGTATGTCAAGGAGCATGCGCGTCTGCTTTATAAATTTATTTTGTTTTAGCGCCGAGAAAATGGCGGGGAAATCGGCGTCGCTTTCGGCCGCGGAAAGATACCCCAAATTACCGCCGTTTATGCCCAAGATATTTATATTTGTGCCGGCGCAGAGTTTGGCGGCTTTTAGAAAAGAGCCGTCCCCGCCTACGCAAAAGAAGATATCCGTCCCGCGTTTAAGTTTTACTTTTTCATCTGCGGGATAATAGGGAATACCATGCTTTTTTAGGGCTTGTTTAAGAACTTTTACCGTCTTTACGCTTGCCGCTTTTTGAGCGTTGTGATAAACGGCGGCTAATCTTATTGTCATATCTAAATTCTATATTATTTGTGCGAAAAATAATATAGAATGATAATATGAAAAAATCACTTAAAGCCCTGTTTGCGGGGATATTTTTTTGTTGCGGCTTTACGGTTTTTCTGGCCGCCGCGCAGAAGTTTGAGCTTCCTGCGCTCGTAGTAAAACAAGAAGGGAGAATAGTTTTTCTTGACACTTCCGAGCTTCAAAAAGAACCTAAAGAAGGGGATAATTTTACCGTCATAGAAAAAGGCGAAGAGCTTGTAAATCCTAAAACCGGCAAAAGCCTTGGCCCGAAGATTACCAGAACGGTAAGCGGCCGCATTACTCAGGTGGAGGAAAATTACAGTGTAGGGGAACTTGATTTGGCCTCGGAAGTAAACGGTAAAGACGTTAAAATCATTATGTACCGCGACGACGTCAGCACCGACACCGCGTTTGCCGCAGACGGCGTGACGCCTGCCGGCCAGGCGGCAAAAATAACGCCGTTTTGGCAGAGCAAAAATATAGAAGGCAAAGCAAAAGCGGTGGCCTCCGGCGATTTTGACGGGGACGGTTTTTACGAGCTTGCCCTTGCCATGCAGGACGACAATTCCGTAAAAATCTATAAGCTTGAAGACGATAACTTAAAACAAAGTATTTCTTACGACGTATCCCCGCTTAAGAGCATTATTTCTCTTGACGCCGCCGATATTAAAGGGTTGGGCAAAGCCCAGCTTTTTGCGAGCGTTTACGATAAGACGGCCCAAAAACTACGCACGCTTGTTTTGGAAGCCGACGGCGCTTTTCTAAAAGAAACCGACAGTATAAACGGCGTTGTAAAAGGCATTTCCCCCTATAACGGCCCCAGGCAGCTTTATACTCAGGATATTAACAAAGCCGCCAATGATTTTACGCTTACCGTCCCCTCCAAGCTTATTTATCAGGACGGACAATTTGACAAAGGGGGGCAGCTTGAGGCCTATAAATTTAATAATATTTTTGGCTTTAATTACGGCGCTTTCAAAGAGAACGGGGAGAAAAACGTAATTTATACCACAAAGAATCAGAAGCTGCGCATACAGTTTGATAAAAAAGACAATTTTATAGATTCCCCGCCCGGCATTGATTTTTCCACAACGCCCAACCGCCTGTCTTTTAATAACAAATTGCAGAGGCTTTACCTATCCGTGGGTTTGTTCGCGGACGAAAAGAACAGCCTTAAAATAGCCGCCGTTGAACATAAGGCAAAACTCGGCATAGTGTCGGACACTTTCGGTTCTTACGCTTCGGCAAAACTGTACTTTTTGAAATGGACCGGCAACGCTTTGGTAAAAGACTCCTCTTTAGATATACCGGGCGTTGTATACGATATTTTCCAAGCCCCGCTGGGCAGATTTAGCAAGACGATAATTATCCCTTATTTCAGCAATATGGGGGAAACGGTGGTGCTGCTTGTAAGCGCCGGCGAAGAATAAAAGATAAGGCGGTTAAAGATGACAACGCAATGTAAACAAACGCAGCGTCAGATAATGACGGAAGTTCTTGATAAGGGATTTGTAAAGCTTATTGATTTTATGGGGGGAGATTTGCGCGCGGTAAGTTCGGCGCGGGTTTCCTTCGGCGGGCAGAGCAAAGGGGAGGAGCGCGATAAACTCCTCATCAAATACCTTATGGAAAATAAGCATTTAAGCCCTTTTGAGCATTGCTGTTTTCAGTTTCATATCAAATGCCCGATTTTTGTCGCGCGTCAGTGGATGCGCCACCGCATAGCCTCCTATAATGAAATCAGCGCGCGCTATACCGAAGTTAAAGACGAGTTTTATATTCCCAAAGCTTTCCGCGGGCAGGATAATAACAATAAACAGGGTTCTGTTGAAGACGCCGCCCTTGATAATAAAAAACTGCTTAAGCTTTATCGGGACAGCATAGAAGCCTCTTACGCAGCCTATCAAAAACTGCTTGCGGCCGGCGTGGCAAGAGAGATGGCGCGCGGCCTTCTGCCCGTTAGCCAATACACGCAGTTTTATTGGACCGTAAACGCAAGAAGTTTGTTTAATTTCATCTCGCTGCGCGCAGATGAACACGCCCAGTACGAAATCCGCGTTTACGCCCAAGCCATAGCAAAAATAGCGGAAGAAAAAATGCCTTTCTCATGGCAGGCTTTTGAAAGTTTGCAAAGAAAAATATAATTTTTTGCGCCAAAAGCGAAAAACAGCGCAAACAGAAAAGGGGTTTATCTATGAAAATACTCGGTATGATAATGGCCGGAGGCAAGGGGGAAAGGCTTTTTCCGCTTACCAAAGAACGCTCAAAACCTGCGGTTCCCTTTGGCGGGAAGTACAGGATAATAGATTTTGTTTTGTCTAATTTTATAAATTCAAACATCTTCTCTTCCTATATCTTAGTGCAGTATCTTTCGCAATCTCTTATAGAATACCTGCGCGTAAGCTGGGCCACAAGAGGCATTAGCAAAGACCATTTTCTCACCGTAGTGCCTCCGCAGATGCGCCTGGGCGAGATTTGGTACCGCGGCACGGCCGATTCCATACGTCAGAATATCAGCCTTATAAATGATTTTATGCCCGATCTTGTAGTAATTTTCGGCGCGGACCATATTTACCGCATGGATATCGGCAAGATGATAGATTTCCATATCAAAAATAAGGCCGACGTTACCGTTGCCGCCAATGTGGCGCCGCTAAAAGAAGCCTCTTCTTTCGGCGTTATCGGAGTTGACGATAAAAACCGCATAACCGATTTTGAAGAAAAACCGCAAAACCCCAAACCTATTCCTTCCCAGCCCAAAAAAGCTTATGTATCCATGGGCAATTATATTTTTGATAAAACGGTTTTGCTTAAAATTTTACAGCAAAAGTACTGCGATATACCGTCTTTAGATTTTGGCAAGAATATCCTTCCCGTTGTTCAAAAGCAATACCGCACTTTTGCCTATGATTTTGCGTCCGATAAGCTCGCCGGCCTTAAAACTTACGAAGAACACGGCTATTGGCGCGACGTTGGCACCATAGAAGCATATTGGCAGGCCAATATGGACCTTTTGGGCCCCAAGCCCAAGTTTGACCTAAATAATCCTCTTTGGCCAATAAACACTTCCGTCCACAATATGCCGCCTACGTCTTATTTGGGCGGGACGGTCATAAACAGCATGCTTTCAAACGGCTGCATAATACATCCCAAAACCATTATCCGAAACAGCGTTTTATCAAGTAATATTACCGTTGAAGAAGGCGCGGTAATAGAAGACAGCGTGATAATGGATTCCTGCGTAATAGGCAAAAACTGCAAAATAAAGAAAACTATTATGGACAGGTTTAATAATATTGAAGAAAGGACGGCCGTCGGTTATAATAAAGAAAACGACAGCCAAAACTACTTTATTGATCCAAGCGGCATTATCGTAATCCCGCGCGGGCGCACTAAATTTCTGTGAAAATAAACGTTTTCTATAAAACAGACATAAAACCTTATTACCGCAAAACTTCCGTCTTAAAAAAAGCCGCGCGCAAAGCTTCGGGCGCGCTTTCAAAAAAAAGAGGGGAACTTAATATAATAGCGGTGTCCCCGGGCGAAATTCTTAAGATAAACAAAAACTTTCTGGGGCATGCTTATGTAACCGACGTCATTACGTTTGCTTATCCTGCGGAAAACAAAGAAGGCGCGCCTTTGGGCGATGTTTACGTCTGCTTTGAACAGGCAAAAAAGCAGGCTGCGCAAGAAGGGCACGGCGTTCTTTTGGAGTTTTTTATAGTCTGCGTCCACGGTGTTTTGCATTTGGCCGGCTATGACGATAAAACAAAAGAAGCCCGCGCAAAAATGAACGCGCGGGCAAAAAAAATAAGTCTTCAAGCTCTTGGAAATTAAAGGCCCAGTTCTTCTGAAATTTCCTGCATTGCTTTTAGGGAAAGTTCCGCAAACTCCGCAAGAGGAATGCCTATTTTTTCGCACTCCAAAATATTTTCTCTGTTTACGCTTGCCGCAAAAGATTTCTCTTTCATTCTCTTTGTAATTGATTTTACTTTTACCGAGTTTACTTTTTTATCGGGATAAACCAAAGCCGTTGCGGTAATAAGGCCGGTAATAGTTTCCCCAGCGCTTAATGCGTGGTCAAAAACTTCCGTGCGAGCGCAGAGGCCGGCTTGTTCGTTATGAGCTTCTATGGCTTTAAGGGCCTCTTCAGGTAGGGCCGCGCCTATAAGTTCTCGCGCTTTTGTGCAGTGGGTTTTTAAGTCCCCGTTTGTAACTTCAACGTCTATATCGTGCAAAATGCCGGCGGCCTGCCAAAGGTCGGCGTCTTTGCCCAGTTTTTGGGCAAGAGCTTTAAGGACGGCGCCGCTCGCCGCGCAATGGCGCGTCATAGCCTCGCTTTTTATATATTGTCTGAGTAAAGTTAAAGCTTCTTGTTTTGTCATAAAAAATCGGCTCCTAATTTTGTAAAATTTGGTTAAGTGATATATACATCTTACAAAAAATCTAATTTCGGCGGGGCGTTTTTGTTTCTTCCCGCGCAAAAAAGACAGGCTTTAAGCGTTATATATTCCTACTGCCGCCTGGCCGATGATATCGTTGACGAACATTACCCCGACGCGAAAGAAAAATTATTGTCCTTAAGGGAAGAAACGCAGCGCATCTATGAGGGCAAAGCCATGACCGAGCTCGGCCGAAATATTCAAAAAGTTCTTTTAAGCTTTAAGATACCGCAGAAATATTTTTTTGATTTACTTGACGGCGTTTCCTGCGACTTAAATCCGCGCCCGCGTTTTAATACCGCCTCCGACCTTGAGAAATATCTCTACGGCGTTGCGGGGACAGTGGGCCTTATGTGTATAGAAATCTTCGGCTACGGAAAAGAGAAGACAAAAGACTACGCCGTGGTTTTGGGCCGCGCCGTGCAGATGACAAATATTTTGCGCGATATCTACGCCGACGGCAAAGAAAACAGGCTTTATCTTCCTTTGGAGGATTTGCAAAAATTCGGCGTTGAGGAAGAAGAACTTTTTGCCGCCGCGGATAATGAAAGGGTGCGGGATTTGCTTGCTTTTGAGGCTTCGCGCGCTCGGCGATATTACGAGCAAGCCTCCCAGCTTTTGCCTAAAGAGGATTTTGGCAGCCTTCTTGCCGCGCGCGCCATGGGCGCGCTGTATTTTAATATTTTGGAAAAATTTTCAAAAACTTGCGTCGTGAGCGTTAAAAAGATAAAGTTAAATAAGGCGCAAAAAGCGTTTGCGCTTTTGAAAGTTTTGTTACAAAGAAAATGAAAATAAAGTTAATCTTTTTGTTCTTTTTGATGTTTTTTTGTTTACAGGACGCGTCCTGCCAGATTATGGACGCGCCGTCGTGTTTATCAAAAAGCAATCAGTTTTTCAACGACAAAGATTACGATCTTGCCCAAAAAACTTTACAAACATGCCTTGCTAAATATCCCAAAAATCCCGATATGCTAATAAGCCTTGGAGGGGTGCAAATGATTTTGCAGCAGTTTGATAAAGCGGAAGCGTCTTTTAAGGCTGCTCTTAAAGTTTTGGGTTCTCAAAGCAAATATCACGCCTATATAAATTCTCTTTTGGGAGATATCGCGATACGCCGCACGGATATTAAAACGGCGGCTTTTTATTATGATGAGGCCCTAAAGTTTGAACCGGCCAATATCAACGCTCTTGTCGGCCGCGGTATTTGCGAGGAGCGTCTTGGCCGGGGGGAAAGCGCCGCCGCTCTATACAGGAAAGCGCTTGCCGTTGATTACACTAATTTGGTGGCGCGGGAGCGGCTTATAATTTTAGAGCCCGAGATTTTGACTAAAGAAGAAGTTCTCTTTACCATGAAGGAGCGCAATTTAGTAGATCCCGTCGCCTCTGATTATACGGACGAAGATTATACAATGCTTACCAAGCTTCTTAATGCGGAAGAAAACCGCGCCATAGAATATCTTGCCGCGAAATATAAAGGTTCCGTTCCCGACGGGTTTCTTATAGAGCGCGATAAAGGCAAAGTCTACGCGCGCAAAATGCTTACGCTTACCGGATATAAAGAGGTTTTGCGTCTGCTTTCTTTAGACGCCCAGCAGGATTTAATTGACCGTAAAGTGGACCCCAGCGTTATTTACAGCCTGCGCGATAAATACGGCAATATGATGTATGACAAAGACGGTATTTTAACCGACGAAGGGCTTATAATATATTCCCGTATGCTCAAAGGGCAAAAGACTTACTATCTGCCAAGCGAATCTGATTTGCTGGTAAACCCGGAAGTGGAAAAACTGGTAAAGAAATATTTGGCGGAAGGCTACGAAGAAATTTCCACGCCCGAGTATATACATCTTATGAACCGCAGCCGCTGCAGCGAAAACACTTTAGTCCAGGTTCTAGGGATAAAAATCATAGTGGTCAGCGACAGGGTAAAAAGAATTTTTGTCGTCAATCGTCCCAATGAAATGCCGCCCAAAAGCCTTGCCATTGGCTATATTGTTGATTACAGGCAGCGCACTTCCGGACAGTCGGCCGCACCCAAAGAACAGCCCGTTTATACTTCCTTCTTTGGCATGGAAGGCAACAAGTCTGTTTATATCTGCGATAAATTGGGACGCTATATCCCGGGCGGAGCAATGGACAAAGCAGGGAAATGATTTAACGGGGCTTACTGCCCGAAGAATTTGAGGGCGTTTGCGGAAGTAATTTCGGCGACGTCCTCTATTTTTTTGCCCAAAATATCGGCAAGGGTTTGGGCAATTTCAGGGATATTGACGGGGGAATTTCTCTGCCCGCGTTTTGACTGCGGCGGCAGGTAAGGGCAGTCCGTTTCCACGACGATATGTTCCAGCCCTATTTTTTTGACGGAAGCTCTTAAATCATCATTTTTTTTATAGCCTATTATGCCGTTTATGCCTATTAAAAAGCCTTTGTCCAAAGCAAATTCGGCGTCCTGCCAGCGTCCGCTGAAACAATGCATTATTCCGCCGCCGTCATAATTTTTGAGCAGGGCGGCCCAATCCTCATACGCGCTGAAATCGTCGGGCATATTTGTTTTTCTGCAATGCAAAACTACGGGCTTTTTTAACTCTTTTGCAAGGCCGAGCATGGCGTAAAAAACTTCTTTTTGTTTTTCGCGCGGGCTTTCGTTTTCATAGGCGTAGTCAAGGCCTATTTCACCTACGGCGCGCACAAAAGAGTTTGCAAAATAAGGTTTAATTTCGCTTAAAGTTTTATTGTCAAAGGTATGCGCAAAAATGGGGTGCAACCCCAAAACCGCCCAAAACTGCGGGTGCTTTTCGCAAAGGGACAAAGCGGGCACCCACTCCTGTTTTTCGCAGCCGATTTCGGCTATGCGTTCCACGCCTGCGGCGAGGAACGCCGCTATAACCTGTTCCCTGTCTTTATCAAAAGCGGGATCGTTTATATGCGCGTGGGAATCAATAAATTTCATATCAGTCAAATAAAACTTTCAATTTTTCTTTCAAATTTTTATCCAAATGTTTGCTGTGCGTGGCGTTAAAATCCGGCATATAGCTTTTGCATTTGCCGCAAAATTTCAAGTTTGCGATTTTGGGCGCGATATTTAGAATAAGATTTTTGGCCGCAATTTCATTGTAGCGCATGGTTTCGTTTACTTTTTCTACGCTGACTTCCTCGCCTTCTTTCCAGCTGTCGTAATCGGTAACCATGGCAACCTGGCCGAAGGTGATGCCCGCTTCCCTTGCCAATTTTGCTTCGGGGCAAGAGGTCATTCCTATCAAATCCCAACCCATTTTCCGGTGGAAAACGCTTTCAGCCTTAGTGGAATACTGCGGCCCTTCCATGCAGACTAAAACACCTTTATTAAAAGTTTTTATTTTAAGTTTTTTTGCTTCCTTATATATGAACTGCTGGAGGCAATCGCAAAAAGGATATGCAAAAGAAGCATGCGCCACAAAACCCGAGCCGAAAAAAGTATTAGGGCGCAGGGTTGTTTTATCAATAAGTTGGTCGGGCGTAACAAAAGTTTTGGGCGCGTATTTTTCCTGAAGAGAACCCACCGCGCTAAACGCTACCGCAATTTTAGCGCCAAGTTTTTTAAGCGCGTAAATATTAGCGCGGTAAGGCGCTTCCGTCGGGGTAATGATATGCTGTCTGTTATGCCTTGCCAAAAACCCTACGCGCGTTTTGCCAAGCAAACCCGTTATTATTTTATCGGAAGGCTTGCCGTAAGGGGTGGAAACAGAAACTTCTTTTACGTCTTTAAGTCCGTCAATGCGGTATAAACCGCTGCCGCCTATTATCGCGATGTCTATCATAATTAAAACATACCTTTATAAAGCGGGTAGGCGCTAAGGAAGGCCTTCACTTTCAAGGAAATTTCCTCCAGTTTCTGCGGATTTTCGTGATTGGAAACGGCTTCGTCTATAAAGGAAGCTATTTGCGCCATTTGGGGCTCTTTCATGCCGCGGGTGGTAACGGCGGGGGTGCCGAGCCTTATGCCGCTTGTTACAAAAGGTTTCTGCGGATCATAGGGGATAGTGTTTTTGTTGCAGGTTATGCCGGCCAGATCAAGGGCGGCTTCGGCGGCTTTGCCGGTGATATTTTTTGCGCGCAGGTCCACGCAAAAGACGTGGCAGTCCGTTCCGCCGGCTACGATGCGGTATCCTTTTTTTGCCATTTGCGCGGCCAGTTCTTTGGCGTTTGCCTTTACTTGTTTTTGATAGATCTTAAATTCCGGTTTAAGAGCCTCGCCGAAGCAGACGGCTTTTGCCGCAATTATATGCATAAGCGGCCCTCCCTGATTGCCCGGAAATACGCTAGAGTTTACCTGCTTTAGATATTTTTCTTTGCATAAAATCAAACCGCCGCGCGGGCCGCGCAAAGTTTTATGCGTGGTGGTGGTAACGATATCTGCGTAAGGCACGGGGGAGGGATATTCTCCAGCGGCGACAAGGCCCGCGTAGTGGGCGATATCGCAGACTAAGAAAGCGCCCACGCTGTCTGCAATTTTTCTTAAATAAGCCCAGTCAAAAATGCGGGAATAATTGGAGGCGCCGGCCATAATAAGTTTGGGGTTTGCTTCCGCGGCAGTTTTAGCGGCCTCGTCATAGTCAATTTCTTCGGTGTCGGGGCGCACATTTATTGAGGACATCTTAAAATATTTTCCGCTAAAGTTAAGGGGATGCCCGTGCGTTAAATGTCCGCCGTGGGAGAGGTTTAAGCCCATAACTCCGTCGCCCGGGTTTATTAAAGAGAGATAGGCCGCTATGTTTGCCTGCGTACCGCTGTGCGGCTGGACGTTTGCCGCCTCGGCCTTAAATAATTCTTTAGCGCGTTCAATGGCTATGTTTTCAACAATATCCACAAATTCGCACCCGCCGTAATAGCGTTTGGCGGGATATCCTTCGGCGTATTTATTGGTTAAAACGGAGCCCTGGGCTTCCATCACCGCTTCTGAAGTAAAATTTTCCGACGCTATTAACTCTATGCGGTTTTGCTGGCGCGCGGCTTCCTGCATAATCGCTTCGTAAACGGGAGTGTCCTGCTTTTTAATATGCTCGTACATAAAACCTCCGCAAAAGTTTTTGTATTTTATATAATTATATATACCCAATTATAGCAATTTAACAAAAATAAGAAAGCAGTCAAAAAAAGGAGTATCTAAGGAGAATAAAAGAAATGGAAAAGAAGACACAAAAAAATTTTTTGAAAGACACCATCAAGCATATTGATATCAAAAAATATAATGTAGTATCACTTGTTGACGCTATGGCCGATATGGCCTATACGTCAAGGGACTTAAACCGCGCCGCCAATATCTACGACGCTATGATAAAGGATAAAGGCTGCTGCATTTTTTTGTGTTTGGCAGGATCGCTTATATCGGCGGGGCTCAAAAAGCTTGTCGTTGATATGATACAAAACAATATGGTTGACGCCATTGTTTCAACGGGCGCCAATATGGTGGACCAGGATTTTTTTGAAGCTTTGGGTTATAAACATTATAAAGGCGATCAGCATTATGCCGACGATAACCTTTTAAGAGATCTCCACATTGACCGCATTTACGATACTTATATTAATGAAGACGAACTTAAAAACTGCGACGAAACGGTTAAAATAATTGCCGATAATTTGGAAAAGAGGCCTTTTTCCTCCCGCGAATTTATTTATGAGATGGGCAAGTGGCTTGAGAAAAATAAAAAAGGCAAAGACAGCATTATTTATAACGCCTATAAAAAGGGCGTGCCGATATTTGTGCCCGCGTTTTCGGATTGTTCGGCAGGGTTCGGTTTTGTAGCCCATCAGACGGAAAATCCCGTAAGCCACGTTTCCATTGATAGCGCAAAAGATTTTCTTGAGCTTACAAAAATCAAAGTCGCCAGCAAGGACAGCGGCCTTATGATGTTCAGCGGCGGCGTGCCCAAAAACTTTGTGCAGGACACTGTTGTCGCGGCTGAAATTTTAGGGGCGCAGACTCCCATGCATAAATACGCAGTGCAGATTACCGTGGCCGACGTCCGCGACGGCGCGCTTTCAAGCTCCACGTTAAAGGAAGCCTCTTCGTGGGGCAAGGTTTCAACCGCGCTTGAGCAAATGGTCTACAGCGAAGTTACGCTGGCCGCGCCTCTTATAATCGGCTACGGCTATCACAAAAACGGCTGGAAAAACAGAAAGCCCAAAAATTACGCGAAATTTCTTCAAGACGAGGATAAAAAAATTGCCGCGCTTAAACAAAAAGCCCTCGGCAAAAAATAAACTTATGAAAAAAGTATTAATAACTGCATTTTTGTTTATCTGCCCGGCGGCGTTTTGCTTCGGGCAGATAAACGTGTCTGGCCTTGCGGGCAAGGACGGATATTCCGTCATGCGCGCTTCCCTTAACGTCGGCGTGCCGTTTGTCCCGGGGCTTTCGCTGACGCCGGGCTACGCGCGCTACACGCAGGATAATATTGACGCTATGTCGCAATATTCCCTGGGCGCGGCATATCAAGTGCCTCTTATTGATATTTTGGAAATAGGCGGCGGCGGCAGTTATATGCCAAAGGTAAATTATTATTCCAACTACTCCTGGAACGCTTACGCTGCGCTTAATATACAAACCCTGCTGTTTAACTTAATTCCCACCGACGAACTTAAAATAGGCGCGGGTTTCAAAAATACCGAGCATAAGTTTTACGAGCCTTCCTCAAATGTAAATGAAAGCGATGTTTACGCTTTTCTTTATCAGAAAACGGGAGGCTTTGATACTTCGGTAAACTTTGCCAAGTCTATATCTTTCAGCGGCCAAAGACAAAGAACGCCGCCCTGGCTTGATATCCCCGACTTAGGCCCGATATACGCCGGCTATCTTGATTATTCTTTGGGCGCAACGGCGGGCTACACTTACAAATTTATACGTCCCTTTGCGTCTTATACATGGATAAAAACAAAAGATTATCCTTCAACGGACGACGCCAAACTGGGCCTTACGCTTAAAGTCGCGATGGTAAACGTAAACGCCGCGGTGGAATGGCTTAACTTCAGCAAAAATTCCGCCGACAGGCAGACTTTTTATTCGCTTAACGCGGGGGTATCCTTCGGCGGGGCGTCTATGGGATTTAACTTTTTGTAAAAAGATAAACGATGAAACCCGTAACGGAAAAACAGCTTGACTCGGCTTTGCTTGTGCAGCGCGTAATCTTTGCGCTGGCCTTTATTTATTTAGCTTTAGGCGCCGCGCTGCACTTAAACGCTTTCATACAAAACGGCATTGACGTGGGCCTGCCGTTTAGTTCCGTTATCTGCACGGCCGCGGTGGGGCTGAGTCTGCTTTGTTCTTTATTTATACTGCTGGGTTTTTTTTGGAAGCCCACGGTAATTTGCATGATTGTTCTCAGTCTGTTTTACGGGTTTTTCTTTTTCGCCGGCAGTATAAACAAGATTAGCATGTTAGGCGTTCTTTTTGCTTTGCTTATTTTAAGCGGGTTTCTTTTATTGGGGCCCGGCAACATAAGTTTGACGCGGCATTTTGAAAAAAAGCGGCAAAAAGAAAACAAGAGAATAACTTTCAGATAACTTGCCGCGTTTGTTTTATAAAATGGAGATTTTATGCCGCTTACCGTGATGCTTGCTTTAACCGCGATAATTATAGCCGCGCTTGTTTTGCCTTTTTTTGTTCACGCGGTGGAAAAAGAACTTGAAATTTTTATTTTTATTTTGGGCGTTTTGGCAGTTTCCGTTTCCGGCGCGTGGAGTTTGCGTCTTGCGGAAGAGGCTCTCTTAGAGCCTGTAAAGATTACTCTTGCCGTCTTAATTACCGGTATCTTATTTAATAAATTTAATAAGCAGCTGGTTTTTCTGGTAGATAAAATACAGGCCAGAATAGGCATAAAAAAATCTGTAATAATAATAGTTTTTCTGCTGTCATTTTTATCCAGCGTTATAACGGCTATAGTAGCCGCGCTTGTTTTGTGCGAGGCGGCGGCGACGTTGCGCTTATCGCAAAAAGATACGGTGCATGTAATTGTGATGGGCTGCTTTGGCATAGGCATGGGCGCGGTTTTAACGCCGATAGGGGAGCCTCTTTCAACGATAGTTGTAAACAAGCTCAGCGGGCCTCCGCATCACGCGGGCTTTTTTTATCTTCTTGATATGCTTTGGCCTTTTGTGGTGGTAGGCGTTTGTTTCTTTTCCTTTTTGGCGGGCCGTCTTAAAGAAGAGCATAAGAAAAATTATACCGAGATTGCCGTTGAAAGCGTCAAGGCCATTATAGTGCGCTCCGCCAAAGTTTATTTATTTATCATGGCTTTGGTCCTCTTTGGGAAAGGACTTACGCCGCTTGCCGAGGCCACTATCAAGAAACTGCCTTCATGGGCTTTATACTGGGCGAACACAATTTCTGCCGTGCTTGATAACGCCACTTTGGCCGCGGCAGAAATCGTTCCGGATATGACAAACGCCCAAATAGAATTTATGCTTATGGCTCTTATTATTTCAGGAGGGCTTTTGATACCGGGCAATATACCGAACATAATCTGCGCATCTAAATTTAAGATAAAGAGCAAACAGTGGGCAAAAGACGCCTTTATTCCGGGGTTTGCGCTTATGCTGGTTACCTTTATACTGGTGATGCTTTTCCCGGCGAAAGGCTGAAGCGCAAAGACAAGCGTTCGCAGGGCGCGCGATTTTATATAATTTTTATATAATAAAGATATGATAACAACAACCGCGGAAGTTCTTGTAAGACTTGCAGTTTCTCTGGCGCTGGGCGGCCTTATAGGCGTGGAGCGCCAGTATCACGAGAAGCCGGCCGGCTTTGCGACAAACACTTTAATTTGCCTCGGCTCAACGGTTTTTGCGCTGCTTTCCATTTTATCGGCGCAGGCTTACGGCGGCGATCCGGCGCGCATTGCCGCGCAGATAGTAACGGGCGTTGGCTTTTTGGGCGCGGGCTCCATTCTGCGGGAAGGGAATAAAATTTCCGGCCTTACGACGGCTGCGGGCATCTGGCTTGTGGCGGCGGTAGGCATGGCTGTCGGTTACGGGGAATTTGCTATAGCTTTCACCGCCACGGTGTTTGCTTTATTTTTGCAGCTTTTCCTGCGCAAATTTATTGAGAGAATGGACGCCCTTAAAGAATTTGAAATTATAACGGTAAAATGCGAGCCTGACTGGAAAGTCGTTGATAGAATAAACGCGATTTTATCTTCTAAGAAGGCCGATATTCTTAAAAAAAGTTTTTTCAAAGAAGACGGATTTTTTGTAATTAAAATGGAAACTAACATGTCCTCTGCGGTGCTGGACGAAACGCTAAAAGAGCTTGCGGACATAAAAGAAATAAGGTGCCTGAAAAAATGAACGATAAAATAAAAGCAGTTCCTCTGTTTAATCTTAAAGAACAACATGACGCCATTAAAGAACAATTAAACGGTGCGGCGTTGGAGGCCTTAAATTCCATGCACTGGCTTTTGGGGCCTATGACTGAGCAATTTGAAAATGATTTTGCAAAAGCGCTTAAAGCCAAATATTGCGCGAGTTGCTCTTCCGGAGCAAGCGCGCTGCAAATTGCCCTTGCGGCCTGCGGCATAGGCCCCGGCGACGAAGTTATAACAACCCCTTTTACTTTTGTGGCCACCACTACCTCTATAACTCTTACGGGGGCGGATTTTGTTTTTGCCGATATCAATCCTAAAACTTATACTTTGGATCCAAAAGCGATTGAAAGTAAAATTACCAAGAAAACAAAAGCTATTTTACCCGTGCATTTATACGGATACCCCGCCGATATGCCCGCGATTATGAAAATAGCCAAAAAATATAATCTAAAAGTTATTGAAGACTGCGCCCAAAGTCATTTGGCTCTTTGCGCGGGCAAATATAGCGGTCTTTGGGGGGATGCGGGGGCTTTCAGCTTTTATCCCAGCAAGAACCTAGGCGCCTGCGGCGACGCGGGGGCCGTTGTCACAAACGATAAAACTATTGCCGACGCCTGCAAAAGCCTGCGGCACAGCGGCCGCTCTTTAGGCAAAGCCTACGAGTATGACCGCGAAGGCTCCACCTTAAGAATGGACGAAGTGCAGGCCGCTATTTTAGACGTAAAACTTAAATATCTTGCCAAGTGGACGGCCGCGCGCCAAAAAATAGCAAAAATGTACCGCAAAGAACTTGCCGGCGTAAAACAGGTTGTGCTGCCGCCGGAAGCTCCCAAAGGCTGGTCCCAGTGCTATTACGTTTTCACTCTGCGCGTTAAAGACCGCGACGCTTTAAGCGCTTACCTCAAAGAGCATAACATAGGCAACGCCGTTTATTATCCGGTTCCGCTCTATAAGCAACCCTGTTATGCTCGTCTTAAATATAAGGCTCAGGATTTTCCCCATACGGAGCTTGCCGCTAAAGAAGTGCTCTCGGTGCCGATGTTCCCGGAGTTAAAAGCGGCGGACGTTAAATACGTGTGCGGCGTAATAAAAAGCTTTTATAAAAAATAAAAACTCGCAAAATATAATATATTGACTATTTAGGCTGTTTCATATAGAATATAAAAAGCGGTTCTCCGATGAGAACGGTATTCTTTTATTATTTAATAGATAAGACGGTTGGAAATTTTTATATCTTCGGGAGGCGTTTATGAAACGCAAAGGACATAAAGGCTTTACTTTAATGGAAATGATGGTGGTGGTTCTTATTTTATGCGTTTTGGCCGCTATAGCATATCCTCTTTACACAAAAAGCGTAGCCAAGAGCAAAGTGGTGGAAGCCGTAAATCTTTTAGAAATGCTTAAAACCCGCCAAAGTCAGTACCAGGCCAAAAACGGAGATTACTTTACCTTAATCCCCGACGGTATGCACTTTACAAATAAACAGCTAAAACCGGAAGGCAGCACAACCGGCGACTTTGAATTTTATAATACGGAAGGCAATTACAGAAAAATAGGCAAAGGTTTCACAATGACGCTTAATCAAGGGACTGATCAAAATTGCGCCGTAGTAACTTACGACAGGGCCGGCGTCTTTTTTCAAGTGGCAAGCGCATACGACAGGCCTGAAATAGGCTGCACGGGTTCCGTATGCAGTTCTTTCGGGGATATCTTCGGGGTAGGCAATGTTCAGGAAATAAATGCCGTCTGTAATTGTGCCGATAAACCCTCCGTAAACGCGGAAGGCTGTCCGCTTGATTATACAAATTGCACATATCTTACCAACAATTGTAACGGCGGTAATGGCGACTGCGCTGATCCTAAGCCGGCCGACAATCCCATTTGTTCCCAGATAGGGGATAATTGCGTTTGTAAAACGCAGAAATATACCTGTACCGGAGGCAGCTGGATACAGGATGGGCAGACGGAAACCTCCACTCCCAAGCCCACAAAACCGGCGGAAGACTGTGCAAGCGGGGACGGGGAGAGGGAAAGTATTTTTAACGGAGTTTGCACAAATTCCGGCTGGACGGAGGTCTGGGCTACCGGCCAATGCAAATGTAAAGACGCTTCCAAAACGCTTTATGCCGATGCCGCCGGCGTGGAAAAATGCGGGACAAAATGCACAACCGATATGTGTGTTGATCCTATGATAAGAAACACCAATAATTATAAAGAGCAAGACGGCGGCTGTTGTAAAAATAAATGTCAGGACGCTTATTGCAGCGGCGCTCATGAAGTTAAACTTGAAACCCCCGATGCTAAAGGGAAATGCTGCGGCTGCGCGCAGGAGTACGAGTTTGACGAAGCTCTAAATAAGTGCGTTTCTATCACCTGTCCGGAAGGGCAATGCAAGAATTCCGAAGGGGAATGTGTGACGATAGAAAACGAGTGCGCCGAGGGCTCCGTAGGTTCGGTAGAAACTACCGTGGCCTGCGTTTACGGCGAGATAAAAGATATTTGCGTAAAAGCTGAAGAAGGCTCTTGCCCGAGCCTGACCAAATGGGAAAAGAAATGCGTCTGCCGCCCCGGATACTGCGGAGATAACTGCGAGCATGCCTATAATCTCAGCGGCAGCGAAACAAAAGAAGTTTTAACAGACATATGCGAAAGGTTCCAAGGGAATGGACAATATTGTTCTACTAAAGGGTCGGAAAATTATGAAGCGAAAATGATTAGTATCAGTAATTATGAAGACGGGAGTTGGCTTTCTAATTTACGGAGTGTATGCGAATCTTATACGGGACAAACTTCTTTGGGCAATATGTCTCTTATCGGATGTGTCCTTGATGATCAAAACTATCCGATTCCGTATCCTGCCTCTGGCACTTACTGCGTTGCCCATACTTTTTCGGGAACTTGCGCCTGCGACGGGAGTATTACTTATCAAAAAGAGATGCAGCAAGACAGATACGAGTGGGATTGCACTCAGGAGCAAATAACAGCCGAGGCTTGTGAAAATTATAAAAGCAGCACGGTAATGGAAGATTGTCCTTTTAGCGGCGATGCAAGCGGCGGCGGATGCAATGACTATAAAGGTAAAAATTGTGCTATAGTAGGCGGCTCGGGCTCCGGAGCAAATAGCCTTGTAAAATGCACCAAATGTTCTTGCGTTTTAGCCTCCGCGGGAGAATGGCTTTATTGGGGTGAAACGGAGCCTGTCTTAAAGTGTAATTTTGGCGTTTCCACTGTGACGTGGCAAGATTTAGGTGTTGGGGCGTGTCGCGAACGTACGGATCCCACCAGCCTTTTATATCCCGATGATTGCAACGGCCTTGAGATTATTTCTCAAAAGTCCGACAGTATGGTTACAAGCCTTTTGGATAGCAAAGATATTAAAAAGAATTGCACCGTTACAGACGGAGTGGTAAAAAATCAAAGCGCAAACGTTTCTGTCTGCGCCGATGAAGACCCGTATTGCTATTTGGGATCTGTACAAGCCACATGCAATTGCGCGTATCAGTAATTTGTTGTTTTATTAGAATAACAAAAGGCGCTTAAGAGCGCCTTTTGTTGTCATAAAAAGGGGAAAATAAGCAATGAAGAACAAAGCGTTTACGTTGGTTGAAATGCTGGCTGTTGTTTTAATAATAGGGGTTTTGGCGGCAATAATGGTGCCAAAATATCGTTTCGCAATAGAAAAAACACGCGCGGCGGAAAGAATGCAGCTTGCAACTGATATTTACCGCGCGCAGCAGCAATATTATTTAGCTGTCGGCGGGTATGCTTCAAGCTGGGATAGTTTGGACGAAACTTTTCCCCGCTGTCCTTCCGATGACAAGGCTAATTACGCCTGTAATCTTAAAAATGCGATTAATCAGGTGGCGGTAATGTTTAAGTTTACTCCCGCGGGGGAAGATAAATATAATTTCTATGTTTCTCTCTACGACTACGGCGGGACAAGAAAGGGGGCCATAACCTGCGAGGGCAACGGGGCCGGGGATTCTTTAAGCCACAAAATATGCGAAGCTTTTTGTCTTAACAAAACTTATAATCAGGTATGGAACAGATCCTGCCTCGTCGCTTATATCTAAGACGCTGGCGGCAAAAAGGGAAGCTGCCTAAAGGACGGCGGCATTCTTTTATGGTATAATATATATGTTCTTCAAAAAAGGACTATTTGTTTAACGGTTAAATGATAAAATTAAACAACACAAAAAGCAGTAAGGATCTTTTAAGAAAGAACGAACACATACGCGCATCTCAAGTAAGGTTAGTAGACAGTGACGGCACAATGCTGGGCATTGTTTCTTTGCAAGAGGCCCTGCGCGCAGCAAAAGACAAAGAGCTTGACTTGGTGGAAATTTCGCCTACGGCAGAGCCTCCTGTCTGTAAAGTATTAGATTACTCCAAATACGTTTACGAACAGGGAAAGAAAAACAAAGACGCCAAAAAGAAGCAAAAGGCGGTTTCGTTAAAAGAGATAAGGCTTAAATCAAGGATAGCGGCGCACGATTTAGAAGTCAAGGTGCGTCAAATTGAGGGCTTTCTTAAAAAGAAGGATATGGTGCGCGTGTGCGTTGTGTTCTACGGCCGCGAAAACCAGCACAAAGACATCGGCATAACGATGCTAGAGGATATGAAAATACGCCTCGCCCCGCTTGGCGATGTTGAAGGCGCTATGCAGACTTTAGGCAACAGAATAGCCATAACATTTGTTCCTAAAAATTAACATAGCATTACAGAGGATAGAAAATGCCAAAACTTAAAAATCATACCGGCGCAAAAAAAAGATTCAGAGTTACGTCCACCGGTAAATACAAAAACAGGAAGGCCGGCAGGAGGCACTTACTCGCCCCTGAAAAGGCCAGCATAAAAAGAGAAAGAAGAGAAAACGGCATCATTGCCGCGAACTCGCCGGAAGGTAAATTTCTTAAGAAATTCCTTCCGATGAAATAAAGTCGGAGCGTAGAAAAAAATGAGAATAAAATTCAGCGTTGCAAGACACGCAAGAAAGAAAAAAATTCTAAAACGCGCCAGCGGTTACTACGGGGATAAATCACGCCGCCTGAGAATGGCTACCCAGCAGGTTGATAAATCTTTAGTACACGCGTATACGGACAGGAAAGACAAAAAGGGAACATACCGCTCCCTTTGGATAATAAGGATTAACGCCGCCGTCAGAGAAGAAGGCTTAAACTATTCTTCTTTTATCAGCGGGCTTACCAAAGCGAACATAACGCTTAACAGGAAAATGCTGTCCGAAATGGCAATTAAGGATCCGGTTTCTTTCAAGCAGCTTGTAGATATTGCAAAAACTTCTATTAAATAAATAGAATTTATAAAATAAAAAAGCCGCTTGGTTTTATAACCAAGCGGCTTTTTATGTTGCTTATTTTTTAGAACTTGTAGCCGACTTTTACCATCGCGGAAACATGCTGAAGGTTTTCATCAGCTTCAATCCCGTCGTCATTGTTTTTGAACTTTGTGCCGTTGTATTTGGCTTCAAAGCCCACAATGATTTCTGGCGTAACGTTTGTTTCCACGCCCAGGCCTGCGCTGTAAGCAAACTGCAGGTCGCTCTTAACAGAGCCGCCTTCATCAGCGTCGGCCTCGTATTTGGCAAAACCAATGCCTGCGGGGATATAAACGCGATAGGTATCTTCGGGGTTGATTATGAATTTGCCGTCAAGCATAAAGTTATAACCTTTAATTTTCAGCATTTCTTTTTTGCCGAACCAGTTATAACCGAAATGAGCGCCGGCAGCTATATATTCATTAAAGAAATATAACCCCTGCACTTCTCCGGCAAAACCTGCTTTACCCCATGTTTCTTTTGTTCCTTCAGGCCCGTCAATTTCGTTAGTCGGAATGCCGACGCCGGCTCCTATATTTGCAACGATAGTGCCTTTTTCATAGGCGCTCTCCGCAAAAACGGGAAGGGCGGCAAGCATTGCGATTGCTGCTAATACTGTTATTTTTCTCATCATCTTTCTCCTTATTTTGTGATGACTTCAATACAAGATTAGTATAGAAAATAGGTTTTCTCTTGTCAATAGAAAATCGGAGGGGGAATCGTGTTTGCAAATATTTAATATGCGCGCGGTTTATTTGCATGCAAACGGGTGTTTAGATAATATTGCGTTTGCAGGCAAAAAAACGCGGGGCCCGAAAGCCCCGCGTTTAAGGGAACGACGAATTTTGTTGTCTTGCCTGATGTCTTATTTTTAAGTTTATACCGATGTCTTAGCGTTAAAATAAGTCGTTTTCTTAAAGCTCCTTACGGCAGGTAGACGTAAGCCAAGTCATTGCTGCCAAGCAAATCCTTTATCGTATTTTCTAAAGACATAGAAATATGATGGCCGACCTTGCCTTTTGTAACAAAACCTGCCAGGCAATTGCTTTTCGTAATAATAGCTGCGCCTGCATCGGCGGATTTGCTTAAAACAAAATCTTCCGCGTCTTTATATTCCTCAACGTTTGCTTTTGAAATATCCGAGGGGGTATTATGTATCATAAGCGTAGTGTTGGGCGTTAACTTGCCAGCCTTATTATGCAAGACGATGTTTACTTTATCAACATTTGCAAAAGCATTTTTGCCGAAATTGATGAAAACAAGATCGCCCAATTCTTTGCTGATTTTAGCTTTTACCGTTGAAGCGGTCGTTATTTGCTTGGTTGCATGCGGATAAAAATCTCCCATGGAAGAGTCATTAGGAAGCTTCACGGTGGTAAGTTTCTGATCATGGGAAATATAATAAGTAATATCGTAGGTTATGTTTTCCTTATGATATTCTTTGGATTGAGGCTGAAAAGTCTGGCCTGCAAACTCAGCAAAAGAAGTAGGTTTTTTGGCTACGTTTTTAACAGTTTCCTGCATAAATTTTCCGCCGCAGTATTTTGAAACAACAACCCAGTCCTGGCTGATAACTACGCCCGGGCATTCAAAGGTCTTTTTTTCAATTTTGGAAACTGTTTTCTTTTTGACAACCATAGTAATCATTTGCACGGGGTTGTTTCTAAGTATCAGGGGGAGCACAACTTCTTCAGCTTTGGCCTTTTCGTTAGCTTTTTTGTGTTCCTCAAAAACTTTGTTTAATTGGTTGTCAATCTTTTTGGCGTTATCATTTTCTTCACGCAGTTTCTTGATGTTCGGATAGATATTGCCGGAATTATAGATTGTATTGCCGCTGATGGTGACATATCCGGTGGCATAGTTATAATCAACATTGGAAACGCCTTTAGTCTTTTTGGCATTATTAGCGTCATTTTTTGCTATAACTTTTTTTACCGCCTGTTTTACGGAATTGTAGCCTTTATTTGCATCTACTACAGATCCGCCGAACATACCCGTAATTTGGGCTCCACTTTCAGGAACAGCGGCAAGATTGTTTTGGAAGTCTTTGTTGATTTTATTCATCATTTCTACAGAAAACCCGCCGGTGCCGGATATTTGGGTTCCGCTTTCAGGAATAGCAGCGATATTGTTGGCAATCTCTTCCCTCTTATTTTGGAAGTCTTTGTTGATTTTATTCATCATTTCCACTGAAAGCCCGCTGGTGCCGGAGATTTGGGCTCCGCTTTCAGGAAGAGCGGCAACATTTTTTTGGAAATCTTTATTGATTTTGTTCATCATTTCTACAGAAAACCCGCCGGTGCCCGTGATATTAGTAGCGTTGGTCCCGAAGGGCTTATTTGTTTTAGCGGAATCTTGAGCCATAGCAAAAGGGGCGCTCAAAACCGCTAAAGCAAGTATTGTGATAATTTTTTTCATATACTTCTCCTTGATTCAAAATAAGTATTTCTTTGCTTCATTCCCGCAACCCGCTTTTAGGCAGGAAAACGGCGAAATACGGAGATGTTATTAGTAATCTTAGGCTTTGTATTTCGCCGCTTAAATTTTGTGGCTGACGGGTTGTTTACATTTTTTATCCGCCAGAAATTTTATCAGACTGTCCGTGTACGGAAACCTTGTGTCTGATAAAATCCCTGAGAAATCCCTATCAAATGTTTTTGAGCCCGTACACCTTTATGATATAGATTAAAGCTTAGCTGCGCAAGAGAAAAAGGTCCTATTTGCAAATAGGACCTTAGACCTAGACGGTTTTTTGCCTTGAAATATTCAGGAGACGTTAAAATGCACTTTTTTTATGTCGTAGCGGTCTTCTTTAGGTTTTGTTTCATCGGCGTAGCCTAAGACTGCTATGCCTACGGGTATGATATCGGCGGGCATGGCAAAAATTTTATGCAAAGCATCGCGGACTTCCTTTCTGGGGTATACTCCCAGCCATACGCTTCCCAATCCTAAATCGGTTGCGGCAAGCAGGATATTTTGTAATGCCGCGGCGCAGGACTGCTCAAAATAACCTTCGCAGTTTTCTGAACGTTTTTTATTCGCGCATACTATTATTGCGCAGGGTGCAGTGTTTAGCATTGAGGCATAAGGGTGAGCCTGCATAATTTTCTTTTTGCCTTCTAAAGTGTCAACTACAAAAAACTCCCAGTCTTGAATGTTGCGGGCCGTGGGGGCGGACATGGCCGCGCGCAGGATTGTTTTTATTTTATCTTGTTCCACGGGCTTGTCTGCAATATATTTCCTGACGCTCCTTCTTAAGAATATAGCTTCTAAAGTTTCCATATTATTTCCCTCCCTTTTTCTTTTTATATAAATGGGCCAGCCCACCGATTGATGTTTCCCTGTAATCGCGGTTCATGGCCCGTCCCGTTTCCATCATAGTTTCAAGAATATCGTCGTAGGTTATGCGGTTGTCGCCGTCGGAGGCCATGGCGTATGTGGCGCAGTCAAGCGCTCTTGCGGCGGCAATGGCGTTACGTTCAATGCAGGGTATTTGCACAAGCCCGTCAATTGGGTCACAGGTAAGGCCCAGATGATGTTCAAGCCCCATTTCCGCCGCATAGGCAATTTGGCGGTTATTGCCGCCTTCTATCTGGCAGGCGGCGGCCGAAGCCATTGCGCAGGCAACGCCTATTTCCCCCTGGCAGCCGACTTCCGCGCCTGAAATGGAAGCGTTCGCTTTTGCCAAATTGCCTATTAAACCGGCAACGGACAAAGCGCGCACTAAATCTTTATCGTCAAGCTCGTAAAAATTTTTAATAAGCGTCAGGACGGCGGGCACAACGCCGCAGCTGCCGCAGGTGGGCGCAGTTACAACACGCGCGCCGCTTGCGTTTTCCTCGGCGCTGGCAAGGGCGTAAGCAAATAAAGCGTGCACGCGCCTTACGTAGCGCGGGGAGCTTTGGGAAAGTTTATAATATCTTTGCGCTTTACGCTCAAGCTGCAGGCTGCCGGGCAAAATGCCGTGCTTTGAAAGGCCGCTTTCAATAGTTTGGCGCATATGTTCCATAACTTCTTTTAAGAAATCCCAAATTTTAGGGCCTTCAACTTCTTCCACATATTCCCAAAGGGATATTTTCTTTGCGGTGGTGTAATCCAAAATTTCCTGCATATTTTTATGCGGGTAGATATCGGCGGGCTCTTTATAAAAATCGCCGTCATCTGCTATGTCGCCGCCGCCTATACTGTAAACGGTCCACGAAGATAAAACATTTTCTTTTTCGTCCAAAGCTTCAAATTTAAGACCGTTTGGGTGGCGGGTGAGGCACTTATCTTTTTCCCAGATAATTTGGACGGGCCGCGGCTCCAAAACCGTGCATATGGCATAATCGGTTAAGTGTCCTTTGCCGGTAAGAGCAAGAGAGCCGTAAAGATAGACGCGAAAGCTTTTTGCCCGGGGATTTTTCTGCCCGAAATACTGCGCCGCTTTTGAAGGGCCCATAGTATGGCTGCTTGAAGGGCCAAAACCCGTCTTAAAAATTTCCGTTAAAGATTTCATTGATATGTTTTCCCCCGAAAAAAGGCCTGACTGCCTTCTGCTAAAATGATACTATATAAATAAGACTTTCGGCTAAAAACTCCGGTATGGAAGAGAAATGCATATACTTGACGTTATTTTAATTTCCGCCGCGCTTTCGGTTGATAATATGGCGGTGGCTGCGGCAGGCTCGCTAAAAGCAAGCGGGCGGCGCAAAGCCTTAGTTATAAAAGAGGCGGCCTTATTTTCTTTTACGGGGCTTGTCTTTTTGCTTATAGGCTGGCTTGGCGGCAGGGAGCTATATAGATATATATATACATGGGACCATTGGCTTTCCTTTATTTTGCTTGCCTATATAGGCGCAAAGATGATAAAAAACGCTTTTGTTTCAGAGGATCAAACGGACGGGGCTGGCAAAGGGGATTTATCTTCCCTTAAAACTTTATTTTTCCTTGCTTTTGCAACAAATCTGGACGTTTTGGCTGTAGGCCTGTCCCTTTCTTTTTCAACGGTAAGTTTAGGGGCGGTAATACCTATTTTGATGTTTTTTATAGCGGCAGGCACTTTTATAGGCGCGCTTGCGGGGCGCGGCTTTGGCGCGCGTTTTGGCGCAAAGGCGGAAGCCGTCGGCGGCGCGGTTTTGATAATTATAGGTCTTAAGATACTTGTAGACGGTTTTTAATTATGATATAAGTATTTATAGCGACTTTATAATTTGATAGAATAGGATAAAATATGGGCATAATATATATAATATTGGTTCTTGTTTGCATCTCAACGGGAATGTTTGCCATAGGCGTTGTTTCAGGCGCAAAACTTGGCAGCTGTTACAAGACGTCTGCCGTTTTTAAGACTGCGGGCGTTTTTATTGTGGCCAATTTAATGGCGCTGTCTTTGGGGTTTGTCTTAGGCAGGCTTATGCTTGACGCTTTGGAAGCGCAGGCCGTTTTGCTTGTTTTCTGCTTCTTGTTTTTAATAGGCGTGCGTCTGCTTATGGAGTCTATAGAAAAATCGCCCAGTCTTAATTATACCGATATTTTACAGAATGTTTATTTGATTAAAGTAGCCGCGCAGGCCAGCATAGATTCTTTAATGTTCGGTTTTGCTTTGGCTATGGCGGCGGATAAATTTTTGCTGGTGGCGCTTCTCTTTAGCGCGATGTTTAATTTCGGTATGGTAGTTTTCGGCTTTTCGCACGGGCATGCGGCCAACAAAACGGTTTTGGGCAATCGTATGCAGTTGGTAGCGGCTGTTGTGATTTTAGTGCTTGCGGTGCGTTTTTTGATAGTCGCGAGCAATTAGCCTTATTTTAACGGCTAAAAAAACACCGCGGTCCCGCGGCGTTTTTTTTACAAAGACATTAAGGAGATTTTATGATTTATACCGCCCCGCTTAAGAAGGCGCTTATCAAAGAAGAAGAAATACAGAAAAGGGCGCGCGAACTCGGCGCGCAAATAAGCAAAGACTACGAAGGCAAACGTCCCATTATAATAGGCATTTTACGCGGGGCGGTTATATTTTTTGCCGATTTGGTAAAAAGCATTTCCGTTGACTGCAACTTTGATTTTATGTGCCTGTCTTCTTACAGCGGCACATCTTCGGGCGGCAAAGTGCGTCTTATGCTGGATTTAAGGGAAGACATTAAAGACCGCCACGTCATAGTGGTTGAAGATATTATTGACACGGGCCTTACCGCCAAATATATAAAAGAGATACTTTCCACGCGCAATCCCGCCTCAATAGAGCTTTGCACTCTTTTGGACAAGCCTTCCCGCCGCGAGGTTGAGGTTACTCCCAAATACGTAGGTTTTACGATACAAAACGAATTTGTGATAGGCTACGGTCTTGACTACAATCAGCTTTACCGCAATTTACCTTTTATAGGAGTTTTTGATGAAACTAAATAATAAAAAAATAAAACCCGCGATACCGGTGCGTCAGATTATTTTATGGATAATTACGATAGTTTTGCTTATTTCTTTATTTTCTCGCGCGGGCAAAGACAACGAAGTAAAAGAGATGGATTATTCAGAATTTAAGGCCAAGGTGACAAGCGGCGATATTTTATCGGTTAAAATCGGGGCGGAAAATATCAGCGGCGCTTATAAAGACGGCGATAAAGAAGGCAAATTCCAAACGGTAAAAATAGAAGATCCTTCTTTGGTGGGAGAACTTATTGCCGCTAAAGTTCCTTTCAAAGGACAGGCCGACAACAGCTGGCTTTACAATATTTTCCTTAACGTCGGCTGGATATTTTTATTTGTTTTAGCGTGGTGGTTTTTGTTTATCCGCCCGCAGAAAAACGACGGCAGAAGCGCGCTTAACTTTGCAAAGTCAAAAGCAAAGATACAAGATCCCTCTAAGCAGGAGATAACTTTCAAAGACGTTGCCGGCTGCGATGAGGCCAAAGAAGAAATGCAGGATATTATTAAATTTCTTAAAAACCCTAAGAAATTTCAGAAACTTGGCGCAAAACTGCCTAAGGGCGTCTTACTTTACGGCGCGCCCGGCACGGGCAAAACGCTGCTTGCAAAAGCCGTCGCGGGGGAGGCAAAAGCAGACTTCTTTTCGGCCTCGGCTTCGGAGTTTGTTGAGATGTTTGTAGGCGTGGGAGCCGCGCGCGTGAGGGATCTGTTTAATAATGCTAAAAATAACGCTCCCGCTATTATTTTTATTGACGAACTTGACGCTGTGGGCAGAAGGCGTTTTGCCGGTATCGGCGGCGGCCATGACGAGAGGGAGCAAACCCTAAACCAACTGCTTATTGAGCTTGACGGCTTTGAGAGCAAAGAGGGGATTATCTTAATAGGCTCCACCAACCGCCCGGACGTTTTGGACCCCGCTTTAACAAGGCCCGGCCGTTTTGACAGGCATATAAACGTGCCTTCCCCCGATAAAAAAGGGCGCAAGGAAATTTTGGAAGTCCACGCCAAAAAAATTAAAATGGCGGCGGAAGTTAATTTGGAAGTTATAGCAAAGAGCACTCCCGGTTTTGTCGGCGCGGATTTGGCAAACGTAATCAACGAGGCCGCAATTTTAGCCGCGCGCACAGACAAAGAAGCTGTTGAAACTAAAGATATAGAAGAAGCCGTTGAGCGCATTATTGCCGGCCCTCAGCGCAAAAGCCGCATAATTTTAGAAAAAGAAAAAAAGATTATAGCCGCCCACGAAGCCGGGCATACCATTGTGGCCAAGATGTCGGCCAACAGCGATCCGGTGCATAAAGTTTCCATTATTCCGCGCGGCCCGGCGCTGGGTTATACGATGCAGCTTCCTTTGGAAGATAAATATCTTACCACCAAAAGTGAGATTATGGATAAGCTTACCATTCTTTTGGGAGGCCGCGCGGCGGAGGAGATTTTATTTGACGAAATTACCACCGGCGCCCACGACGATTTGGCGCGCACCACGGCCTACGCCCGCAAAATGGTGGCCGAGCTTGGCATGAGCGACAAACTGGGGCCTATATCCGTCCAGACGGGCGAGAATGAAGTATTTTTGGGTATGGACCTCTCAAAGCACAGAAATTACTCCGAAGAACTTGCAAAAGAAATTGACGGCGAAGTAAGCCTTCTTGTCAAAGAGTCTTACAAAAAAGCCAAAGATATCTTGCGCGCCAATAAAAAAGCTCTTGAAACTTTAATTGCCAGGCTTCTTGAAAAAGAGGTTGTCCAAAGTGACGAGATTGACGAGATTTTGGGCATAAAGAAAAAGGAGGAGAAAGAAAAAGAAGCCTCCTCCCAAGATTTACAGACTCCCGAGGAAACGCAGAAAACTCTGGAAGAAAAAGGCCTTAAACCGCTTGCTCAGGAGGGGACTTCCTCCCCAACTCCCGCCGAAAAAGATAAAGAAAAAGAGCCCGCGTCTAAAAAAGAAAAATCCGTAAAAGAGCCCGCTCAAAAGGAGAGCAAAGATGCCTAAGTATTTTGGCACAGACGGTGTCCGCGCGGTTGCGGGGCAGTTTCCTTTGGTGGAAGATTTTATAGTAAAACTTGGCTTTTGCGCCTTAAAAGAGATAGAGAAAACTTTACCCAAAGACGTAAAAAAACAAGTTATCATGGCCGAAGACTCCCGCCAAAGCGGCCCGCAGATAGCAGATTGTTTAACGCGCGGCATTTTAGCGGCAGGTTTTGACGTTTTGCATTTGGGCATTGCGCCCACGCCGGCGGTTTCGTATCTTACGCAAAAATGCGGTTGCGCGTGCGGAGTAGTGATTTCCGCCAGTCACAATCCGGCGGAATTTAACGGGATAAAATTCTTTTCTGACAAAGGCACTAAACTGGGAGAAGAGCTTGAGAGCGCCATAGAAACCTCCGTTGAAAATCTGCCCGCTTTACCTCAAGAAAAAACTTCCGCCGTATTCAAACGCGATCAAAACCCTCTGGAGTCTTATATTGAGTTTCTAAAAAGTTCTCTGCCCGAAGGTTCTTCTTTTGACGGGCTTAAGATAGTTCTTGACTGCGCAAACGGCGCGACTTCAAAAATAGCCCCGCAGATTTTTAAGGAACTTGGCGCGGATATCGTTATTTTGGCTAATTCCCCCGACGGTAAAAATATAAATGCCGGCGTCGGCGCTTTGCATACGCAGGCCATGCAGGATAAAGTTAAAGAAACGGGCGCTTTTTTAGGGCTGTCTTTTGACGGCGACGGGGACCGTCTTATCGCCTCTGATGAAACGGGCGGTTATTTTGACGGCGATAATATAATTGCTTCCTCCGCTTTATATCTGAAAGAGAAGGGGCGGCTTAAAGGCTCTAAGGTTGTGCTTACGGTGATGGCAAATTTGGGGCTTATCAACTTTCTTAAAAACCGCGGGGTGGAGCCGCTGCTCACTCAGGTAGGCGATAAGTACGTATTTGAAGCCCTTGAGGAAAAGGACCTTTCGCTGGGCGGGGAAACTTCCGGCCACATAATTTTTAAGAATACGGCAAATACGGGCGATGGCATTTTATGCGCCCTGCAGCTTATAAATATTATCAAAGAAAGCGGCAAAACGGCTTCCTGGCATAAGAATATGTGGAAGAGGTATCCGCTTAAACTTATTCCCGTAAAAGTCGGCAAAAAGATACCTCTTGAAGAGGTGGAGGGTTTTAACTCCTACGTTAAAAAGCTTGAAGACTCCATGGGCGATAAAGGCCGTATTTTGGTGCGTTATTCCGGTACGGAGCCTCTTTTAAGAATCCTTGTTGAAGGCGAAGATAAAGCGCAGGTTGAAGATTACGCGCAAAAAGTGGCGGCCTATTATAAAAATAAAACCGAGGATAAAATTTATGCAGATAAAACTGGGCGTTAATATTGACCATATAGCGACTTTAAGACAGGCAAGAGGCATAGGCTCCCCCGACATTGTTCTGGCTGCCAAAATCTGCCTGCTTTTGGGCGCGCAGTATATTGTTATGCATATCAGGCGGGACCGCCGCCATATGCAGGAAAGCGACCTTGAAAAACTTACCAAATTTGCAAAAAAGCACATACATCTTGAAATGGCCGCTACAAAAGAGATGGTGGAAATGGCTCTTAAATATAAGCCGTACAGCGTTTGCCTCGTGCCGGAATATCCAAACGAAATTACAACCTCCGGCGGGCTTAATTTAGACGCAAAGCATACGGCTGCGCTTTACTCTGCGGTAAAAAAGCTTCAGGCGGGCGGCGTAAAAGTAAGCCTGTTTATCAATCCCACGCCAAACGATGTGCGCGCGGCCAAACGCTTAAAGGCGGATATAGTTGAACTTTGCACAAAAGATTACAGCGAGGCCAAAACGGTCAAACAACATCAGGCTTTGCTTGAGGACATAAGCATGTCTTCTGTGCTTGCAAAAGAGCTTGGCCTTGAAGTCCACAGCGGCCACGGGCTTGACTATCAAAACGTCGGCAAAGTAGCCCGCGTTGACGGCATGGAGTGCTTAAATATAGGATTTTCCATTGTGTCGCGCGCTGTTTTTGTAGGTTTGCCGCAGGCTTTGCTTGAGATGAAAACCCTTATATCTCCGCGCTCTTAGAAGGGCTGTTAAAACCGCGCGGACGGCGCGGTTGAGTGCTTATGGAAATAATCAATATCGGAACTGACATTGAGGAAGTAAAAAGGATAGCGCGCCTTAACGCGGGCACGCTTGAGCGCGTATTTACCCGCGAAGAACTTGCCTACGCGCGGGAGAAAGCCAACCCTCCCCAGCATCTTGCCGCGCGTTTTGCCGCAAAAGAAGCTGTTTTTAAGACGCTGCCTTTTGAGGGCATTGCGCTTAAAAAAATAGAAATAATAAAAGAAGAAGGCCAAAAGCCGCGGGTGGAAGTTAAAGACAAACGCGCCGCAAAAATAAATTTCAAACTTTCTTTAAGCCATACCAAAGACTATGCCTGCGCCGTCGTCTTGGCGTACAAAAAATAAAACTATGCGCAAAATAACAAAATTATTTTTTGCAAAAAACTTTCCCCGACGCAAAGAAGATTCCCACAAAAACTTAAACGGCAGAGTATTTATCGTTGCGGGCTCCAAAAATATGGCCGGCGCAGCAATTTTATGCGCCAAAGCCTGCTATTTGTGCGGCGCGGGTTTTGTTACGGTTGCCTGCGTGAAGGAGATTGCCGACGCCGTCGTCTGCGCCGTTCCGCAGGCTTTGGTGCTGCGTCTGCCTCAGGATAAAGAAGGGTGCCTTAACAAGAAAGCTCTTAAAGAAATTTTAAGTTACCTGAAAAAATATCCGCACGATTTAATTTTAACGGGCTGCGGCCTTGGCGGAGGGGCAAAAATAACGCTGCCTTTGCTTAAAGAGGCAAACGTTCCCGCGGTAATTGACGCGGACAGCCTTAATTTTATTGCGCAGGCCGGCGCGCAAAAAATAAAAAATATTTCGCGTAAAAACCGCTGCGTCTTAACGCCGCACGCGGGCGAGATGCAAAGACTTCTTAAAACAAAGAAAACCGATGAAAAATCAGCCTTAAAATTAAGTGCGCTTACTGCGGCCGTATGCCTGCTTAAAGGGCCCAAAACAAAAGTTGCCTTCGGCGGCGAAATTTATGAAAATACGACTGGAAACTGCGGCCTTGCAAAAGCGGGCAGCGGCGATATTTTAAGCGGAATTATAGCCGCAATTTACGCCCGCCTGCTGCGTTGCGCCGATAAAAAAAGCGCGGAAGAAAAAGCTTTTTGCGCGGCCTGCCTCGGCGTTTTCCTGCACGGACTTTGCGCGGATAGAGCCGTTAAAAAAACGGGGACGGACTGCCTTTGCGCCGAAGATATTTTTTATCAAATTCCGTTATTTTTGAAAAATTTTAGCGCGCAAAAATTATAAAATATATTTATGAGCACAATTCTTATATTAACCGCCGTCGTTTTGCTTACAGCCGCTTTTTTGGCGTACCTTGCTTATAAAGAAAGCGATAAAATTATTTACCGCAAAACGCAGAGAACTCCGGTCACCGTTTTCCCCGACCAAATGAAGGTTCCCTTTGAAAACGTTATCTTCAAAAATTCCGAAGGCATTACTTTAAGAGGCTGGTTTATTCCCGCAAGCGAAGAGAGCGAAAAGACTATTATCTTTATGCACGGCTGGGCGATGAATAAAGGTTTTTTGCTCCCCAACACAGTTTTTTTGAGGGAGAAGGGTTTTAATCTTTTTTATTTTGACTTTCGCGGCTCCGGCGAAAGCGGCGAAGGCATAAGCTCCATAGGCTACCTTGAAATTAAAGACGCAAACGCCGCTATTGAAGCAATACGCGCGACGCGGCCGGAGCAGACTAAGAAACTTGGCGTTTACGGTCTTTCCATGGGCGCGGCCGTAGCTGTTTATGAAGCGGCCCATACCCCCGCAATATCCTGCGTAGCGGCCGAAGGGTGTTATTATTCTTACGAAAAAGTGGTTGCGCGCTGGGCCCGATTCCATAAAAACACGCCTTATTTCCCGCTGGTGTTTTTAGTGCTTTATTTTGCCAGAAAACGCCTCGGCATGAATCCGGAAGATTTCAGCCCGCGCCATAATATAAAGAAATTGGGCGCAAAACCAATTTTTTTAATTAACGGAGCCGACGATAACCTCGCCCCGCGCCACGACGCGCGCAAACTGCATATGAAAGCCCGCGGCCCCAAACAGCTTTGGATAGTAGCAAACGCTTCCCATACCGAATGCGCCGAAGCCGCCGGTCAGCAATATAAAAACCGCCTTGAAGAATTCTTTACAAAATATCTTTGATTTTTTTGCTGCAAAATATAAAAACGCCGCGTAAAACGCGGCGTTTTTTATGCGCAGATATGCAAATTTGTTTTAGAGAAAAGAAGTCCCGTTCTCAAGCTTTTGCAGGCCGAAATATTGCGCAAGGCTTTGGCCTATGTCGGCAAAAGTTTCCCTGCGGCCGATATTTTGACCTCTAACGCCTGGCCCGTACATAAGAACAGGCACATTTTCGCGCGTATGGTCCGTGCCTTTGTAAAGGGGATCGCAGCCGTGGTCTGCCGTTATAATAACGATATCGTTCGGCCTCAGGATTTTATCAAGCTCCGGCAGCCTTGAGTCAAAGTATTCCACGCCTTTGGCGTAGCCCTCGGCGTTTCTGCGGTGCCCCCACACCATATCAAAATCCACAAAGTTAGTAAAAATCAAACTATTTGCTGGCGCGATATTAACTTCTTGGAGGGTAATGTTCCAAAGCTCTTCAAGCCCGCTTGCCTTTAAGGCTTTTGTAACGCCGCGGCCGGCAAAAATATCGTTTATCTTGCCTACGGAAATAACCTGCCCGCCGTTTGTCTTAAGTTTATCTAAGACGGTCGGCGCAGGCGGCGGGACGGAATAGTCATGACGGTTTTTTGTGCGCGTAAAATTGCCGTCTTCGCCTTCAAAAGGCCGCGCTATTACGCGCGCTATATTATAGGGTTTTAGGTGCTTAAAGGCAATTTCGCAGACTTTATACAAACGCTCCAGCCCGAAATATTTTTCATGCGCGGCAATTTGAAAAACGCTGTCCGCCGAAGTGTAACATATCGGATATCCCGTTTCTATATGTTTGCGGCCGAGCTCTTTTATAATCTCGGTTCCGCTTGCGGCCTTGTTGCCTAAAATGCCTTTTAGCCCCGCCTCTTGGCAGATATTATCGGTAAGTTCTTTGGGAAAAGAGGGATATTGCGGGGGGAAATACCCCCAATTAAAATTAACGGGCGTTCCCATAATTTCCCAATGGCCCGAAGAAGTGTCTTTGCCTTTGCTTATCTCCTGCATAAAGCCGTATTTAACGTCAGCGCGAAGGGCGGGGGCGGCTTTGGGCGGCTTTGACGCCCAAAGCGCGGCCTGCGCTTTTTTTGCAAATTGCGCGTCGGATTGTCCGGCCGCTTCAAGCAGGCCCAAGGACGTGAGATTTGGTATTTGCAGGCCGCCGCGCGCGCGGTCTTCTTTTGGATTATTTGCGCTTAAAACGAGGGATAAAAGTGTGTTTGCGCCTTTGTCGCCGAAGGCCGCTGCGTCGCGCGCGCCGCCTATGCCAAAGGAGTCCATCATTAAAACAACAGCTCTTGCGATATTTTTTTGCATAAGAAAGCATCTCCGTGAAGCTGGGGAAAAAGGCCCTTTCTTTTAATATACAAAAAAATGTATCATTTTAGAAAATACGCATAATCTTATGGTGCTGCGGAGGATTCTATGAAAGAAGCATATGCTAATATGCGCGAGTTTTGGCTGGATGTTAGGAACCTTGAAAACAAGAACGGAATCCCTACATTGGGCGATGATAAAATTTGCATTGCCGGCGTGGAGCTTTGCATGCTGGACAATAATAACGAGCCTAAAAATATATTAATAGCCGCTTCCGTTTTAGGCGACGCAAGTATGTATTTTGAAAATAACAGCAAGAGCGGGCTGGGCGGGTTTTTGGGCGGCGGCGCAGACGAAGCAAGTAAAGAGCTTAAATCGGCGGCTAAGAACATGTTAAAAGAAGCCGCGTCGCGGACTAAGGATATGCTTCCTTCAATAAACATTTTGCCGCCTCAGGAAATACCGGGGAAAGTGACTTTATTTGCGCTTTCGGCCGATAAGGGTTTTTATATGCACCAAGACGTAAATATTTTGGCAAAATCCAATATGCCTTTCCACAAGTTTTATGCGTTTTCGCAGCAGATGATAAGCGCGTTTAGGAAACAGCAGGAAGATACGGCCCCCTCAAAATAAGAGCCTTTGCAAAGACGAAAAGCCGCTCAGCCGTTTTTAAGATGGACTAAAAACTCAAGATTGCCGTGGACTCCCTCCAAAGGGGAATTTATCACGGCAATTTTTTTTGCGTTAAATTTTGCCGCTATATTTTCCTCAAAAAAATCCATAACGGTTTTTAAGGCTTTCTGACGGTTTTCTTCGGTTTTGACAATGCCGCGAGGCACGTCTTTTGGAGCAAGTTCAAACTGCGGCTTTACAAGCAAAACAACGTCCGCCTTGGGCGCAAGACAACGGAAAAGCGGTATTAATATTTTTGTCAGGGATATAAAAGAAACGTCAACTGCAGCCGCTTCAAATTTGACGGGGAAGTCCTCCGCTTTTAGATATCTTGCGTTTGTCTGGGGCTTAAAGCGGAAATTATCAAAACGCAGCAGTTCGCCTGCAAGCTGGCCTCTGCCCACGTCAACGCCCCAAACTTCTTTTGCGCCCTCAAGCAAAAAGCAATGGCTGAAACCGCCCGTTGCAACGCCGATATCAAGGCATATTTTACCTTTGGCGTTTATTTTGAAAGCGTCCAAAGCGCCTTTTAATTTAACGCCGCCGCGCGATACGTAGGGGCAGCTTTTTTCTTTTAAGGAAATTTTATCTTGCGCTTTTACGGTCTTATCTGCGGCAAATTCTGTCTGTCCGTTTAGCAAAACCTCGCCCGCCATAATCATGGCCTGGGCTTTATTTCTGCTTAAAGCCAGATTGTTTTGCACAAGCCAATTATCAAGACGAAGTTTTTTATCGGGCTCGGTCGTCATAGGGTTTATTGACTTTCTTCTTCTTCAAAAGGTTCAACGGCAAGTTCGCCGCCTTTTTCTTTTAAGGTTTCCACCTTTATTTTTATTTCGGCAAGTTTGGCGTTTAGTTCTTTTGACAGGACGACGCCTTCCTCAAACAATTTTGCGCCTGCGTCAAGGTCAAGCGTATCGCCGTCTAAAAGCGCAACTATTTCCTCAAGCCGTTTCAGTTTGGTTTCAAAAGTATTTTTCTTTACGCTCATTTTAATCTCCTTAAATTGTTTCGGCCTCAAAGACGTCTTGCGAAGTTTCTATTTTAAGACGCTCCCCCGTAAGGGAGGATAATACTATAGCCCCGTCGGACGTCCTGCGCACTATGGCGTATCCGCGCTTTAAGGTCGCCTTAGGGTTAAGCAGCGCCAGCTGTTTTTGCGCGGTTTTTGCCTGCTCGCTTAAGGCTGTAAATTTTTTATCAAAGGCAAGATAAAGTTTCTCGGAAATATCGTCAAGCAGCTGTTCTTTTGTAAAAAAAAGCAGGGCGGGCCGCTTAAAAAATTTACGCTCGCAGGCAAGCTTAAGGCGCGCGCTTAAGCGTTCGTATATTAAGTCTAAAGACTGCGCCAAAAGCCTGCTTAAGCGCGCAATATGCTTTTTTGTGTCATGCGCGTTTTCGGCCACAAGCTCGGCGGCGGCGCTTGGGGTGGGGGCGCGCAAATCGGCGGCAAAATCGGCCAGGGTAAAATCGGTTTCATGTCCGACGCAGGAAATTATCGGGACAGCGCTCTTTGCAATTTCGCGCACAACAAGCTCCTCGTTAAAACTCCATAAATCTTCAATGCTGCCGCCGCCGCGGCCCATTAAAATTACGTCTACGGCGGGTTTTAAGCGGTTTAAGTCTTGTATAGCTTTTGCAATTTGTTCTTTGGAGCCTTCCCCCTGCACCAAAACGGGCGCAATAATAATTTCAAGACTGGAAGCGCGCCGCCGTAATACGGAAAGTATATCGCGCAAAGCCGCGCCGGTAGGCGAAGTTATTACGCCTATGCGCGCGGGAAATTTGGGGATATCTTTTTTTCTGTCTTGGTCAAAGAGGCCTTCTGCTGCCAGCTTGGCTTTAAGTTTTTCAAATTCCAGAAATAAATTGCCCGTTTCGTTTATTTCAACGCTTTGCGCCGCTATCTGATAGCGGCCCTGCTTTATGTAGCAGGACAGCGCGCCGCGCACGGTGGCGCGCGCGCCTTCTTTAAGCGCAAGCGCGCGGGAACGACCCCTGAAGAGCACGGCCGATATTAAAGCGTTTTCGTCTTTTAAGTCAAAATAAACGTGGCCCGCCGCGGAAGTTTTTAAGTTTGAAATTTCTCCCTCCACCGCCACGGGGGAAAATACGCCCTCAAGCATAGTTTTTATCGCCGAACTTATTTCCGTTACGGTAAAAATTTTATTTTTATCAAAAGGGTTTTCCATTATTTTTTCTTCCTCAGGGTTTGCTGCCGCTCTTTTAATATTTTTTCTCGGCCCATGTCGGTGGGATTATAAAATTTTTTCGGGTTGGGCATATACTCTTGCTCAACGTAATGGTTGGGGAAATCGTGCGCGTATTTATAGCCTTCGTTTTTTGCGCCGCTTCTTAAATTGGCGGGAACGTTGCGGCGAGGGCCCTCGCGCACTTCGCTTAAAGCGGCGTCAATTGCCAGATAGGCTGCGTTGGATTTAGGCGCGCAGGCAACGTAAATTGCGGCGTGGGCAAGCGGTATTCTTACTTCCGGCATACCCAGTACCTCGGCGGACTTAAAAGCCGCCTCGGCAATGAGAAGCGCGTTAGGCTCAGCCATGCCGACGTCTTCTGCGGCGCAGATAAAAATCCTGCGCGCTATAAAGCGCGGGTCCTCCCCGCTTTCAAGCATGCGCGCAAGCCAATAGACGGCCGCGTCCGGGTCGGATCCGCGCATAGACTTTATGAATGCGGAAATGATATCGTAATGCTCGTCGCCTTTTTTATCGTAATTAAGGTGGCGTTTTTGTATACAGTCTTTTGCGGTATCTAAGGATATTTTTTTGGGGCCGCCGTCGTAAGGCGCGCTTAAAAGCGCAAGTTCAAGGGCGTTTAAGAGGCGTCTTGCGTCGCCGTTTGACTGGGTTATAAGGAAATCGCGCGCGTCGGCAGAAATTTTGAAATTTTCAATTTTCTCGGCGCGTTTTATAATCTTTGTAAAATCTTCTTTATTGAGGGCCTTAAACTCAAAAATGTTAAAGCGCGAAAGAAGGGCGTTATTTATGTAAAAATAGGGATTTTCGGTAGTAAGGCCGATTAGGATTATAAGGCCGCTTTCCACGCTTGGCAGCAAAACGTCCTGCTGGGTTTTATTAAAGTGGTGTATTTCGTCAAGGATTATTAAGGTGCGCGCGTTTTTGAAATTATTAGCGGTTTTTATTTTAGCTTCTTCTATAACTTTCTTAAGGTCCGGCGTGCCGACGGCGGCCGCGTTAAGCTCTTTTACTTCGGCTTTTGTAGTCTTTGCTATAAAGCGCGCAAGCGCGGTTTTGCCGCAGCCCGGCGGGCCGAAGAATAAAGCCGAGCGCACTTTATCTGCCTCAATAAGACGGCGCAGCATTTTGCCTTCGCCCAGAATCTCGCATTGTCCGGCGAAGTCTTCAAGGTTTTGCGGGGCAAGGCGCGCTGCCAAAGGCAGCGCTTTGGCGAGGTTTTGTTTTAGTTGTTCTTCAAAAAAATCTTCCATAAATTTTTCTGGCGAGGATAAAGATTTATTTAAGCGGCAGGCTGTTTAAGCAGTCGGAAAGGGCTTCAATGGCCTTATCCAGCATTTTATCTTCGTCCTGATTTTTGGCTTTGGCGCTGTTTGCGCGGCCGCGGGCTAAAGCGGCGTAGTAAAGCGCGGCGCGGCCCAAAAGTTCCCACGTGGTAACTTTGCCGGTTTCCGCGCTGATTTCGTCCATGCGGTTTGTAATTTCCGCGGCAAGCGCGTGGACTTCAAGCGGGCCCATGCCGTCCAGCGTTATGTTCTCAAAAGTGATGCCTTTAATGCGCACGGTGGCGGGTTCGTTTTTCTCTTTCATTTATCCCCCAAATGCGGCGTTTGGCTTTGCGTTTCTATTTTATTTATTTCCCTGTCTATCTTGGAGCAGACTTTTTTTAATATGGAGGTGGCGACGTCTTTCCATTCTTTCAAGGCTTTTGCGGTAACCTGCGCGCTTTCCATAACGCGAAGGGAGGACTCCAAAGACTTAACTTTTGCCTGCAAAATAAGGACTTCCTCTTCCGCGCGCATAAGGCGGGAGGATACTTTCTGCGCCAGTTCCGTTAACTGCTTATATTTATCTTCCATAACGGTTTATTTTATTTAGCGCAAAACCGCGCCTAAAGTTTTGCCTAAGTGAGAAATAATGCTTTGCGTGAGGGCGTTTACCTCTTTATCGTTTAAGGTTTTCTCTTCGGAGCTAAACTCAAAGCGCAAAGAAACGCTTTTTTTGCCCTCGGGCAAAGTTTCGCCCTCGTAGAGGTCAATAAGCTGATATCTGCACTGCCCGGCAAAAGCGTTTAAGGCTTTTTGCACGGCCTCGTAAGCAACGCTTTTATTAATAACCAAAGATAAATCGCGCTTTGAAGGCGGGTAAACGCTTATTTCTTTTGCCGTCTTAAACTCCTGCGCGTTGAAATATTTTTCAAGATTTTTGAAAAATATTTCAAAGACAAAAACGTCGCCTTTAACGTCAAAAGTTTTTAAGACCGATGGATGCGCCTTGCCCAAAACGCCCACGGATTTGCCGTCGCATAATATTTCCAGAGAAAGCTTCGGGTGCAAATACGGCAACGGCTGCTTTATTTTTGCAAAAGAAACATTGGGGAAATCCTCCAGCAGAAACTGCGCCGCGCCCTTTAAGCCGAAGAAGCCGACGGGGCAGTCCTTTGACAAAAAGAATTTATTTCTTAAAGAGCTGCCGCACATAACGCCGCTTACGGCAAAAGCTTCCGTCGGGAAACCGCCCTGCAGGCAAAATGTTTTTCCAAACTCAAACAAAGATAAATCATTCCTGCCAAAACGCTGGTTATGCGCGATATTTTTAAGCAGAGAAATCAATAGCGAAGGCCTTAAATACTCCAAACCCTCGGCTAGCGGGTTTTTAATTTCAACGATATTTTTTTCGTTAAAACCAAAGGAAGCAAAATCTTTTTTGGAAATAAAGTCAAAATTTTTACATTCCAAGAAACCAAGCCCGATTAAAGAGGAAGTCATTTTGCCGCCTATATCTTCGCTCTTCGGGTTTTCGCCGAAGTAAAGGGAAGTGCGCGTTACGCCGCCGCCGTCGGGCAGAGCCTCAAAGCCTATAAAGCGCGCGGCTTCTTCTGCAAGGTCCCATTTATGATTTAGGTCGTTGCGGTAAGATTTGGCGGCAAAACGCCAAATCTCGCCCGAAGAGTCAAATTTCTCGGCAAGGGCGGCAAAGATATTTTTAAGTTTTTCTTTATCTGTTTGGACGCCCAAAATGTTATCAATTTCTTTCGGGTTAAAAGAAAATTCTTTTGCTTCATGTTTTTGCGGATAAACATCGTTAATTTGAGAAGGCTCGCCTCCGCATATCCCAAGGATAAGCTGCGTTGCAAGCGCGCTTGCTTCTTTGCAGGACTCTATGTCAACGCCGCGCTCAAAGCGCTGGGAAGATTCCGTTGAAATCCCCAGTTTCTTTGATGTTTTGTTTATGCACGGCGGGCAAAAAGCAGCCGACTCAAGAAAGATATCTTTTGTGGTCGGTAAAATACTGTCGCCTGCGCCGCCCAAAACGCCGGCAAGCGCAACGGGCTTTTTGCCGTCTGCGATGACAAGCGTTTCTTTATCAAGCGCGCGCTCAACGCCGTCAAGGCCCAAAAATTTCTCGTCTTCTTCTGCCCAGCGCACTATAATCTGCCCGCCTTCAAGATGGTTTAGGTCAAAAGCGTGCAAAGGGTGGCCCACGGCGTAAAGAACATAATTTGTAATATCAACTAAAGCGTTTTTTGGATTAACGTCCATGGCAAGAAGACGCCTTTGCAGCCACTGCGGAGAAGCAACATTTTTAACGTTTTTTATAGTCCTGCCCAGATATCTGGGACAGCCGTCTTCGCCGCACGGGAGGGTGATTTTCAGGGTATCTTCGCCGCCTTTTACTTCTTTTATTTTTTGCTCTTTAAGAGGGATATTAAGAAGGACGGAAAGCTCTCTTGCAACGCCTAAGTGCGACATTAAATCCGGGCGGTTTGGCGTAAGTTCAAGTTCAAAGACGCAGTCGGAATCGCCGCCGTATAAAGATTTTACGTCCGCGCCGATTTTAATATCTTTATCCAAAATCATAATGCCCTTTTGACGTTCGCCGGCAAGGCCGAGCTCGTCTGCCGAGCAAAGCATGCCTTCGGATACTACGCCGCGTATTTCGGCCGCGGTAAGTTTCTGTCCTTTGAGTGTTGCGCCTACTTTTGCCAAAGGCACCATTTGCCCGACAGCAATATTTTGCGCCCCGCAGACAACGCGCTGCGCGCCGTCTTTTGCAGACAAATCAACAAGATGCAGCTTATCTGCGTTAGGATGCGGCAGTATAGCCTCAATTTTAGCTGCGTAAACACCCTCAAAATCCGCTCCCGTTTTTGTTATGGAGGCAACTTCAATACCTAAGGAATTAAGCTGCTTTTCAAGCTCTTCGGGGGTTAAATTTACGTCAATATAGTCTTTAAGCCAGGAATAAAGTATTTTCATTAAAATTGCTCCAAAATTCTGACGTCGTTTTCGTAAAAAGTTCTTATGTCTTTTATGTTTAAGCTGAACATCGCCAAACGCTCAATGCCCATGCCGAAGGCGTATCCGCCGTAAACTTCAGGATCAATCCCGCAGTTTTTTAAGACATTGGGGTGCACAATGCCCGCGCCGAGCATCTCTTTCCACCCCGTGCCCTTACAAACGGGGCAATGGGCGTCTTTGCCTTCGCAGAAGACGCATTTTACGTCCACCTCAACGCTGGGCTCGGTAAACGGGAAAAAAGACGGGCGAAAGCGCACCTGGGCCTTCGGCCCGAAAAGGCCCTGCATAAAAACCGTCAAATCATTTTTAAGGTCGGCAAGGCTTACGTTTTTATCAACGTAAAGGCCCTCTATTTGGCTGAAAACGGGGGAGTGCGTTGCGTCCATAGCGTCTTTTCTGAAAACCCTTCCGGGCGCTATTATGCGTATGGGCGGCTTTTGCTTTTGCATGGTGCGTATCTGCACGCCGCTTGTGTGCGTGCGCAGCACAAAACCTTCTTTAACTGCGTTTTTGATAAAAAACGTATCCTGCATATCACGCGCTGGGTGGTGTTTTGGGATATTAAGAGCGTCAAAGTTATGGTACTCGTCTTCTATAAGGGGCCCTTGCGCCCAAACAAAGCCCATTTTGCTTAAAATCTTTGTCATGCGGTCTTGGGCCAGCATAAGCGGGTGGCGTTTGCCTTTGTTAAAAGGATATGCGGGCAAAGACAGGTCAAGATTGACTTTATTTAATTCTTCGTTAATTTTTTCGTCTTCAAGTTTATTTTGAGCGGTTTCAAAAAGCTCGGTAAGTTTTATTTTAAGATTATTGCCCAGCGGGCCGAAAGTTTTTTTGTCTTCCAAAGATAAATCTTTAAGGTTTTTAAGCAGTTCCGTCAAGGCGCCTTTGCGGCCAAGGGCGGCGACCTGCAAATCCTGCAATGCCTTTATATCGGCGCAGGATTGTATTTTTGCGGTGTATTCCGCTTCTATAGCAGAGAGTTTTTTTGTCATTTGTTCTATCATATTATAGATTATAGAAAATTAGGGGCAAATTTAACACGCTTTGTTAAATTTGCCCCTCTCTAAGCTGCCGTTAAAAGGGATTTATTTGGGATTAAGAATTACCAGTCAAAACGCAGATTTTCAAAGTTTTTGCGGATGGCTTCTTTTGCTTGGTCAAGGGATATTTTCATTTCGGTTAAATCAATGGCGGGGTTTGAGTTTTTATAAAGACGGTAATAGCCTTTGCAAAGGCCTCTCCACCCTTTTTTACCGCCGCGTTCGTAGCCGTTTAAGCGGTCAATTAAGTTAATTAAACCGTCGGCGTCATCGCAGGTCAATTGCGGGCCGCTGTCCATAAGAGCGTTAGGATATCTTGAGGTGCGGTATTTTTTAGAAGCGTTATCGGAGTCCGGATAAGTATCCGCCATTCCCAAGGAATGCCCCGTCTCATGGGCAATAATTCTGTAAAAATTAAGATCCATTTTTTCGGACTTAACTATTATGAGGGGTGGGAGATTTTCCAAGGCAAAAAGATAGTATTTTAATGCCGGTGAAGATATAGAATATACCGGTAAATAAATATGGCCTTTTTTTACTCCTACACGAAAAATGCCGGAATATTTTTCCCCCAAAACATCTTTATAATTTTCTGTGCCGGTATAAAAAATGAAGCGGATATCTTCCTTATTATCGCTGAAAATATAATTTTTGCGCCCGCTGGTATCTGAGAGGATATGCTTCAGCCCTACAAAATTTGTTGTAGAGCATTGTTGAAAGTTCATTTTAACAGGGGAGGTAAGAGCTTCTTTTAAGTCCGCAAAATCTTTTTGTCTGCCGGCTTTTTCTATTTCCGCCCAAGTGCCCGAGAGCCAATACTCAAAAATATTTTGTTTCTTTTCTTTTTTTTGAGAAGAGGAAGGCTGATTTATCTGATAAGAATAATCGTAATTTGTAATTAAATCGTTAAGTTTTTCAAAGCCGAAAGCAGGCGTATTGCCGTCTATGCAGTAGTTAATGGAGTGAGTGTCCATTATTTTGTTAAGCAAAAGGCCATAATGCTCGTATTTGTTTATATCGTCTATCTCCACCAAATTTCCCCACTCCGCCGCGCAAAGCGGCGTTGCGATAATAAAAAATGCGAATATGCAAAAGGTTAAAGATTTTATTTTTTTCATAGCCTTATTAATCTGTGCAAGAAATTATCTTGGCAAGTTGACTTCTTTTAGTAAATTTTGCGCGTGTTCCTTGACTTCGTTAAAGTCAATAACAGGCGCGGCTTTATCTTTTACGGGTTTTGAGGCTACATATATTCTTATACGGTCTTTACAAAGGCCTCTCCAGCCTTCTTTGCCGCCGCGTTTGTAGTTGTTTAAGCGGTCAATTAAGTTAATTAAACCGTCGGCGTCATCGCAGGTCAATTGCGGGCCGCTGTCCATAAGAGCGTTAGGATATCTTGAGGTGCGGTATTCTCGTGAGGAGTTTTTAGATTTCCGATAGGTATCGGCCATTCCAAAGGAATGTCCAGTTTCATGTATAAGAGCCTTGTAAAACTCCCCATCTATTTTTTCGGACTTAATTATTATAAAAGGCGGAATATCCTCCTGTGCATAAAGAATATCTCCAAATACCGATGCATACGGGTTATTTTTCTCTATGCCAAAACGGAAAAGTCCGCGGACCTTTTTGCCCAAAGTCTTTTTATAATTTTCCGTACCGGTATAAAAAATGAAACGGATATCTTCTTTCTTATCGCTGAAAATATAATTTTCTTTCCCGCTTGTATTGGACAGGATTTCCTCTAATCCCGCTAATGGCACATTTGAGCACTGCTGCAAATTCATCTTTACGGGATTGTTTAGGATTTGTTTTAAGTCGGGGAATTCTTCTTGTCTGCCGGCTTTTTCTATTTCCTTCCAGGTGCCCGAGAGCCAATACTCAAAGACATTTTTTGTTTGCAAATTCTCAAGGGACATATTTTCATAATCTTGCGGAACAGGGTTATAATAACTTTCAGTAATAGTACCGTTTAGTCTTTCAAAACCGAAAGCCGGCGTATTGCCGTCTATGCAGTAGCTAATTGTTTCCCCGTTCATTATTTTTCTGAGCAGATAAAAAAATCTGTCATAGAAATTCAAATTGTCTATTGCGGCAATATGCCCCCACTCCGCCGCGCAAAGCGGCGTTGTAATAATAAAAAACGCGAATATGCAAAAAGTTAAAGATTTTATTTTTTTCATAGCCTTATTAATTTGCGCAAGATATTATCTTGGCAAGTTGATTCCTTTTAGTAAATTTTGCGCGTTTCCTTTTATTTTCTTAAAGTCAATAAGAGGAGCGTCCTTGTCTTTTATGGGTTGTGAAGCCGCATATATTCTTATACGGTCTTTACAAAGGCCTCTCCAGCCTTCTTTGCCGCCGCGTTCGTAACCGTTTAAGCGGTCAATTAAGTTAATTAAACCGTCGGCGTCGTCGCAGGAAAAAGAACCTAAAATTGAACGCATTATGGAGGGAGAATACGGTTTAGTTTTATATATCTTAGAAGCATTTTCAAGCTTATTATACTGGTCCTCCAAGCCAAAAGAATGCCCTATTTCATGCAAAATCATTTTATGATATAAGGCGTAAAATTTGTCCTTTGGCATAAAAGTTATTACGGAAGGCGGTATTTGCGAAGTGGAATGTCTGAAGACGGCATAAGCCTCCCGGCAGCCTTCGGGTTTTTGATAGTTTTCACTTCCGTCTGAAAAGAGAAAGCGGATATTTTCCATATTTTTGGCGTAAGTATAACCTTCGCGTCCGCTGCCGTTATTAAGCAACCCGCCGAATTCTTTTGTAACCGCGGCTGAAGCCGCGCATTGCTGAAGCTGTATTTTAACGGGAGCGGTAAGAAGTTTTTTTAGGTCCGCAAAATCTTTTTCCCTTCCGGCTTTTTGTATTTGCTGCCAAGTGTATAAAAACCAGTAATCAAAAACGCTTCCTTTATTTTGGAAATTTGCCACAAAGTTATTTAGATTATCAAATCCGTAGGCCGTAATATTGCCGTCTATACAATAATTAATGGTTTCGCCGCGCATAATTTTGCCCAGCAGGAAATTCTGCGCTTCATATGTTGTTAAGTCGTCTATATATTTTCCGTGCCCCCACGACATTGCGCAAACGGGCATCACAATAATAAAAAATATGCAAAAAAATGAACGTTTTATGTCTTTCATAAAAAATCCTGTTCCAGATTTTAGCCCTTAAACATATATGTATACGTATATTTTCTCATATAAACTCTTTTCTCACAAGAGCCAAAAGACCTAGCGCCGTATAAAAAAAAGGCCTACAAATTAAAAAGCGGAAAAGGGCCCTAATTTCAAAATTAGCAACCTAAAATCGTGATTGACAATTTTGAAAATTTTTTCTACAATATTAGCAGTCGGTTTTTAAGACTGCTAAAATAACGACGGTACGCGGCCGTAAACAACAGGCGGGGGATATGAGAGTATTAAAACCTGAAATTGCAAAAGAGCGGGAAGAGAAGATACTGCGCATGATAATACAGGAATATGTGCAGACGAAGCGTCCCGTCGGTTCCGAGCTTGTCGCCCAAAAGGCTTTGGCCGGCCTTTCCAGCGCTACCATACGCAATACCATGAAGAAGCTTGAAGATGAAGGCTATCTTTACCAGCCTTACTCCTCCGGCGGCAGGATACCGACCGATAAGGCCTACAGATTTTACGTGGACTATCTTTCCAAGGTGCAAAAGGTGGCCGTAAAAGAGCGTCAGCGCATAGAGCGCGAGTACCGCCAGAGCAACGAAGAGATAAACCGCGTAATGGCGCAGACCTGCAAAATGCTTTCCATGCTTACGCATACGGCGGGGTTTGTTTTCCGTCCCAGCATAAGCGAAAGCCGCCTCCAGCGTCTTGATTTTATACCGCTGGGCCCGTGCAATATTCTGGTGGTTTTAATTACGGAAGACGGAGTTATAAAACATTGGCCCGTGCGCCTTAATTACATTATTACGCCTTCGCGTCTTATGCTGTTTAACGGCTTTATAAACGAAAAGATTTACGGCCTTTCCATCAGCGGCGCAAAACGCGTCTTATGGGAAAGCATGCAGGGAGCAAACGGTGAAATAGAAAGTTTTTGCGACCTTGCCTTAAAGATACTTGAGGATATGTCAAAGGAAGCCAAAGCCGCAGAAGACCGCCTCTATATTGACGGCATAAGCCGCCTCGCCCAAAGCGAGATAGACGGGCAGAGCGACTTAAGCCGTATGATGAGCGTCATTGAAGAGCGTGATAAATTTGCCGCTTATCTGGGCGAAAAGATGTTTGAACTTAAGCAAAAAGGCTTTAGCGGCAAGGTAAACGTAAGCATCGGTTCGGAAAACGACATGGCCGAACTTAAAAACCTAAGCATAGTGACGTCCGCCTACGAAGCGGGGGATAATACGGTGGGGCTTTTGGGCATAGTGGGGCCTAAACATATGGAATACGGCAAAATGATATCTTTGGTTGACTTTATAGGCCGTATGCTCAGCGCTGCCATAAAGAACTGGCAGGCGTCCCTTGAAAATAAGGAGCAAGACTGATATGGCAAAAAAGAAGGATTTGCAGGAAGAAGAAAAGCAGCAGCGTCAAGCGGCGCCGAACTCCGAAACTGCGCAGGAAGAGGGCGTAAGCGAAAAAGAAAATAATCCCGAAGGCAAACGGGAAGAAAAACAGAACGCGCCCGAAAATAAAGCGCAGGAATATTACCGGCAGCTGGTCTGCCTTCAGGCGGACTTTGAAAATTACCGCAAACGCGTTGAAAAGGAAAGGCCCGCCCTCATACAATACGGCAAAATGGACGTTTTACGCGGTTTAGTGCCTATGTATGACATCTTGCTTAAAGCCAAAGAAGAAATAAGCAAAGACGGAGCGGAAACAGAGCATATAAAGCAGGGCCTCAAAATGATTTTTGAGGAGTTTGAAAAATTTTTCAAAGCGCAAGGCGTGCAAATTGTCTGCGCAAAAGGCAAACCTTACGATCCGATGACGCAGGAAGTCGTTACCACCTGCCCTTGCGCCGGGGAAGACGACGGCAAAGTGATGCAGGAGGTTTCCCAAGGGGTAGTGCTTGACGGGAAAGTTATAAGGCCCGCGCAGGTTATAGTAGGCAAAGCGCAGGAGGACGCGCAAAAAGAAGAGAAGGAAGAACAGGAAGAAAAAGAAACCCAAAAATAAAACTTTTACAGGAAAAGAGAGGAGATACGCATATGTCAAAAATTATAGGCATTGACTTAGGAACATCAAACACGGCCGCCGCAGTTATGGAAGGCGGAAGGCCTACTATTATCCCTTCTGCGGAAGGCAGTTCTGTGGGGGGGAAAGCTTTCCCTTCCTACGTGGCTTTTACTAAAGACGGCCAGCGTCTGGTGGGCGAGCCTGCCCGCAGACAAGCCGTCGCCAACCCCGAAGGCACCGCTACCGCTTTCAAAAGGCGCATGGGCGAAAATTATAAATACGCCTTAAGGGGAAACGAGTTTACGCCCCAGCAGCTTTCGGCTTTCGTCTTACAGAAAGTAAAAAAAGATGCGGAAGCTTTCTTGGGGACCACCGTTGAAAAAGCGGTCATTACCGTTCCGGCTTATTTTAACGATAATCAGCGTCAGGCCACTAAAGACGCGGGCAAAATCGCCGGGCTTGAAGTGGTAAGACTGTTAAATGAGCCTACGGCCGCGGCCCTTGCTTACGGTATTGACAAGCTGGGCAAAGAGCAAAAAATCTTAGTCTTTGACCTGGGCGGCGGCACGCTGGACGTTACGATTATGGAAATGGGCAAAGAGGGAACTTTTGACGTTTTGTCCACCTCCGGCGATACTAAGCTTGGCGGCACCGATATGGACAACGCCGTCATTGACTGGATAGTAAGCGAGTTCAAAAAATCAACCGGTATTGACGTATCTAAAGACAAACAGGCCATGATGCGTCTTAAAGACGCCGCCGAAAAGGCTAAAATAGAACTTTCCACCACTATGGAAACGGATATAAACCTGCCTTTTATCACCGCCGACGCAAACGGCCCCAAACATTTGGAAATGAAAATATCGCGCGCCAAACTGGACACTCTTGTAAGGCCTATAGTGGACCGCTGCGGCGCCTCTATTGACAGGGCGGTTTCAGACAGCAAATTAGGCTTGGGCCAGATAGATAAAATCATTATGGTCGGCGGGCCTACGCGTATGCCTATTGTGCAGGATTACGTTGAAAAGCATGTCGGCAAAAAGATAGAGCGCGGCATTGACCCTATGGAATGCGTTGCAGACGGCGCGGCCATACAGGCCGGCGTTTTAACGGGCGACGTTAAAGATATTCTGCTTTTAGACGTTACGCCCCTTTCCTTAGGTCTTGAAACTTTAGGCGGCGTATTTACCAAACTTATTGAAAGAAACACGACGATACCGGTAAGGAAGACGCAGGTTTTCTCCACCGCGGCGGACAATCAGCCCGCGGTAACGGTAAACGTCCTGCAGGGGGAGAGGCCCATGGCCAAAGACAACGTGCCTCTGGGCAAGTTTGATTTGGACGGCATTCCTCCCGCGCCGCGCGGAGTTCCTCAGATAGAGGTTACTTTTGATATTGACGCAAACGGCATATTAAAAGTATCGGCCAAAGATTTGGGCACAAACAAAGAACAGCATATCACAATTACCGCGCCCAATAAGCTGAGCGAAAACGAAGTAAACGACTTCGTCAAACAGGCCGAAAAATACGCCGACGAGGACAAGAAAACCAAAGAAAGAATTGAAGCCAAAAACGAGGCGGATGCCGTCTTATACCAAACCGAGAAGGCGTTAAAAGAACACGGCGATAAAGTACCTCAGGAAGAGCGTCTTAAAATTGACCAGGCCTTAAGCGAACTTAAAGACGCCGTTAAGTCCGAGGATACAGAGAGGATTAAAAAAGCCAAAGATAACGCCCTTACAGCCAGCCAGAAACTGGGCGAGATCGTCTATAAAGAAGCGCAGGCCAAAGCCCAGGCGGCAGGCGGCGCGCAAAGCGCGCAAAATGCGCAGGCGGGCGGGGCCCAGGCGCAAAACGAGCAAGCGGGCGCCCAGCCCCAAGACGGCAAGAAAGACGACGTCGTAGAGGCCGAAGTAGTAGACAAATAAGCAGCTTAAATATAACTCCCCTGCGCTTTGCGCAGGGGAATTAAGGATTGACATTGTGGTAAATCTTTACTATACTATTATCAACATACTAGCCACGTGTCCAGCCTTATAGGCTGTTCATTTTGTGGCTAGTTTCCTTTTATGGCAAATTATAACAAACCTTTTTTAACTTATGGGGAACAAATTGCGCGTCTGGAAGAACGAGGAATTATTATAGACAGCCGAGAACAGGCAATATCTTTCTTGCGCAATGTAAATTACTATAAATTTAGCGGATACACTCTATTTTTTGAAAAAAGAGATAATAACAATAACTTAGAACGAGTTCATCAATACCAAAAAGGCCTTAAAATATCCGATATTATAGATTTATATATCTTTGACAAAAACTTACGTTTTTTGGTTTGGAAAGCTCTAAATGACATTGAAGTTTCGGTAAAAACGAGATTTGCGCATATCATAGCCTCCGAGAAAGGGGCTTTTGCTTTACATGAAGAAAAAAATTTTATCAACAAAGAAGACTTTTTAGCGGTTGAAGAAGAGCTTTGCAAAGCCATAGAAACAAATAAAAAAGAAACTTTTGTAAGACATCATATAAAGAAATATGGAGATATAGATTGTTTCCCGATTTGGAAAATAACGGAAATATTGACTTTTGGAGCTGTTTCTAAAATATATTCCGATTTATCTTTAGATTTACAGGACAAAATTTCAAAAGACTGCGGTTTGACAATAAGAGCATATAAAACCTGGGTACACAGTTTTGTTTTGGTAAGGAATATCTGCGCCCATAACGCCCGTTTATGGAATAGGGAAATGAGCATATATCCGTATTTGTTTTCCGACTGGCAATTCTTAAAAAATATGTCCAAGAGAATAGGTCCCGTCCTTTTTTGCATAAAAGAAATGCAAAGAAAACATAATATTGAAAATTCCGTATGGAAAAAAGAAATAGAGAACTTGATAAATAAATTTAATTGTTCTTACAGAGAGAAATTTCTTCAAGCCATAGGACTTTTTGAAGGCTGGGAGAAAAGCGAACTTTGGAAAAGATAAAGAAGAAAATAACTTATGGCAAAAAATAAAGAAGATTATTATTCGGTTTTAGGTGTAAGCAGCACTGCCTCTGAGGCAGAATTAAAAACCGCTTACCGCCGCATGGCGATGAAGTACCACCCCGACAGAAACCCGGGCAACAAAGAAGCTGAGGAAAAATTTAAGCAGTTAAACGAAGCTTTTGAAGTATTATCCGACTCCCACAAAAGACAGCTTTACGATACCTACGGCGCCGAAGGCGTGCAAGCCGGCGGCGGCTTTAGCGGCGCGGGCGGCTTTGGCGGGTTCGGCGGGTTTGAAGATGTGGTAAGCTCCATTTTCGGCGATATGTTCGGCGGGAGTTTTGGCGGAACCTCGCGCCGCAAAAGGGCGCGGCGCGGCAACGATATCAAGCAGGAAGTTGATTTGACTTTAGAGGAAGCTTACAGCGGCGTTGAGCGGGAAGTAAATTATTTGCGCGTTGACACCTGCGAAGTCTGCGGAGGCTCGGGCGCGCAGGAAGGAAGCGGCTCTAAAACCTGTCCGACGTGCCGCGGCGCGGGCGTTGTGCAGTTTAGCCAGGGGTTTTTCTCCATGCGCCAGACGTGTCCGGAATGCGGCGGGCAGGGCACTATAGTTGAACGCCCTTGCAGGGCTTGCAAAGGAACGGGCAGAGCGCGCAGGAATAATTCCGTAAAAGTAAAAATACCCGCTGGCGTCAGAGAAGGCGTTACTTTACGCGTCGCCAACGGCGGCGATATAGGCACAAACGACGGCGGCTTTGGCGATTTGTTTTTGGAAATGCAGGTTAAAGCGCACAATATTTTTAAGCGTATAGCAGACGATCTTATTTTGGAAAAGAAAATAAGCTATCCTTCCGCAGTCTTAGGCGGCAGCTTTACCGTGCAAAATTTGGTGAAGGAAGACGTGCGCATTGATATTCCTGCGGGCTCCGTAGACGGCACTGTTGTTATCTCCGCAAATCAGGGCATGCCCGTTTTGGGCGGCAGGGGCAGGAAAGGCGCGCTTAAGGTAGTCTTAAATATTGATATCCCCAAAAAGTTGAGCGCAAAGCAAAAAGAACTTATAAAATCTTTGGGAGAGGAACTGTCCAAGGAAGACTTAAACGGCGAGCAAAACTTTTTTGAAAAGATTTTCAAATAAGTTTCAGCAGACTCTTCCGGCGGTTCTCTTTGCCAGGCAAACGCCGTCTTTTGCGTCCGTAATTTCAACTTCAAAAACCCCGCAAGGGGTTTTTTGTTGCTCAAGGCAGGCAATTTCCGCGCGCGCAAAATTTGCTAAAACGCCGCTTAAAACTTTTTTGGAGGGCACATATTCTTCCGCCAGAAAATCCTGTTTTTGGCCTTTTAGCGAAAGGGCAAAATCCTGCCGCAGTTTTTTATCAAGGCTATGTAAAATTATACTGCGCTCTTTTATTACTGAGGAGGGCAATTGCTTCATTAAAGCGGCGGAGGTGCCCTCTCTTTTAGAATAACTGAAAACGTGTAAACCGGCAAATTTAACCTGCTCTATTAAAGCTAAAGTCTGCTTAAAATCTTGCTCAGTTTCAGTAGGGAACCCTGCTATAACGTCGGTAAAAAAAGCTATCTCTTTAATGCTATCTTTTATTTCTTTTAGCCTTTTTATATACTGCGGCGCGTCGTATTTGCGGTTCATTTCCTTTAATACTTTTGAGCTTCCGCTTTGCAAAGGGATATGCAGATACGGGCAGAATTTTTTGCCCGCGGTTTGCGCGGCCTCAAGTAAATCATCGGTTATAGTGTTAAGCTCAATGGAGGAAAATCTTATGCGAAAATTACCCTCAAGCGCGCAGATTTCGCTAAGCAAAACGGCCAGATTTGCCCCGCTTTTCGGGCATAGATAATTGCCTATATTTATGCCGCTTAGCACAATTTCGCGATATCCGTTTTTTATAAGGTTTTGGATTTCTTCAAGAACAATTTCTTTTGGCTTTGAAGTTTTTATCGGCCGCGCAAAAGGCACTATGCAGTAAGAGCAAAAATTATTACACCCGTCTTGTATTTTTACAAAAGCGCGCGTTTTGCCGCTGTGGGCTTTGACGCTCCAGTCAATTTCTCTGCCAAATAAAAAAGAGGCTACGTCGTCTTTGAGGATAATTTTTAACGAGGGGAACTCTTTTTCAAGAGCTTCTTTTCGCACCTTTGCGCAGCAGCCCGTTATTATAATTTTTGCGCGCGGGTTTTGCCGCAAAATTGTGCGGATTTCTTTTTTTGCGTCGCGCTCGGCCCTGTGGGTGACGGCGCAGGTGTTAAGCAGGCATAAATCAGCCTGTTTAATATCGTCTGCGGACGTAAAGCCTTTTTGAAGGCAGTTTTCAAGCAGGGCTTCGCTTTCTACCTGATTTACGCGGCAGCCGAAAGTTTTTATATAAATTTTCATTTTATATTCAAGCCCGCCCATACCGCCGCCAAAGCCGCCGTTTGCGCGCGCAGAATATTTACGCCGAGGCCCGCGCATACAGCTTTATATTTTAGGGCCAAGGCAGCTTCTTCTTCGGTAAATCCGCCTTCGGGGCCGATAAAGACGGCAAATTCTTTTATATCTTTGAAATCTTTAAGAGCCTGCGTTATTTGCAGTTTATCTTCCCGCTCATAGCAAAAAATGCTGGGTTGATGCTCTTTTAGCGCTTGCCCAAGGGCAGAGGGCGGGTAAAGCTGCGGTATAGTCGGCGTCATGCATTGCTTTGCAGCGGCTGTTAAAATTTGCCGCCAGCGTTCTTTTTTAGAATCCCACTTTTTAAGCAGCTCCGCGTCGCTGCGTTTTGATATCACGGGCCTCAAAGCAAATACGCCGGCCTGCGCGCACATATCAAGCAGCTCTTCGGTTGCGGGCCGCGATATTGCGCAAAAGCATAAAGTGATCTTTTTTGCGGGAAGTATGCAGGGCAGTTCTTCCAGAATTTTGCCGCAGGCTTCTTTGCCGTCGGCTTTCTCCAGCAGGCCCAGGTACTTTTTGCCTTTGCCGTTAAAGAGGTTTATCTGCTCCCCCGCGCGCACGCGCGCCACTTTAAGGTGGCGCGCTTCCTGCGCGTCAAGGACAAAATTATTATCTTTAATTTCCGCTAAATATTGAGGCATAAAAATTACTTAAAAGGCAGTTTGCCCGCCAGTATGGCGGCAAGGGGTTTTGTAGGCTCGCTCTGCTCAAGCAGCATTTTTAGTATAGAGGTTAAGGGTACTGCCAAAAGCGCGCCCATAACGCCCCAGACAAGCGCCCAAAAGATTAAGCTTGCGATTACGACCACGGGGCTTAAATCCATACCCTTGCCCAGCCACTTTGTTTCCAAAATATTGCCCACTATAAAATGCACCGCGGTCAGCAAAAAAAGGGCTAAAAATATATGCCAGTCAAAACCGTATTGCAGAAACAACACGGGCAGCGGCAGCGCGGTTGCTATAAAAGGGCCTATATTTGGTATGAAATTTAAGACGAAAGTAAGAAACGCCAGCATAAGCGCGAGCTCGGTTTTAATGGAGGCTAAAACTATCCACACTAAAACGCCCGCCAGCAGAGAAACAAGAATTTTAACAATCAGATAGTATGAAATTTGCTTTTCAATATTGTTTGTGAGGTTTGTTTTTTCTTTTGCCGTTCCCATAAAAAGAAAGATAACAAAAAGGAAAACAAGCGAAGTGGTGGTAAAGAAGGAAAACAGATTGCTGCCCATCGTGCGCACCAGATTAAAGACGGGGATTTTATCAATATATTGGTTTATAAGGTTGCTGTCTATATGCAGGCCGAAGTGCGCCGTTTTTGCAAGAATGGTATCTACGGCATAAGAAAGTTTTTGGCCGTAGGCGTCGGCTCCGAGGATAAAATTTTCAACCGAACTTCCCACAAACAATGCGGAAAGCAGTATAAAAGTTAAAAAAAGCAATACGGTAAAAATTAATCCTAAGACGTGCGGCAGCCCCCATTTTTCTTTCATCCACGTGGCGGCCGTATTGCATACCATGGAAATGAAAAGGGCTATCACAAAAGGCATAACTACCGTTTTTGTGTAAACGAGAAGGGCGGTAAGCGCCGTGCCGGCCAGGATTATCTGGCAGGTGTTTATCAACGGTATATATTGGGAAACGGGGATTTTTTTACAGGTCATTTTATCTCCTCAATTTCTTTAAGCCAAAGGGAACTTTGGGCGTCGCTGGGCATTTTAAGGTCGGCTCTGGGGCTTAAAGAAACTTCCGTAACTTTTGGCCCGTCGGGCAGGCAGGAGCGTTTGAACTGCTGCGCGAAAAATCTTTTGAAAAAGATAAACAGGCATTTTTTTATTTGCTCTTTATCGTAAACTCCGCGGAAGGCAAGCAGGGCAAGCTTATATATTTTTTTAGGAGCAAAGCCGCTATATAGAAAATTATAGAGAAAGAAATCGTGCAGCTCGTAAGGCCCCAAAATATCCTCCGTCGCGCAACTGGCTTTTTTTGACGGGGGCAAAAGTTCGGGGCTTACGGGAGTGTTTAGGATATCTTTAAGCGTTTGCGCAAGATTTTTATCTTCGGAAGTTTGCGCCTGATAATTTATCAGCGCGCGCGCCAAAGTTTTTGCCACTCCCGCGTTTACGCCGTACATTGACATATGGTCCCCGTTATAAGTGGCCCAGCCCAAAGCCAATTCCGATAAATCGCCCGTGCCTATAACAATCCCGCCGTGTTTGTTGGCAAGCGACATAAGAATTTGAGTGCGCTCCCTGGCCTGGGCGTTTTCGTAAACGCAGTCGCGCGTTTTTGCGTCGTGTTTTATATCTTTGAAATGCTGCAGGACAGCTTTTGAAATTTTTATTTCTTCCAGCTTTGCGCGCGTGCTTTTTATAAGATTAACGGCGTTTTTATAAGTGCGCGCAGTGGTGCCAAAGCAGGGCATTGTGACGGCCAGAATATTTTTGCGCGGTATTTTTAAGGCGTCAAAAGCGCGCGCGCAGACAAGCAAAGCCAAAGCCGAGTCCAGCCCGCCCGATACGCCCAAAACGACGGTTTTTGCAGAAGCGGCTTTAATTCTTTGCATAAGCGCGCACGTTTGTATGGAAAGTATTTCCTCAAAAGCTTTGTCTGTATGTTTGCCCTGCGGCACAAAAGGCAAAGCGTTCAGGGGGCGCTCAAAGGAAGTAAAATTTTTAGGATTTATTTTTGCGTCAATAAAGAGGAAATTTTCTGTTTTGAATTTAACGGCGCAATCTTTGAAGGAGGAATTTTTAAGCCGCATATTTCTTATTAGGTCAACGTCAATTTCCGTTATTGCGATTTTATCCTGCGCGACAAAACGCGGGGCCGCGGCAAGCAGGCGGCCGTTTTCGTAAATAAGAGCGTTCCCGCTGAAAACGGCGTCTGTGGAAGATTCCCCCGTGCCCGACGAGGCGTAAGCGTAGGCGCAAAGGCAGCGCGCGCTTTGCGCGCTTATAAGTCTGCGCAGTCTTTTATTTTTGCCGGCGAGTTCGTTTGAAGCCGAGAGATTAAAAATAATATCCGCCCCGTTTAAGGCCGCGAAATTGCTGGGCGGCAGGGGGGACCAAAGGTCCTCGCAAATTTCAACGGCGATATAAGCTTCCCCCGTCTTAAAAACGACGCGGGTTGCAAGGGGGACTTTTTTGCCCAGTATCTCAATTTCTTTTTGTTTTACGTCTTCTGCGCTGGTAAACCAGCGTTTTTCGTAAAACTCTCGGTTATTTGGCAGATATGTTTTGGGTATTACGGCTAAGATTTCGCCTTTTGCGCAAACTACGGCGCAGTTTAAGACATAAGGATTTAGCTCCAAAGGCAGGCCCAGAGCTATAAGCATTTGGTAATTTTTAGTTTTTTTAAGTATCAGCGAAAGGGCTTTTAACGCGTTCTTAAGAAGCAGCGGCTGTAAAAACAAGTCGCCGCAGGTGTAGCCGCTCAAAGAAAGCTCCGGCATAACCGCAGCGCAGACTTTTTGCCTTGCTAGTTTTGCGCAAAGAGCCGTTATTTGTTTTGCGTTAAAGTCCGTGTCCGCGACCTGCGCCAATGGGGAAACGGAGGCGATTTTTACATAACCGTAATTTTTCATAGCGTTGCAAGCCTAAAAAATGTTTTTCGGGCGGAAACTCTTTAACTGTAAAGAATTAAATAAGACGGAAATAGAGCTTAAGCTCATAGCGGCCGCAGCAAGCGTAGGGCTTAACTTCCAGCTTAAAATCCCGTAGAAAAGGCCGGCCGCCACCGGTATTCCGATGGTATTATAGATAAACGCCCAAAACAGATTTTGTTTTATATTTTTCAAAGTTGCTCTGCCCAGTTCCAAAATATTTGCGGCGTAAATAAGATCGTCTTTCATTAAAATTATATTAGCCGTTTCGGTTGCGATATCCGAGCCGGAGGATATTGAAATGCTTAAATCGGCGCGGGCCAGGGCGGGAGCGTCGTTGATGCCGTCGCCTATCATGCACACGATATGTCCGTCCCGCTGGAGACTGCGTATTTCGCGTTCTTTGTCCTGGGGCAGAACTTCTGCCAGGGCTTCTTTAATGCCGACCTGCTTTTGCACGGCGGAGGTTATGGCTTTATTATCCCCGCTGAGCATAATAGTATTTATGCCCATATCGTGCATGGCCATGATAGCCAAAGCGCTGGAACTTTTTATTTTATCGGCAAGACTTATTATGCCCAGCAGGAAATTATTTCTGACAAAATAAACTATGCTTTTGCCTTCTTCCTGCACAAAAAACTCCTCGTCAAAGCCCTGCAAATCTATTTTACGTTCCCGCATCATCTTAAGGTTTCCGGCCAAAATCTGCTGGTTATGCAGCTTGCCCTCCACGCCTTTGCCGGGCACGGTCTTGAAATCGTCAATAGGCAGCGGGTCCAGTTTTTCTTTTTTGGCGTATTCCATTATTGTCTGCGCAAACGGGTGGGAAGATAAATTTTCTATGGAAACCGCCACCTCCAGCAGAGAGCCTTGGGAGATGCTTTCGGCGGTAATAATATCAAGCACTTCGTATTTGCCTTCGGTAACAGTGCCGGTTTTATCAAGCACGACGGTGTCCACTCTGCCCGCCGCTTCCAGATATTCCGCAGATTTAATCATTACGCCCATCTTGGCGGATTTATCAATAGCTGTCATAATTGCGGCAGGCGTGGCAAGCCCCAGCGCGCAAGGGCAGGATATTATAAGCACGGCCACTGCGCTGTAAATGGCGTAATCCATTCCTTTGCCCATTATAAGCCACGTGACAAAAGTTAAGGCCGCTATTATTATTACGGAAGGTACAAAAAACCTGCTTATTTTATCGGCCATGCGTCCAATGGGGGCTTTGGTGGAGCTGGCCTCTTCAACCAAATGGATAACCTGAGATATAGTGGTATCCTGTCCAACTCTGGTCGCGCGGTATTTAAAGAAACCGTCTTTGTTTACCGAGGCGGAAATTACTCTTTGCCCTTCTGTTTTTGTTGCGGGCAGGCTTTCGCCGGTTACCAGGGACTCGTCCAAAACGCCGTAGCCGCTTACCACGATGCCGTCTACGGGCAGGTATGCTCCTGCGCGGATTACGACGATATCGTCTTTTTGCACGTTTTCGGCAAGGATTTCTCTTTCCTCGCCGTCTACTTCCACGACGGCTGTTTTGGGGGCCAGCGAAACCAGTTTTGAAAAAGAATCCATAGTGCCTATTTTAACGCGCGCTTCTATAAAACGGCCCAGCGTGATTATGGTGAGTATTACCGCGGCCGAGTCAAAATACAGCTCGGATGTATATTTGGCCGCGTCGGCCGAAGAAGAGGAAAGATGTATTTGCAGGACTATGTATATGCCGTAAAATATGGCTGAGGCGCAGGCTATAGCCACCAAAGAGTCCATATTGGGGGAGCCTTTCAAAATGCGTCTTAACCCGTTTACAAAATAGTGTCTGCTCCACCAAATTATCGGCAGACACAAAAAGAACTGCAGCAATGAAAAAACTCTCGGGCTTGAAAAAGGGCTTATAAAATCAGGCAGCGGCAGGGTGAAGACATCGCCTAAAGAAAGATATAAAAGCGGCAAAAGAAGAATTGAACAGGAATACACCCTTTGCTTAAGATTTGCGGCCTCTTTTTCCTCGTCGCCCAAAGAGGCCTGGTTGCCCTCCATGGAGCTTGCCGCCGCTATATAACCGGCGTTTTTTACGGCGTCGGTAATATCGTCTGAAATTGGACGGTTGCCGTCGTGGGTGACAAACATTATTCCCTTAAAGAGGTTAATATCCACATTGCGTACGTCTTTAACTTTGCGCACAGCGCCTTCCACCGCGTTGGCGCAGGCCACGCAGTGCATGCCTTTAATAAAAAATTTCTGTTTCATAAGTCTTTCCCTTTATGTCTTTATACCCGCCTGCATTCATTACAATAATACCATTTTTATTTATCTATATGCCACCGGCGCAATATGCGCCAAAAGCATACATAAGAAAGTATATGGCGCAGCCCGTCGCGGAAAGCGTCTGCGCGCGGCAGAAAATTATTCTACAATAAAAAATATCCCCCTTAGGCAAGGAGGATATTTTTTTATAAACTTTGTTGATTATTTGGCGTTAACCATTTTTGCTTTGGAGATATCGCCTTTCTTATCCAAGAAATAGAGATACCCTTTTTCTTTCTTTACTCCGGCTTTAACTACTTTTTTAGCCTTCCCGCCTTTTTTGCCGCCGCGGGCCATAGGAGTTTTGGAAACGTCGCCGTCTTTGTCAATGAAGTATAAGAAACCTTCTTCGCGTTTTACGCCCAGCTTTTGCACTTTTTCTGCCATATTTATTTCTCCTGCTTAGAATTAGGGCTCTTGCCCCGATGAGAAAAGTGTAATAAATATTTCTGAAATATGCAAGGGTTTTCTTAACGGGCGTTCGGCGGAGCCAAAAAGAACTTAAACAATTTGCTAAAATTTTTTATATGGCGCTAAAATCCCTTCTTAAGAAAAATGCAAGAACTTTATATCTCAGCGCGCGCCTTATGCCGCGCCGTTTGAGAAGAGCGTTCTTCTGCTCTTACCTTTTATGCAGGGCGGCCGACACCGTCGCGGACACAGCGCTTTTGCCCGTTTCTGTGCGGGAAGGGCTTATAAAAGATTTTCCCGAACTTATAAAAAAACAGAAGAAAGAAACTCTTCTCAGATTCCAGAAGGAGTTTTCAAAAATCGCCGAAGGCCCCGAAAATGAAAGGGTTCTTTTGTCCCATTTAGATTTATACTTAAAAGAATTTAATCTGTTAAACAAACATCAAAAAGATTTAATTTTTGACGTGGTAACGGCAGTCTGCCGCGCGATGAGTTGGGATTTAAGTTTTTTCCCTTCGGCAGAAAGCGGGCTTCTCAAAGCCGTTTTCAGCGCCGAAGAAACAAAGAAATACTGCGATTATATGGGCGGCGCGCCCGGAGAGTTTTGGGCAAAACTTTTACTTGAAGGCAGGAAAAACGCCCGTTTCACAGAGGATGCAAAAAACATAGGCCGCGCTTTGCAGATAACAAATATTTTGCGCGATTTAAGAGCGGACCTTAAAATAGGCCGCTGCTATCTGCCCGTCACGGATTTGACCGAAGCCCGCCTTTTGCCGCAGGACTTGCTGGAGCCAAAATCCTACCGCAGGCTCAAGCCTGTTATCTGCGCGTGGGTGCGCTGGGGGGTTGATAATCTTTTAAGCGCGCCGTCTTTTTTCGGGCAGATTCCCAAGTTTAATTTCGGCGCGCGCTGCGCGGTGGCGTGGCCTGTGTTGTGGAGCTTAGACACATTGCTGCTGCTCATAAAAAGCAAGAACCTGCTTGAAGAAGGAGCCTCCCTTAAAATACCCAAAAGACGCATCTATCTCACGATGCTTGCAAGCCCGCTTTATTGTTTTAGCAATCGTATTTTTGCCGCGCTTATAAAGAGAAGAGCGCAAAAAATAAAGCGGATTACGCAGTAGCCGCGCGGCGTTTTATATCTTTGCATATTAAAAATTTATTTGTTATTCTGTTTATAGAGAGTATACGGCGGCATATCAATAACATATCGGAGGCAGTATGATAAAGAAAGCGGCAGTCTTTTTGTTTGCGGTTTTATTCCCCGCGTTTTTATGCGCGGCAACGGTAAATATTTTTCATACCAGCGACGAGCACGGTTTTTATTTCCCCGTCAAGAAACAAGGCAAAACGACAGGCGGGTACGCCACGCTTGCAAATCTGCTCGCGCGGGAAAAAACGCCCTATCTTCTTGTTTCCAGCGGCGATTTTACAAGCGGCACCGCGGAAGCTAAAGAAAGCAAAGGTATGACGGGCGTTGAGTTTATGAATAAACTCGGCTATAAAGCGGCTACGCCGGGCAATCACGAGGGCGATTTTAAGGAGCCCGCTTTTCACGCCAATATAGCCGCGGCGAAATTTGATGTTATTGCCGTCAATATAAAAGATAAAAAAACCGGCGCGCTGCCTCAAAACATAAAACCTTACTCTTTTTACAAAATAAACGGCAAGAAAATAGCTTTTATCGGCATGGCTAAAGATCCAGAACTTAAGAACTCCTCCATGCGTTTTACCTGGAATAAAAAAGCCGTAAAAAAAGCCCTTGCCGAAGTCCGCAAACAAAATCCGGACGCGATTGTTTTTTTGGTGCACTCCTCCATCTTTGACGAAAAGCACGAAGATTCTACCTCCCCCGCCGTTTTGCTTAAAGGCATAGACGGGTTTAATTTGGTTCTAGGCGGGCACGCCCATCAGATTTTACAGAATAAAATCGGCGGCGTTTATTACGCCGAAAGCGGTTCCTACCTTGAAGGCGTAAGCAAAATCTCTTTGGATTTTGACGACAACACCGGCAAACTTAACGATATAAAGATAAATTATATTCCTCTTGACACCGTAAAAATAGGGGAAAAAGCCGATATTAAAGCTTTTGCCGAGAGCAAAAGAAATAAAGAGCTGGACACCGTAATTGCAACGGCAAAAGAAACGCTTTATAAAAACAGTCCCGACGTTTCAAAAGGCGTTGACAGTCCTCTGGGCAATTTATTTGCCGATATGATAAGGCAAAAAGCGAAAACCGATATCGCCGTCCAAAACAGCGGCGGCATACGCGTTGACATTCCTAAAGGCGAAATAACAAAAAGGCTTGTCTTTGAAGTTTTTCCTTTCCCCAACAAAGTTGTTATTTTGAAAGTTAACGGCGCGTTTATAAGAAAGCTTATTTTGAAAACCTTAAGAGCCGATTCCAGTTTGTTCCAGTACAGCGGCCTTACGGTTGCCTATAAATATAAAAACAACAGGCCCCAGGACCTTAAAATTTTAATTGACGGCAAACCGCTTGATAAAGATAAAATATACACGCTTGCCGTAAACGACTATATAGCCGAAGGCAACAGCGAAGGCTATATGTTCAAAAATCTTAAAGATAAAACGCCTTTGGGCGACTCCGCTATAAGCGATTTGTTTATAGAATACTTAAAACAAAACGCAAAAGACGTAAAAGCGCCGCCCGAAGGACGTTTGAAGAAAATATCCTAAAGGCATCGGCCCGCAATGAAGAAGGTTTACGCGGTTATATCTCTTGCGCTTTGCTTTGCCGCCGCTTGCGGCGGCGGCTCGGACAGGGAGATAACTTTTTATCACACCAACGAAATACAGGGATTTTATTATCCGCGGCCTTACGCGTCCAACGAAAATAAACCGGCAGGCGGGCCCGCCGTCCTAAAAAATATGCTTTTGCGCGAGGAAAAGGAATATCTGCTTTTTGACTCGGGAGATTCTTTCTCCAAAACGCAGGAAGGGCAGTTAAACAAGCTTGAGGGCAGCATAATGCTTATGAACGCGGCGGGCTACGACGGCGCGACTTTAAGCGCCGGCGATTTTGCGCTGGGTTGGGACGCCGTTGAACCGGCCCTGCAAAAAGCCAATTTCCCTTTTATAATTTCAAACTTAAAATTGCGCGGCGGGGGCTCTTTTAAGAACATAAAGCCCTATGTTTTCTACGAGCAAAATAAAATAAAAATAGCTGTTTTGGGGCTTATTTCAAAAGCTGATTTCCCCGACATACAAAGGAATGCGGATCTTGAAGTTTCAGACGAGATTGAAACGCTTAAAACCCTTATCCCTAAAGTGCAGGAAGAGGGGGCGGACATTATTATTCTGCTCAGCAGCCTCGGTTTTGAAATTGAGGCTGAGAATAAGAAAACCGACGAGAAACTTCTTGCCGAAACTTTCCCCGAAATCAACCTTATTTTAGGCGGCAACGCCGATATAAGCCCGCAGGGCTGCGAGGAAATTTCCCACACCGTAATAACGCGCGCGGAACCTATGTTGTATTCTGCAGAGAAAATCATTTTAAGCTTAAATAAAAGCGGGCAGGTAAAAGCTTATTTGCGCCAAAGCGTTCTGCTGGACGAGGAAACCTACGGCCAAGACGAACAAATCTCCAAAACAGCCGATAGTTTGCGCGCCGCGGCCAAGAGGATATCTGGCCGCAAAATAACTTCTCTTAAAGAACCTCTGGATACTTTTAGCGACAAGCCCTCCCCTCTGGGCTATTACGCCGCGCAGTGCATAAGGCGCTGGGCGAAACAGGATATTGCGATAATAAATTCCGACGCTTTTTTAACTCCTCTTGCACGTGGCGTTGTTACCGAAAGCGATTTATACGGCGCTATGCCTTTCAGCGATAAAGTTATGTTTCTTAAAATGCGCGGCGACGAACTTAAAAACGCCCTGGAGCATTCTTTAGCCGTCAGGACGAACTGGCTTCAGACTGCCGGCATAAAACTTATTTACGACCAAAGAGAGCCCGTGGGCAAAAAAATAAAAAAGATTTATATAAACGGCCGTCCTCTTAACGGCGAAGCCCTTTATACCATAGCCGTTTCCGACCATATTATAGCAGGCGGCCTCGGGCATAACGAGTTTATAAACGTCTATGAGTTTAAGAACACAGGCCTGCCCTTGCGCGATATAGTGCGCCAGTGTCTTTTGCGTGATAAAGAGCCTGCCTCTCCTGCGCTTAACGACTGGGAAAACACAGAAAAATGAAAAAGCTTATTTGCCCTATAAACATAGGCGGCGTCAGCTGTGCGTCTAATTTATTTTTAGCCCCGATGGCCGGCGTAAGCGACGCGCCTTTTCGCCTTTTGTGCCTGCGGGGAGGGGCCGGCCTTGTCTGCGCGGAAATGGTAAGCGCAAACGCTCTTTTCTATAAAAATAAAAAAAGCTTAAAGATGCTTGAAGTTTCTCCCGAAGAACACCCTTTAAGCATGCAGGTTTTCGGCGCAGACGCCGATATGATAGCCCAAGCTTGTAAAAGAGCGCAGGACTGCGGGGCGGATATAGTGGATATAAACGCCGGCTGCCCCGTAAAGAAAATAAATAAGGCGGGCGCGGGCTGCGTTCTTATGAAAGAGCCCTTAAAGCTTGCAAAAATTATTGAAAGCGCGGTGAAAAGCGTAAGCATACCCGTAACGCTCAAAACCCGCACAGCCTTGAACGCGGGAGAAAATTTGGCCCCTCTCTTTGCTAAAATTGCGCAGGAAAGCGGCGCTGCGGCCGTAATTTTTCACGCGCGCGCCGCCAGCGCTATGCACAGCGGCCCCGCGGATCTTAAAGCCCTTGAAAGCGCGGCCTGCGCGGTCAAAATACCGATTATAGCAAACGGCGGCGCTTTTGACGCGGCTTCCGTTAAAGCTTTGCTTGGGACGGGCGCGCGCGCCGTTATGATAGGGCGCGGGGCTCTTGGCAATCCGTTTATCTTTGAGGACATAAAATCTGAACTTAACGGCGCCCGCGCGCCGCATGCGCGCGGCGGAAGGGAGATTGCCGCAATATTTCTTTCTCTCGTTGAAGAAAACGCCGCCTTCTACGGGGAAAGAACAGGCGTAAGCCGCTGCAAAAAAACATTAGGGTTCTGGCTTAAAGATTTTGAAGGAGCGTCCGCGGCGCGGGAAGCTTTTGCCCGCGCGCAAACCCTTGAAGAGGCAAGAAAAATTTTACAACCTCTTTCTGATAATTTATAATTAGAATATGGCCTTAACCCCCTTAATGGAGCAATACCATCAATTAAAAAAAGAAAATGCGGGAAGCATGCTCTTCTTCCGCCTAGGGGATTTTTACGAAATGTTTGGGGCAGACGCGCAGGAAGCAAGCCGCCTTCTGGGGCTTGTCTTAACGGCGCGCGCAGACGAACCTATGTGCGGGGTGCCCTATCACAGCGCAAATGCCTATATAACAAAATTACTTAAAGCCGGCAAGAAGATTGCCATCTGCGAGCAGACTTCTTCCGTCGCCGACGCCAAAACAAAATTATTTGAAAGGAAAGTGGTTCGCGTCATTACTCCGGGCACTATACTTGAAGACGCCATGCTTGACGCAAAGACTTCCAATTATCTTGTTGCGGTTTCTTTGGACTCAAAGGGCTGGGGGCTGGCCTGCCTTGACGTTTCCACCGCGGAATTTTGGATAACCCAAAATGCAAAAGACGCGGACTTCGGCGAACTTTCCAATTTACTCGGCGCGGTAAACCCCTCGGAAATTATTATTGCGAAGGAAGATTTTGAACGTCTTAAAGGCAAAATGCTTATTCCGCAGGACGTAACCGTTTCACAGATATCCTCTTCGTTAAAAGAAGCGCCTCTGCCCGAAAAATGGCCTTTGCTTTTAGAGGAGTATCCCCTTGCCCTGCAGGCCGCTTTTGCGGCCCTCGGCTACATTACGGCAAACAACGCTTCTTTTAACGACAGCCTTGTGCCCGGCTACCGCGAGATAAGCAAGTTTATGCAGCTTGACGCAAACGCCGTCAATACGCTGGAGCTTATCAAAAGTCCTTTCGGCGGGAAGAAGAATACGCTTTGGGGCATTTTGGATTATACGCAAACGCCTATGGGCAGCCGCCTGCTAAAACAATGGATTTTGCATCCTCTGCTGGACGATAAGCGCATAGCGGCCCGCCAAAGCGCGGTCGGCGCTTTGATGGAGAAAGAAACCGCGCGCGAAAAACTTTCTCTTCTTTTATCGGAAGTCTGCGACATACAAAGGATAATGAGCAGGATAGCCTCCTCCAGCGCGTCGCCGCGCGATTTGGCGGGCCTGCGCAAGTCAATGCTTCTTACCGATAAATTTTACGGCTGGCTTAACGATTACGGCGAAATTTTTTCTTCCATGAAAGTTTTGTTTGATAAAAATATTTCAGTTCTAAAAGAGATATCAAACTTGCTTTTTAACGCTGTCAGCGAGGAGCCTCCCGTAAAAATTTCCGACGGCGGTTTTATAAGGCGCGGTTATAATAAAGAACTAGATGAGCTTTACTTTTTGCGCCGCAACGCCGATAAAGCTTTGCAGGATATCTGCAAAAAAGAGCGGCAGGCCACGGGCATAAATTCTTTGAAAGTGGGTTTTAATTCCGTCTTCGGTTATTATATAGAGGTGTCTAAAATAAACTCTTCCAAAGTGCCCTATAATTATGTGCGCAAACAAACGCTTGCCAACGCCGAGCGTTTTATTACCGAAGAGCTTAAAGAACTTGAGAAAAAAATATTCTCCGCCGAGGAGCGCTGCCTGAGAATAGAACTTTCTTTATTTGAAGACATTAAAAAATATCTTTTTGAACATATTGACCTGCTTCGCCAAACGGCCCAAAAAATAGCCGAGGCCGATGTTTTATATTCCCTTGCCATCTGTGCGCTAAATAACAATTATGTCTGCCCGCGGGTAACGGCCTCGTCGGAAGCGTTTTTGATAGAAAAGGGGCGTCACCCTGTTGTGGAGCAAAATGTGCCTGGCGGTTCTTTTGTGCCAAACGATTTGGCTTTGGGCGGTTCTGCCGCGCAGATAATAATTTTAACCGGTCCAAATATGGGCGGCAAAAGCGTTTACCTTAAACAAAACGCGCTTATTACGATTATGGCGCAGCTGGGCAGTTTTGTGCCGGCGGCGCGCGCGCAGATTCCTTTGTGCGACAAGATTTTAACGCGCATAGGCGCGCAGGACGCCTTAAGCCTGGGGCAAAGCACTTTTATGGTTGAGATGCGCGAAACGGCGAATATCCTTGCCACCGCTTCCCCCGCGACGCTTGTCTTGCTAGACGAAGTGGGCCGCGGCACCTCAACCTTTGACGGTATTTCAATTGCCTGGGCGATAACGGAATTTCTTTATAAACACGGCGCGCAGGGCCCCAAAGTTTTATTTGCGACGCATTATTTTGAACTTACCAAACTCGGCGAAAAATACGAAGGCATAAGGAATTTTCACGTTGACGCGGCCGAATATAAAGATGCCGGCGGCGAAGTTAAATTAAACTTTCTCTTTGAAGTTAAAGACGGCGCGGCCGACCGCTCTTACGGCATACACGTGGCCGAAATTGCGGGCCTGCCGCAAAGCTGCATTTTACGCGCAAAGAAAATCCTTAAAGACTTGGGCGAAAACCAAGCCGCCGATATTGTAAGAAGCGAAGCAAAATCCCCCAACCTATTTGAAAACCCCATACTTGAAGAAATTAAAATGGCCGAGTGCGATAAAATGACTCCTCTTCAGGCTTTACAGGTGGTAGAAGAATGGAAAAAACGGCTCAAATAAAGCATATAAAGTTTTTAGATAAAGACACCGCCTCCAAAATCGCCGCGGGGGAGGTTATAGAGCGGCCTTCCTCGGTCTTAAAAGAACTTTTGGAAAACGCTCTTGACGCGGGCGCAAACGTCGTTGATATTGAAATTGAAAAAGCCGGCAAAAAGCTTATTTACGTCCATGATGACGGCCTTGGCATACCAAAAGAAGATATGCGCGCCGCTCTTGCGCGCCACGCCACAAGCAAAATAGATAATTTTGAAGATTTATCTTCGCTTAATACCTTCGGTTTCAGGGGGGAAGCGCTTTTTTCCGTCTGCGCGGTGAGCCGTCTTGAAATAATCTCCTGCGCGCGCGGCGCCAAGGAAGGCGCAAAGCTTATGGCCGAAGGCGGCCTGATTGTTTCGGAAGTTTCTTCGGCGGCCGTGCAGGGCACGACGGTGCAGGCGCGGGATTTATTTTTTAACACGCCCGCGCGCCTTAAATTTCTTAAGTCCGATCCCGTTGAGCGCGCGCATCTGCTTGCCTGCGCCGAAGAATGCGCCCTTGCAAACCAAACGGTTTCTTTCAACGTTAAATCCGACGGCGCAAAAGTTTACTCCCTGCCGGCGCAGGCCGCGGGGGAGGAAGGCTTAAGAAAGCGTGCTCTTAAAGTGATAGGCGAGGCCGCAAAAGATTTAATTTATCTTGAGGATAAAACTTTCGGCTTTAAGGCTTTGGTGTCGCCGTGCGATAAACTTTCGCCAAACAGAAACCTGCAGTTTTTCTTTATAAACAAACGTCCTGTTGTATGCAAAATTTTGCAGCAGGCGGTTTATAAGGCTTACCAGAACTTCCGCTCAAAAGATAAGCATCCGGTAATAATTTTATTTTTAACTCTGCCCCCGTCTGATTTTGACGTTAACGTCCATCCGCAGAAACGTGATATTAAATTTGCGCAGGAAAGTAAAATTTTCAGTTTTATTTTTAACAGTATCTTAAATGCCGTTTTAAGCGGCGCGTCCGCGCAAAATTTTGAGCCTTCTTTGATTCTGCCGCAAAATACGGGTAATTCCGCGGAGAAGCCGGCGTCATTTGCCGCGCCCGCCGCGCCAGTTGCCAGCGAAGATTTTAAGACTGATAAATCCGCCTATACTCCCGCCGCCCAAGCCGAAGTTTTAAGTATGTTTTTAAGCGCGCCCGCGCAAAAAGAAACCTGCGCCGTAGCGCGCGATTTTGAAGAGCCTTCTTTATACCGCCCTCTAAAAGAAAAGGCCGAGCAGCCCAAAAAAAACGAAGCCGCCCCTCTAAAACAGGAAAGCGCGAACATTCCTTTATGGTGGACGCCGCCTTATAATTATATCGGCCAGCTGCACAAAAGCTATTTGATTTTTGAAAATCCGCAAGGCCTGGTTATTATTGACCAGCACGCCGCGCAGGAAAGGGTTTTGTTTGAAAAATATTTTGCCGCCTTAAAAGGCGGCCGCGTTGAAGTGCAGCCCTTGATGTTTCCTTCCCATATCGCGCTCAACGCAAGCCAGAGCGAGAATATTATGGCCTGGCAGCAGGATTTGCAAAAAGCGGGGTTTGACATAAGCAGATTTTCTTCTTCCACCATACTGGTAAGTTCGGCCCCGGCGCTGCTTAAAATGGGGGAGGACGCTTTGAAAGATTTTATCGGCGGCCTTGCCGATATTTTAGGTTCTCCTTCCAAAACGGCCGACGACCTTAAGTATAAACTTATCGCCACTTTTGCCTGTAAAAAAGCCGTTAAAGCGGGCCAAAGTCTTGATATAACGCAGGCGCGCGCCCTTTTAGATAATCTTAAACTATGTAAAGACGGTCTTCACTGTCCGCACGGGCGGCCCACGATAATCAATCTGGAAATGAAAGATATTATAAAAAGATTCGGCAGGACTTCCTAGAGATTGGCATTTTCTTTGCGGTATTTTCTTTTAAGACGGTAGAGTTTTGCTCCCGTAGATAAAAAGGCCAGCATAAAGACAAGCAGGCTGCGTTTTGATTTACCCGCTATGCGCTTTTCAAAAACTATGGGGATTTCTTTGACGGTCATGGAAGGGTATTTTAACAGCAGCTTTATCAAAATTTCCTCCATAATATCAAAGTGCAGGCTTTTAAGACGCAGGTTTTTTAACTGTTCCGCCCGATATAGGCGCAGACTGTCAGAGATATCGTTAACCTTGAGACCGAGACAAATTTTATATATAAAGTTAAGCAGCTTTGACATAGAAACAAGCAAAAGGTTGTTTTTAGTATCTCCGCCTGAGTTATAGCGCGAGCCGATGACCAAATCATAGTCCGCGTTTTTACAAAGTTCCGTTATGTATGCTGGGGCATGGGAGCCGTCTGCGTCCATCACCAAAATGCGTTCTTTTTGAGCCTCTTCAATGCCGGTACGCAGGGCAAAGCCGTAATCGTCGCCTCCGCGTCGCGCGATATAACGCGCCCTGTCTGTTCCCAGTGCATAAACGATGTCCTGCGTTTTGTCCATAGGCGTTTTTGGGCCTATTACAAGAATTTCAAAGTTTTCAAAATTCTCTTTGCATTCGCAGTAAATCTGCGGGAGAATATTTTTAAGGCTTTCTTCTTCGCAGTAAGCGGGTATTATAACCGACAGAGAAAAGTTCATTTTACGACCTTTTGTTTTTTGGAATAAAAGTTTATTAAATCTTTTTCTACTACGGAAGGAACAAAAGCGCTTAATCGCCCTCCGAGGCTGTAAATTTCCCTTACCATAGAAGAAGTTAAATAAGCGTACTTTGAGGAAGGCATTAAAAATATCGTTTCAAGTTTCCCGTTAAGCTCACGGTTGGTGTTTGCAAGCTGGAACTCGTACTCCAAGTCTGTAACTGCGCGCAGGCCGCGGATTATAACGCGGGAGGATTTTTTTGCCATATAATCGGCCAAAAGCCCGTCAAAAGAATCGGCCTCAGCGTTTTTTATAGAAGCTATGGATGTTTTTATTTGTTTTAAGCGCTGCCCTTCACTGAAGACCGGCGTCTTATTCCTGTTGATAAGTATAGCGACAATAACTTTATCAAACATAGCCGCCGCGCGCTTTATAATATCCAAATGTCCGTTGGTTAAAGGGTCAAAAGTTCCCGGGTAAACCGCGATATTTTTCATATTTGCCTCTTACTTTATTATAATATTTATATGGCCAAGAATGCTTTCTCTGATGAGCTTTTGAAAAAGCGCGGCAAAGAAGCCGACGTTGATACCGTCCGCGGCGAGTATTTTAGAGATCAGACAAAAATAATACACAGCCAGCCCTTCCGCCGTCTTAAAAGTAAAACGCAGGTTTTCGCCGCGCCCGATAACGATCATATCTGCACGCGTATAGAACACGTTTTACACGTGGCTACGGTGGCCGTTTCTGTATGCAAAGGCTTAAAGCAATACGGCTGGGAGCTGGACGAAGAACTTGCCTTTGCTATTGGCCTTGCGCACGATTTGGGCCACGCGCCCTTTGGCCACGAGGGCGAGGCCGCCCTTGACGCCAAAGTCCGGCCCGAGCGTTTTATCCACGAGATAAACGGCTACCGCGTCGTTGAGCACCTTACAAATTACGGCCGCGGGCTTAACCTTACCTATGCTGTCAAAGACGGCATTATCTGTCATTGCGGGGAAGATTTTTCAAACAATAACATAAAACCCGCGGCCGTCCCCAATGATTTGGAAAAAATTAAAGACAGAAAAAATTTCCCTTCCACCTACGAAGGCTGCATAGTGCGCGCTTCCGATAAAATAGCTTATTTCGGCCGCGATTTAGAGGACGCTCTGCGCGCCAAAATAATAAAATTTTCCGATATTCCTGATAATGTAAAAAACGAACTCGGCGAAAATAACGGCGAGATTATACAAAGCCTTGTCACGGATTTAACAAATACTTCCAAGGATAAAGATTATATCGCTTTTTCTGAAGAAAAATTTGCCATGCTGCGCCAAATGTACGCTTTCAACGTCAAATATATTTACCAGCACCCCGCGCTTGTAACAAGCAGGGCGAAATTAAAAGACGCTTTGGGTAAACTGTTTGATTTTTATCTTCAGGTTTTCAGCGCTTACGGGTTCAGGAACTGTCCCGCGAGAGAAAAGAATCCTGCCGTGCGCAAATTCTGCAATTATTTGGGCGTTATGAAGCCGGTTTATATACGCGAAAACGCCGGAGCAAAAACCATAGTTACCGACTATATCGCCGGCATGACCGACAGTTTTGCCCTGGAATGCATAGAAGACGCTTTGGGTAAAAAGATAGAGGTATCCGTCTAATCTTGCCGCGCCCGCAAGGACGCGCGCTTGTCTTAAAAAAGCCAATTAAAATTTATTTTTGAGAAACGGTTTTAAGAAAGGATAGTATAAATCGTTTTTGAAAGGATATTTCATTTCGCGCGCGTTTGCTTTCCGGCGGAACAAAACGGGCGCGTCTTCAATTAAGGCAAAAGGAGTTTTTTGAGAGCTTTCTCCCATAAGAAAACCAGCTGCGCAGGCAAGGCTGTCCGCCGCGTTTGAAAGCGTCAGTTTTAATTTCCTGCCGAAGATATCTTTTTTGCCCCTTAAATCTTTTGCGCCGCAAAAGCCGTCGTAGCCGACGGCCGCGCAAATTACGCCTGCTCTAAGCGGCAGTATGGCGCTGTCGGTCAAAATAACGCCGAGTTTTTTAACTTTCCATTTTTTTTGCAGGGCTTTGCGCAGCCTGCGCGCGCAGGAATAGCAGTCTTTTGGCAGCAGGATAATTTTGCCGTCCGCGTTGCTTTCGTCAACGCCGCCGTTTGTCATCACCATATTGTTTTTTATCGTAAAATAACAAAGCGCGGTTTTAAGATAAAAAGAACTTTCGCTCTTTATTAGTTTTTCTTTCTGCTCTTTGGGCGCAATTCTGCCTTCCCAAAGCCCGCAGACTTTTGAGGAAACGGCAATTACGCAGTCCTCTTTTACTTCGGGCAGATATTTTGTTATAAAAGAGGGCAAATCCTCCCCAGGCTTAAAGACGGCGGTTTTAACGGGCGTTATTTTCATCAGTCAAAAGGCTCCACAAATCTTCTTGCGGCGGCGTTGGCAAAATATTTGCCTTCTTTGCTTAGTTTAATTTTGCCGCCGCTTTTTTGCAGAAGTTTTTGTTCTAAAAGTTCTTCAAAATCTTTCTTAAAATATTTAAGCATTTTCGCGCTCGGTTTGAAACCGCGCAAATATCTTAAGGCAAGCAAAACCCGCTCCCCCGTTTTTGCTTTGCCGCGCAAAGCTTCCTCGTAAACGGCGCGCTTGCCGCCTATATAATCGGTAACGGAGGGCGTATTTTGGCCTCGCGCGCCGTCCATGTAAGAAGCAGCGGCCGCGCCAAAGCCCAAATACGGCCCGCTTAGCCAGTAATTTATATTATGCAAGCTTTCTCTTCCCTCTTTGGCAAAGTTTGAGATTTCATATTGCAGGTAACCGTTTTCTTTAAGATAAATTTCCGCGTGTTCCAGCATTGCGCGGCATAAGGCCTCGTCGCAGGCGTATTTTTGGGCAAAAAGTTTTGTTCCCTCTTCCACCTGAAGGCCGTAAACGGAAATATGGGCGGGTTTTAATTTAACGGCAAAAGATAAACTTTTGGCAAAGCTTTTGAGCGTCTGCTGCGGAAGAGCGGCAATTAAATCAATATTTATATTGTCAAAATATTTCTGCGCGCAAAGATAAGCTTTCAAAAATTGTTCTTTATTATGCGCGCGGCCTATAAGTTTTAATTCTTTATCGTTTGCGCTTTGCAGGCCGAGGCTCAGACGGTTTATTCCGCGCGCTTTAAGTAGTTTTATTTTTTGTTCGGTTAGGCTTTCTGGGTTTGCCTCAAAAGTACTTTCTTCAAAATGCTCCGCCGGGCCGAAAGTTTTTTCAATACCGTCAAAAAGTTTTTTTAACTGAGGCAAGCTTAAAATACTGGGCGTGCCGCCGCCTATATAAAGAGTGTTTGGCTTAAAAGAAGGATATTTGCGGCGGGCGGTTTTAATGTCATCAGCCAGCGCGCGCAGGTACGCGTCGGCCTTATCAAGAATATTTGCATAAGAAACAAAGTCGCAGTAAGCGCATTTGCTTTTGCAGAAGGGTATGTGAATGTAGAGGCCGCCGCCGCGCATTATTTACCCGCTTTATGGTCAAGATAAGCTTCAATAAAGCCGTCCAAAGCGCCGTCCATAACGCCTTGCACGTCGGAAGTTTGATAATTTGTCCGCAAATCTTTTACCATTTGATAGGGCATAAAAACATAAGAGCGTATTTGATGGCCCCAGGCGATATCTCCTTTTTCGCCGTAGTGTTTTTCAAGTTCGGAGCGTTTTTTATCCTGCTCCATTTCATAAAGGCGGGCTTTAAGCATTTTCATCGCGCGCAGTTTGTTTTGCAGCTGGAAGCGTTCCACTCGGCAGGAAACTACTATCCCCGTAGGCTTATGCAGAATGCGCACGGCGGTTTCCACCTTGTTTACGTTTTGCCCGCCGGCTCCGCCCGAGCGGCAGGTGGTAACTTCTATATCCTTGTCTGCGATTTCAATATCGGCGTCGTCTTCAATATCGGGCAAAACGTCAAGCGAGGCGAACGAAGTATGCCTCCTTGCATTTGCGTCAAAGGGGGAAATGCGCACAAGGCGGTGCACGCCGCTTTCGCTTTTTAGGAAACCGTAAGCGTAAGGCCCTTCAATAAACAGAGAAGCCGTTTTTATGCCGGCCTCCTCGCCTTCAAGCATATCGGTGACGGTAATTTTGAAATAGTGCGCCTGCGCCCAGCGCGTGTACATGCGAAGGAGCATCTGCGCCCAGTCGCAGGATTCCGTGCCGCCGGCCCCCGCGTGCAGGGTTATGATGGCGTTTAGTTTATCGTTGGGGGAGCAAAGCCTTGTCTTAAACTCAAGCTCTTTTACTTTTGCGGAAAGGTCGTTTAAGGTCTTAAAAAGGTTGTCAAGTTCTTTATTATCCTGCTCCTCGCAGGCAAGAGCAAAAAGAGTTTGCCCATCGTCTAGAGCGCGGCGCAAACCCTCAAAAGTTTCAATATCATTTTTAAGCGCGTCAGCTTCTTTTGAAATTTTTTTGGCTTTTTGCGAGTCATTCCAAAAATCTGGGGCAAGAGTTTCTTTTTCTTTTTGTTTTAGAAGATTTTTTTTGCCCTCAATATCAACGATGGAGGATAAGCGCGTAAAACGCTCCTCCAAAGAGGCCAACAGATTTTCCACGTCTTTAATTTCGGTCATTAGTTATAAGAATCTTCTTCCGTTAAAAATAAGGCGCAAACAGTTGTAAATAAGACGGCCGCAGCCAGACAAATAAGTGCAAAGACCGGCCCAAAAAGGGTATAAATGCTCAAAGGCGCTTTAGGCTGAAAAGTGAAATTAGAAATGACGGCGGTTTGGGCGCCTACGCCCGTTTTCATGCGTATCTTGCCTGTGGCGTCAATTATGGCGCTTATGCCGGTATTGGCAGAGCGTAAAATAGGTTTTCTTGTTTCAACGGCTCTGAAGACTAACGCCCTTAAATGCTGATAGGGCGCCGCGCTGGAGCCGAACCAGCCGTCGTTTGATATATTTACAAAAAAAGTCGCTCCTTTCTTTGCTTTTTCAACCCAAAGGTCAGGGAAAAGGCTTTCAAAGCAAATAGTCGGCCCGATTTTATAGATTATTGCTTCCTGCTGGGGCGTGCCCTCTTTCATGACAAGGTCAAAGACTTTGGAGGGGTTGCCCCCCTCCTGAAAGTTTCCCGTAAAGGAGGATATTTTATTTTTTTCGTATAGGTTTTTGAAAGAGGAATAAAAAGGCAAAAACTCGCCGAAAGGAACAAGTTTTACTTTGTTATAGGAGTCTTTTATCCCCGTTTCGTCAAACAAAGCCGCAGATACGTATTCCTTGCCGTTTTCCTCGCTGTAACTGCCGAAAATTTGGCGATACTTGCCTTTCTGGGAAGTTTCCTTTGCAAAGCTGTTAAAGAAACCTTTTTGGAAAGTGCCCGGCAGGGAACTTTCCGGCCAGATTACTAAGTCAACCTTTGCGTCTTCCAGGGATAAAGCCTGCTCCGCCATGGTGTATTGCACGTCTTCAAAGCGGCCGTCAAGCATCATTTTATGCGTATTCGGCTGCATAATTGCGACAGAAAGCTGGGCGGGGTTTGTTTTCTCGTAGGCTTGCCACTGGTTTATCTGCGTAGTGCCATAGAAAGCTACGCCGGCCGTAAGCGCCATAGCCAGCAGCACGTAAAATATTTTTGCGCCCTTTTTGTTTTTTGTTACCAAATACGCGCCGCAGAGGCCCACAAAAGCGATTAAGAAACTTACGCCGTATACGCCGGCTACGGAACTTATTTGTATGAGCGGCAGATTTTCGTATTGCGTGTATCCCAAAATAAACCACGTAAAGCCGATAAATTTGTAGGATATCAGCTGGTGCATAAATTCCAAACCAACCCATGTTGCGGCGGCCGTCAGAGGGAAGAAGACTCTCGCCCTTTTCAGGAAGTGGCAGGCCCACGCAAATAAGGCAAACTGCAGCGCCAAAACAGACGATAAAGACAACACGGTCAGCAGGGAAAGTTTTTGATTGCCTGTTCCCTCAAAAACGGTTAAATTTATCCAATATAAAATACCCAGATAAGTTATTATACCCGTCCCCCAGCCGAACAGCGCGCTTGTTATTGCGCTTCTGAAATAATAAAGCACAATGCCGAAAGGTATAAAAGAAAGCCATATAAAGTTTTGGTAAGGGGGTTCAATATAACTTTCAATCATAAGGCCGGCTATGGTAAACATGCTTAAGGCTATCACTACGCCGTTTAAGACGTCCACAAAAAAACTTTTTATGAAAGAGAGTATTTTTTTGCCTCTGCTTACCGGCACGGCTTCCTGCGCAGAAGAGGGGGCGGCTGATATCGTCCGCATTTTTGCCTGTTGTCTTTGTGCCATGGGCGTTATGGCTACGGCGTTTTGCCCGCCGTTTTGTTTTATCGGGGCGGAGTCTTCTTCATAAGTTTGAGGAACTACGGTCGGTATATCGTCGGGGATATAATTTCCGTTTTCGTCAATATAGCTCATAAATTAACCTCTCTTTTTTACGCTTTTGCCGTCGGATTTTTAAGCTTTTAAGCACCGCAGCATTTTTTATATTTTTTACCGCTTCCGCAAGGGCATAAATCATTGCGTCCCACTTTTTGGGCAGCCGCCCCAGTTTTTTGCTGTTGGTTTTGCGCTGCCGGGCCTTCCTGCTGTTTGACGGGCGCTTTGCGCTGGGGGGGAAGTTTCAGGCGGAAGATATAATCAACAAACAAATCCCGCACGCGCGTCATCATATTTTGGTATAAGCCGAAAGATTCTTTCTGATATTCTATAAGAGGATCTTTCTGCCCGTAAGCGCGCAGCCCGACGCTTTTTTGCAATTGGTCAAGTTCGTATAAATGTTGTTTCCAGCTTTGGTCCAAAAGCTGCAAAAGCAGCATTCTTTCTATTTCGGAAAAATCTATGCCCTGCTCGCGGAAGTAATTTGCCCGCTCAGTGTAAACG
>JAEWSL010000007.1 GCA_023398295.1 Elusimicrobiota bacterium | reverse complement strand
ATTATAAATATCGTCCGCCGTGGGGTGTATGGGGTTTTGACTGAGAGTTTCAAAAATAAGCTCTCTTTGTTTTGAGTACCTCATAAAATCTCCTTAAATATCCTATGGATAAACAAGTAGTAGCAATTACTATTATTATATTATTTTTATAATTTCAAAGCAAGTTTTCGCGCGCGGAACAACGTTGCGGATTTTTGCAGAAAATCCGCTTAGGCCTTATTGCTCTTGAAAATTTACAAAATATAAGCAATGATATAATAAAGCATCATTGCATGCGGGGTGCGTTTATGAAAAAAGTAAAAGACTTAAGCGCCAAAGCTGCGCACAGTACTTTAGTTGTTTCAATTTTTATTTTAGCGGCGGCATTTGCGGTGTTTTTCCTTTTGCCGGTTATTTTTGAAGAAAGCGGTCCCTCCGGCGTAGAGGGTTATGACGGCGGCTACGGCGCGTCTTCAAATCAAGACAGCGGTTTTTTGCCGCTGCTAAAAAACTTAAATCCCGCGGCTTATTTTAAGAAAGCCTTTAGATTTTTCTCCAGGGGCAAGGACGACGCGTCGCAGAGCGTTTATTATAATGACGACGACGTTTTGGAGGATATCTTCAAAAGTGAGAGCTCGGTCGTTTCGGGCGGAACACAAACTGTCGGACGGGGCATGGCGGAAGAGGACTCTTTTTTTGAAGAAGAAGCTCAAATATCCCCCGATGACACCGGCTATTATTATGAAGGCAAACGCTATAAATACGGCGATTATCCCGCTAATGTTCCCAGCGAAGAAATAGAAAAGGCCATAAGCAAATGGCACAATAACCAAGCTGCCCAAAGCGGCAGAAGCGCCGTATATATACAAGATGAAAACGGCGATCTTATCGTAAAATACTTAAACGGAAAAGAAATAAGCGATTATTTTGCCATGCTTAAAAATCAGCGGAATCCTTCCGTAGAAGGCTTAGGCATTGCGCAGGAAGACGGCTCTATTTATACGGGCCTGCTTGCCGGCAAAGGAGAGAAAGCGCGCGATTTTGGGAGTTTGACTTCCTTCACTCAAAACGAAAATTCTGCAGTAAGCGGAGATACCGCGGAAAATATTGAAAGTCAGTTTAACACGCTTATGTATAAGGCTAAAGAAATTGAGAGAAATTATGCAAAGTCCGCTTCAGCGTCCTATGACAAGGACAAAGAAGAGGCGGGACAGAAGCCTGCCGCCGGCCCTGATTTGGAAAAATATCTTAACGATACCAGCGATAATTTTAGAAGAAGATTTTTTGATTTGTTGGCAAGCGAAAAAAAGACTGAAACCAAAGTCCCCAGTGAGTTTAAGAACTCTCCCGCAAAGGTTGACGAGAATATATACGGAGCTTTTGAGAAGAAATTAAAAGAGAAAGTTACTCTCGCAGTCAACATATGGGATACCGAGGAATTCAAAAAAGATTTGGCAGGGAAACCCGTAAGATTTTATTCCCGCTATCCTCTGCCAGAGGTAATTAAAGAAAAATTGAGAGATGAAAAAATCTTTTTTAATAATTTTACCAATCCGGATTATAAAGAAAACAGCGGTTTTACGGAAACTTTTTTTAAGAAAACCGCTATGGAAGAAATTTTGGATCAGCTCAACGCGGATAAAACCAGTATAGAAGAGATAAAGAAAGAGTATGAAGAAATGGATAAAAAGAGGGAAAAAATAAAAAATCTATATCCCAAAGACAGCTCGGTAATTTTTATTTTAGGCAAAGATCCCAGGAACAGCAGCAATATGATAGTAGCCAGCGAAAAAAGTTTTCTTAACGTTTACGCCGAAGGGAGAACGCCGCAGTGGATAAGGGATTATGGTGCGAAAAGCACCACGATTTCGGTTCCGATAAAAGAATTGTCTAAAAAAATAACGCAAAAAGGCGTAACTGTAATAACCGCGAACAGGGAAATCCCGCCTCCTATCCCCGGAGTGCAAACTATCAACATTCCGCGCGCAAGGCTGGTTTCAATTTTTTCCGACCAGGTTTGGATAAACGAAAAGGATATTGCAAAAGCTATTTTTAAGGGCAAAAGGGAAGCCTCCAGGGCTTTATACAGAAGTCTGCAGCAAAGACAGGAAGATAAACAAAAAGCGGAAGAAAGCTTAAAAAGCATGAGCACCGCCGCAAACGAAGCCGTGAATGAAAAATGATAACCCTTTACAAAACGCGCGTTAAATAAATAGAATATATCAAGGCGTTGCATTTGGCTTTTGGAGGCTGCTTTGAAAAAAACCGTTGTGGCTGTTTTTGTTTTGGGGCTGGCTTTTATGACGCTTCTTCCTTTTTTTTATGAGGACGAAGTTTCCGTCGTCCAAAACAGAATCGGCCTTGAAGAAGAGCAGGAAAACAGCGCGCAGTTTGCCCCTCTTCCTATTCTGCCTTCTCCTTACAAAAGAACTTTTGGCAAAAAGCCTTTGTTTGCCTCTTTAAGAAAATCTCTCAAAAAAGCGTTTACCGCAAAAGCTTTTAAGGAAACGCAATATGACGACTACGGGACGCAAGAGCAAGATTCCCCGCGGCAGGACATTGCCTCCGCCGCATCGGAAGAAGCTTTTGATTCATACGACTTTTACGAAGAGGGTTCTTACGGGCGCGATTCCGCCTACGATCATGCCGCTACCAGACGTCGTCCCGGGGCTTCGTCTGCCGCCGGTGCGGAGGATGACGAGTATATCCAGCAGGAGCCTTCCCAAGGCGTTCCCGTAAAAGGCATTCATAATATTTCAACGGATGAAAAAGCTCAGCAAATTTTTGATTCTTCTAAAATTCACGAAGAAATTATGAGCAGAGTGCAAAATTCTTCCCAAGGGCAGGCTTCCCAAGAGCCGTTTTCTGCAGACGGCGCATATGACGGCGAAGATGCTTCGCCGTTTTCCTACAACGGCAAAACGGGAGGCAATACGTCGGCCTTCGGCTCTGACGACGACGATTCTTTTGACTCGGAGGGCGGCGGCGTTTTGTCGTCTTACCGCGGAGGAGGAAGAACTTCCGGCTTTTCGGGCGTTTCTTCATCTGCGGCGGCCGGCGATGGCGATATCCCGCAAATAAGCGAGCAGTTTGAAACCTCGGTTATCCAAACTGAAGAGGTCGCCAGAAATCACGAGTCTTATTTCAAAGACCTAAAAGACGATATGCATGAGCAAATGAGGGAAAACTCCACCCCGTACAATAATGAAAAAGACGGACGGCCGCCTTTAAAGAAACCTAAAGAATATGATCCGTCCCAATGGCAAAAGATTCCAGATATGGTGTCCAGCTGTGGCAGCGAAGAAGAAAAAGCTCCCGCTAAAGATGAACAGAACGATGATATCATTAAAGATATATCGGAGGGCTGCGGCGGTTCCCCTGACGAAACGAAAATAAGAAACAAAATAGAAACAAAAAAAGAAATTATCATTAATGCAGGCGCGCTTGAAGGCGGAAAATTTTTTGTCGTCGCGGGGGAAAACGCTTTGGGCGCCTTAGCCATAACCGCCGCCGGCGGCGCAGTTAAAAAGATAGAAGAGAAAGATATAATTAATTTATCCGCCGATAAAAGCAAAGGCAAAAATATGGAACTTCCGCAGCTTGACAAAGGGAAAAAGAAAGATTTAGACGACAAAAGCCTTATTGTGGTCTCCAGCGCGACATATAAAGAATGGTCAAAGGATAAAAATTACTTAATCCTGACCTTAGATGAAGCGGAGAACAAAAGAAATATCAATTCCGTTTTAATTAAACCGAAAGAGGGGGACAATTTTTCTACTTATTCCGGTTTGAATAGGATCGGAGAAAAAATTAATAACACCCTCAAAGCCTCCGGGGAAAATGAAAATAATAAGACAGGAAAAAAAGGCTCGCAAGCAGGCGAAAAAGAAAATGAAAAAGAAGGCAAAGCTGAAGCTCAATAATTTTGATAAAATTCTGCGCGCAAACGCCGCGCTTAAAAATCCCCGTCTTTTATATCAGGCTAAAACAAGACTGCTAAAAAATATTTCTCTGCTTGCGCATAAATTTTACGGCGGCAAAACCGCAACGTGTCTGAAAGCGCCTATATTTAACCCCGCGTGGCTTAACGTTTATTATACGCCGGGGGTATCAAGCGTTTCTCTGGCGCTTAAGGCGGATAAAGAGCAGGCTTTTGCGCTTTCAAACCGCGCCAACTGCGTCGCTGTGGTAAGCGACGGCACGCGCGTGCTTGGCGACGGGGACTGCGGCCCCCACGGCGCTCTTGGCGTTATGGAAGGCAAAGCCATGCTTATGAAATACTTCGGCGGCATAGACGCCCACGCCCTTTGCATAGACAGCCGCGGCGCAGACGGCAAGCCTTCTGCGCAAAAAATAATAGATTTCGTTAAGACGGTAAGCCCTTCCTACGGCGCGATAAATCTTGAAGATATCAGCCAGCCGAACTGCTACTATGTTTTGGACGCGCTTAAAAAAGAAGGCGATATTCCCGTTTGGCATGATGACGCCCAAGGCACGGCCTGCGTGGTCTGCGCGGCGTTCTTAAACGCGCTTAAACTTGTGCGCAAGAAAATAGAAAACGCAAAAATAATTCTATACGGTTCGGGCGCGGCAAACACGTCCATAGCTTCCTTCTTAATGCGGCTTGGCGCGCCGCCGAAGAATATTATTATGTTTGATTCCAAAAGCGCGCTGCATAAAAACAGGGAGGACCTTAAAAATAATACCGCTTCTTTTAAGCAATGGGAACTCTGCAAAATAACAAATCCTTCCTGCCTTAAGACGCATGAGGAAGTTTTCAAAGGCGCAGACGCAGTTATAGCTCTTTCCGCCAGCGGGCCAAACGTGCTTAAAAAAGAATGGATAAAACTTATGGCTTCAAAGGCCATAGTCTTTGCCTGCGCTAACCCGATACCGGAAATTTATCCGCAGGACGCCTTTGAAGCGGGCGCGTTTATCGTTGCAACGGGCAGGGGCGATTTTGCAAACCAGGTTAATAACAGTCTTTGTTTCCCGGGGATTCTAAAAGGCGCGCTTTTGTGCCGCGCAAAGGCAATAAGCGACGAGATGGCCTTAAGCGCAACGCAGGCTTTGGCACTGCGCGCAAGGCGTCTTGGCCTTAAGAGGGAGCGCATTTTGCCGCCTATGGACGATGACGAACTTTACGCCCTTGAAGCGGCCGCTGTCGTAAAGACGGCCTGCAAACAAGGTCTTGCGCGCAGAACTTTAAGCGAGAGCGAGGCTTATAAAGAAACTTTGCGCGCGGTCAAAGCCGCGCGCCGCTTAAAC
>JAEWSL010000050.1 GCA_023398295.1 Elusimicrobiota bacterium | reverse complement strand
ATCCTCCTCCGTTACTTTCAAAGAGAAGACAAAATAGAGGGTGTCTAAGGTTTCTCCCGTAGCTTTCCTTTTATCTTTATCGGCAAGTTCTACGTCCAAATAGGAATAATCGTTGCAATAATCGTCGTTAATGGCGTAATATCTTTCCTCCGCTTTTGCAATAGAACTTAAAGTGGAAACGGCTTCGTTTGCTCTTTGTTTTTCAACAACCCTTATATATTGCGGAAACCCTATAGCCGAAAGTATGCCTATAAGCAAAACCGTTACAAGCATTTCCATTAAAGTAAATCCAAGTTTATTTTTGGGCATAAAAACCTCCGTACCTCTTATTTGATATTCTAGCAAAAAACCGCGTAAAAAACAGAGGCAACTTTCGCCGCGGACGCACTAAAGAAAAAGCGGCGCGTTTCTTTGGAAACGCGCCGCTTTTTAATTTGCACTTAAACAGCTTTTCTAGGCTTTGACTTCGTCCAAGGTTTTCTTTTCTTCCTCGGACGTAACGGGGCCTACGTCGCAGGACATCTGCGAAAGCTGTTTATAGACGCTTCTGCGCCATTTATATTCCTGCTCGGCAAGTTTGATTAAGGCCGAAGCTTTCTCGGGATTAGTCTTCATCAAACTCTTAAAGCGGTTCTCGCCGGACATAAACTCCTCAAGGCTTATCGTAGGCTCGCCGCTGTCAACTTTAAGCGGGTTTAAGCCTTTTTCTTTAAGCGCAGGGTTGAAGCGATAGAGTATCCACCGGCCGCTCTGGACGGCCTTTTTGGCTTCAAGGAGGCCTTTGCTCATATCAATGCCGTGCGCAATGCAGTGCGAGTAGCAGATTACCAAAGCGGGGCCGTCGTAGGCCTCGGCTTCGGCCAGGGCCTGCACCGCCTGGTTCATATTCGCGCCCAGGCTGACCTGCGCCACATAGATATTGCCGTAAGTCATAGCTATCATGCCCAAGTCTTTCTTAGGCATTTGTTTGCCGCCCGCGGCAAATAAGGCTACCGCGCCCATAGGCGTGGCTTTTGACATCTGTCCGCCGGTGTTGGAATAAACTTCAGTATCCATAACCATAATCTTTATTTTTTTGCCGCTGGCCAGAACATGGTCAAGCCCGCCGTAACCGATATCGTAGGCCCAGCCGTCGCCGCCGAGTATCCATACTGATTTCTTGACCAAATAATCTGCCAAAGCAAGCATACGCTCGCAGCCTTTAACAGTCTTTAGAATTTCTTTTAGCTGGACGACTTTAGCGCGCACCGCGTCAATTTCGGCCGTGGTGTTTTGGGGCGCGCTTAAAATTTCGCCTATAAGACCTTCCTGCGCCTTAAAGGCGGAAGAGGCAAGCTCTTTAGCCAAAGCGCAAGCGTCGCTATAAAGCTGGTCGTAGGCAAGGCGTATGCCAAGGCCAAACTCCGCATTATCTTCAAAGAGGGAATTTGACCACGCCGGCCCTTTGCCGTCTTCGCGCTTGCAATAAGGCGTGGTGGGCAGGTTGCCGCCGTAAATGGAGGAACAGCCCGTCGCGTTTGCGACGGCTATATGATCGCCGTGAAGCTGAGTAAGCAGCTTTACATAAGGCGTTTCGCCGCAGCCCGCGCACGCGCCCGAGAACTCAAACAAAGGCTTTTGCAGCTGGGAGCCTTTTACGCTGTCTTTCTTAGTCTTAACGTCGGCGGATTTAATGTTTAGGAAGAAATTAAAATTATCTCTTTCCTGATTTCTTATGGGGGCCTGTTCCGTCATATTGATAGCTTTTTTAGAGGCGTCGTTTTTATTTTTAGCGGGGCAGTTCATAATGCACGCGCCGCAGCCCGTGCAGTCCTCAACAGCCACCTGTACGGTAAATTTAAGGCCGGCCAAATCGGCTTTGCCGTCGGTTGACTTAAATGTTTTAGGCGCGTCTTTAAGCGCTTCTTCCTTATAAGCTTTAATTCTTATGGCCGCGTGCGGACAGACTAAAGAGCAAATGCCGCACTGTATACAGGTCTGAGGATCCCAAGAGGGGCACTGTATGGCGATATTGCGCTTTTCATACTGAGTTGTGCCGGAAGGAAATACGCCGCCTGCGGGCATAGCCGAAGTAGGCAGTTCGTCGCCCTTATATTCAATCATTTTGCCCAAAACGTTCTTTACAAAATCAGGCGCGCTTTGCGGCACGGGGGCATGCATTGATATTTTGGAAGTTACTTCATGCGGATATTTAACCTCATAGAGGCCTTCCAAAGCGGCGTCAACGGCGGAATAATTTTTCTTTACCACCTCTTCGCCCTTTTTCATATAAGTCTTTTTGATAGCAGCTTTAATGGCCTCTATGGCCACCGTCTTTTCAATAACGTCGCAAATACCGAAGAAGGCCGTCTGCATTATCGTATTAGTGCGCGAGCCCATGCCCGTCTTAAGGGCGATATGGGAGGCGTCTATGGTGTAGAATTTAAGTTTTTTATCTATAACTTGCTTTTGCACTTCTTTTGGCAGTTTATTCCAAACCTCTTCCTTGGAGTAAGGCGCGTTTAAGAGGAAGGAAGCGCCGTCTTTGGCTTTGCCTAAAATATCATATCTCTCAAGGAAAGAAAATAAATGGCAGCCTATAAAATCGGCTTGCTCAATAAGATAGGGGCTGCGGATATACTGCTTGCCGAAACGTATATGCGAAGTCGTCATAGAGCCCGATTTCTTGGAGTCGTAAACAAAGTAGCCCTGAGCGTAATTATCGGTATGCTCGCTGATGATTTTCATCGTGTTCTTATTAGCGCCGACCGTACCGTCGGAACCTAAACCGTAAAACATAGCGTTAAAAGTATTGGCGTCGCTTTGCGCGCAATAAACAGGCGTGGGAAGGGATTTGCCGCCCAAATCATCGGTAATGCCTACGATAAAACTTGTAACGGGCTCTTTTGCGTTAAGATTGTCAAAAGCCGCCTTTACCATAGCTGGCGTAAATTCCTTTGAGCCTATGCCGTACCTGCCGCCGATAATAAGCGGCGTCTGCGGGAATTTTGCCTTGCCTTCTTTGGTAAGAAAAGCGCTGCAAACGTCCTGGAACAAAGGCTCTCCCAAAGAGCCGGGCTCTTTGGTCCTGTCAAAAACAGCTATTTTTTTGACCGTAGCGGGAAAAGCGTTTATAAAATCCTGCGCGCTGAAAGGGCGGAATAATTTTACTTTAAGTACTCCCGCTTTTTCGCCTTCCGAGCATTCTATATAATTCTGCACAACGTCTGCGCCGCTTGCCATAATGACGGCAACGCGCTCGGCGTCAGGCGCGCCGCTGTATTCAAATAAATCGTATTTTCTGCCGAAGACGGAGGCAAATTTGTCCATGTATTTCTTGACTATTTTCGGCGTCGCTTCATAATACTTGTTTACGGCTTCCCTGCCCTGAAAATAAACGTCGGGATTTTGCGCCGTGCCGCGTACTGTAGGGTGTTCGGGGTTCATGGCGTTAAGACGGTGCGCGCTTACAAGCTTATCGTCAATAAATTCTTTCATCTGCTCTTTGGCGATAACATCAACCATATTAAGTTCGTGAGAGGTCCTAAAACCGTCAAAGAAATGCAGGAAAGGCACGCGCGCTTCAAGCGCGGCGGCCTGCGAGATTAAAGCAAAGTCCATAGCTTCCTGCGCGTTTGCGCTGGCAAGCATAGCCCAACCCGTCTGGCGTACGGCCATAACGTCGCTGTGGTCGCCGAAAATAGATAAGGCGTGCGTAGCTATGGCGCGCGCCGAAACGTGGAAAACGGTGGGCGTAAGTTCGCCTGCTATTTTGAACATATTGGGTATCATCAGCAGCAAACCCTGAGAAGCCGTAAAAGTAGTGGTTAAAGCGCCGGCCGACAGCGCGCCGTGCGCCGCGCCCGAGGCGCCGCCTTCGGACTGCATTTCGTAAACTAAAGGCACATTGCCCCAAATATTTGTTTCTCCCTTGGCGCTTTTGGCGTCACAGATCTCGCCCATGGTGGAAGAGGGGGTTATAGGATAGATGGCGATAACCTCGTTTGTGGCGTGCGCAACGTGGGCTACGGCTGTATTGCCGTCCATAGCTGTTAATTTCTTTGACATTTAATTCTCCTTAGAACTTATTATTAATAGCGGCCTTGCGCGTGCGCGCAAAGGACAAAACTGCTTACTTTTATATTGTATAAATTTACGCGCCATATAACAACCCGCCGGCCGGGCCAAAATTACGCCCGAGCACAAAAATATATGGGACTTTAGGGCAAAAATATGTGGGCCTAAATTCCGCCGGAAGATGGGCCTTAAGACTCTAGCGGGATATCCGCGTTAAGTTATAGAGTATTTATGTAGCAAAGAAGTACTTATCGTTTTGCGGGGTTTGTGTTCCCCGATTAAAAAAAACAACATCGTTTACCCTCCAAGGCTGCCTTACCCCTAGGCAGCCTTTCCCTTTTTTAAGAAAGCTGCGCCGGGAGTATATTTCTGGCAAATAAAAAACCCGCCGTCCTTACGGACCGCGGGTTTTGTTTTTAAGAACTAAACTTCTCTATTATAAGCCCAGTGAAGCGCAGAAGCCTGTACCGCCGGAACAGCTGACTATGTTGCTACCATAACCTCTGGTGATGCTATAGGCGCCGCCCGTTCTTAAAGCGACTACCCCTGCACCGGAAACAATGCCGCTTAAAGTAATGGTGAAGTTCTTCGTGTTAAAAGAAGCTGAGTCACCAACTTTGGTACCGGCTTTATCCATGAACTCAATGTCAAGGTCCGCGAAGCTCGTAGTAAATTCTTGAGCGGAGTTAGCTAAGCGATATCTTTCATTTGCAGCGGCAATGGTGCCGAGGATTGAAAGAGCTTCTGAAGCTTTTGATTTTTCAACTGCTTTGAAGTATTGAGGCAACGCAATAGCCGCCAAAATACCGATAATCAGAACTACAACCAACAGTTCGATAAGGGTGAAACCTTTCTTATTATTTTTCATCGTTTTCTCCTTTCCGCAAAGTGCGGATAGAAATATTGTATCACAAAAGGTATGCTTAGTCAATCCCATTTCTTCACGTCTTTTTAGGCCTGTTTTTCAGACGTTGACGGCAAATTATGCGGCGGAAGCAAAAGAATATGCCGTAATCTGCCGTTCATCTGCCGTTTAACTGGAAAAGCGAAGCTTGGAATTTGCAAGTATTAGCTTATTTGCTGAGCGTGCGCCTAAGCGCATAACTAAAAAACAAGGTTCTTTCTGGATAATAGTTTTTCGTTGTTAATTAAAGCGCCGTCTTTGCGCGAGGCGACGAACGGTTGTTTTGTGAGGAGCGCTCGGAAGCAATCTTCAATTCTTTTGTTGCCGTTTGCCGTTGTCTTTAAGTTTTATATTAACTTTCCGATTTACTACATTACTACATAATGGAAGATTGCTTCCGAGTGTTCGCTACGCTCACCTCGCGCAAAGACGGCATTTTATTTATA
>JAEWSL010000065.1 GCA_023398295.1 Elusimicrobiota bacterium | reverse complement strand
GGAAGGCTCCTTAAGCGCGCTTAAAAAAGAGATTGAGGAAGCCTATAAATAATATTAATTGCGCGCAAATAATTTGCTATTATAGAAAGAAATAAATAATAAGCGTTTTTTGCAGTCAGTTTGCAGTCAAAATTATACCGTGATAAAAGAGGATTTTTTATGCCCATAACAAAACAAACGCCCCAAAGGGTGCTTTTGAAACTTTCGGGGGAGGCCCTTGCAAACAGCAAAGTGCGCGGCATAGATCCGCAGGCCTTGCGCGAAATTGCGCGCGAGATAAAAAACGGCCTTCACAAGAAATGTCAGTTGGGCATAGTTATCGGCGGCGGCAATATATGGCGCGGCGTGCGGGACGGCGGCGGGATTATTGACCGCGTCAATTCCGACAATATGGGCATGATGGCAACTATAATAAACGCCCTTGCCCTGCAAAGCGCGCTTGAAGACGTAGGCGTGCCGACAAGGGTTTTAACTTCAATTAACGTCTATAAACTGGCGGAGCCTTTTATAAGACGCAAAGCCATAAGACATCTGGAAAAAGGCCGCGTGGTGATATTTGCGGGCGGCACTGGCAGCCCGTTTTTTACCACCGATACGGCGGCTGCTCTGCGCGCTTCGGAAATTAAGGCCGATATCCTGCTGAAAGCCACGCAGGTTGACGGCGTTTACGACAGCGATCCGCATAAAAACCCCAAAGCAAAACTGATAAAGAAAATAACTTACGACGAAGCTATTAAGAAAAAACTTGAATTTATGGACACCGCCGCCCTTGCCCTTTGCCTTGAAAATAAATTTCCTTTATGCGTTTTTAATCTGCACAAGAAAGGAAATATAAAACTTGCTTTGGAGGGCGGCAACATAGGCACGATTATCTGCTGAAGCGCAATTAACGAGAGGTGTATTTTATGCACGACTTATGGTCCCCTTCCATCTTGATTTGGTTTATCCCCGCGGCGGCATTGGCCGTGCTGTTTCTTTGCGCATTGTGCTATCTTATGCGCGAGGATATTTTGCGGTTGATTAAAAAATTTATGCTCTCGGACACAAAAACTTACAGCTTAAATAAGGGCATAATTTCAAATATTACGCCTAAAAATAAACCCGCGGCGCAACCGCAGGAAATTAAGCCCGAGCCTGTCCTGGAAGAAGACGGGCCCTCAGAAGAAGAAACCTTTGAAAAGAAACTTGAGGAAGAACTTGTTCCCTACGACGCGCAAAACGATAACCTGCCCCCGATAGAAAACCTAAAACCCAAAACTATACAGTGCGCCCAGCCGCGGCAACAGAGCGGCAAAAAAGGCGAAAAAACAAAGGAAGACGCTTCTGAAAAGGATAAGCCCGAAGCGGCGTCCGCCGGAGCGGAAATAAAAGAGGACAAGGCGGACAAACAAATCCCGCAGAAAAAAACGCCGAAAAAAGAGGGTTCAAAAGAACTCCCGGTAATTTCCATTGGGGAGGCGGCCAAATTTGCCCAGTCCTCCGAAGGTAAAAGGAAACCGGCCGAAATACCGGACAGGCTTGTTTTTTGCGCTTTAATTTTAATTTTATTTTGGCTTGTAATAGGTCTTTTTGCAAAGGTAAATTTGCTTTCCTCGCTTGTTAAAATGGAGCGCGCAAAAACGCTTGCGCTTGAACAGCAGATAAGCGTTTTGAAGGCGCCTCCCGCCAAAATAAGCAGGCAAAAATAAGATATAATAATAAAAAAAGAGAGGTCTATTTATGGAAACTGTTAACGAGTTTTTGTCAAAAATCAAAGGGGAAATGGCCGAAGTCCCGCAGAAACTTAAAAAAGATTTAAGCACTTTAAGAACAGGCCGCGCCAATCCGCAGATGCTGGAGTCGGTGCGTGTTGATTATTACGGTGTGCCCACTCCGCTCAAGCAGATGGCGCTTATCAATACGGCTGACGCTAAAACTTTGGAAATACAGCCCTGGGACGTAAGCGTTATAAAGGAAATTGAAAAGGCTTTGCAGCAGGCCGATTTAGGCGTAACGCCGCAAAATGACGGCAAGATAATAAGGATAATTTTCCCCCCGATGACCGAAGACAGACGCAAAACCCTTACCAAGACTATCAGTAAAATGAGCGAGGATTATAAAGTCAATGTCCGCAATCTGCGCAGGGACGCGCTTGAGAAGCTTAAGAAAGCGCAAAAACTGGGCGAGATTTCGCAAGACGACTTATCGCGCTATGAAACTGATGTGCAGAAAACGACCGACGCCAACATTGTGCTTATAGGGCAGGTAGTGGCGGAGAAAGAAAAAGAAATAATGACGGTTTAATTTTCAGCTTTATTTGGTATTAGCAGCCAATTCTTTCAAGCGCACAGTTTTACAATTTTGGGCAACTTTGCGTTTTTTTTGTCCATGGAGAGCGTAGGGAAAAATCAAAATATCCCAAAAGCAGAAAATTGTTCACCTGAAAATTTTATTTTCATACCAAATTGTCGTTGTTGTGCTTCTGCTGTTAGTATCAAATGTTATAATATAAGTATGAAAGCTCCCTCTCATATCGCCATCATAATGGACGGCAACGGCCGCTGGGCCGCCTTGCGCAAGCTGCCGCGCGGTCAAGGCCACGAAGAGGGCGCAAAAAGCGTTGAGGCCGTTATAAACGCGGCCAAGACTTTAGGCGTTAAGTATCTTACGCTTTATGCTTTTTCAACCGAAAATTGGGTGCGTCCCAAAACAGAAATCTTTGGTCTTATGAGCCTTCTTAAGAAAACTATTGACGAGTTTTCCACCTCCAAATACGAAGGCGTAAAAGTAATTTTCAGCGGACGCAAAAAAGGCCTTCCCAAAGATGTTTTGGCAAGGCTTGAGAAAATAATTCTGCTTACTAAAAACGCTAAAAAGTTAACGGTAAACCTGGCCCTTAATTACGGCGGGCGGCAGGAGATATGCGATGCGGTAAATCAACTTCTTGCGTCCCAAAAGCGCAAAATAAGCGAGAAAGATATTACCCGCTCCCTTTATGCCGATATCCCCGCGCCGGATCTAATTATAAGAACTTCAGGCGAACAGCGCCTGTCCAATTTCCTTTTATGGCAGTGCGCCTACAGCGAGTTTTATTTTACTCCCGTTCTGTGGCCCGATTTTAGAGAGAAAGAATTTGCTCTTGCCCTTGAAGAATACGCCGGCCGAAAGCGCCGCTTCGGCGGGACAAAAGCCGTCTGATAAGTTCTGTTCTAACTGTTTTTTTCTTCCAGATGCTTAAACGCACGGAAGAAAAACATCACAATTCCCATCAGCGCGTAAATGCCGAAGACTATGAACACTATATCCTGCGGATATTTGACAAATAACGCCAGCACAAAAACTATCAAAACAAGTTTTGTAAGCGTTATTTTCTTTTTGGTATTGCCCGCGCCGCCCTTAAAGGCCGCATAAGGAATGCCGGAAACCATAAGTAAAGATAAAGCTACCGTTATAAAAGCGATTGTGCTGTAAATATAGGGCAGATAGGCAGACATCAGGGGCGACATTCTGCCGCCTGCGTCCAATGCAAAGATATCGTAGGAAATGGCAAAAGAGGCCAGGACGGCGGCGGCGGCCGGAGTTGGCAGCCCGCTGAAATATTTTTTAGAGCCTTTATTTTCCTGAGCCGAAACATTGAAGCGGGCCAGTCTTATTGCGCCAAAAAGCAGAAACATAAACGCTATGGCCGCGCCGAAGGGGGTATCTTCAAGGGCGATAAAATAAATTAAAATTGCCGGCGCGGCGCAAAAGGAAATTAAATCCGCCAGGGAATCCATTTCTACGCCGAAAGGGGACTCCGCGTGCAGCAGTCTTGCCACCCTGCCGTCAAAAGCGTCCAGCACCATAGCGGCAAACACCAGCCAGCCCGCGCGCGAGTAGTATCCGCCGAAAGAAGATAAAATAGAAAAAAATCCGCAGCAGATATTGCCCACGGTAAACAGCGATGGAATGGTGATAAGCCCGGCGTGTTTTATTTTTTGTAAATCCATAAAAAAACTCCTATTTCCAAAGGCCGATTACGGTTAAAGCGCCTTGTACGCTTTGACCTTCCTTTACGGTTATTCTCACTTTGTCTTTGGGAAGATACAGGGCCACCTGCGAGCCAAAATAAATCAGCCCCGCTTTCTGCCCCGCTTTAAGCGGATCGTCTTTTGTAACCCAGCATTCTATTCTGCGGGCTATGGCGCCCGTTATTTGTTCAAAGGCGACGGTTTTGTCGCCGTCTTTAATTGTTATCAGATTGCGTTCGTTTTTATCGGCCTGGGGATTATTTGCAAAAAAGAAATGACCTTTAGTGTATTTGACTTCTTCCACAAACCCATCTATAGGCGCGCGCTGGATATGCACGTTAAAAACGCTTAAAAAGATTCTTATTACAAGGATATTTGGATTATCTTCCGTTTTGATGGAGAGGATTTTCCCGTCCGCCGGGCAGGCAATTTCGTCTTTTGCGAACTCGGCATTTCTGGGGGGATCTCTAAAGAAGAAGAGTATAAAAAAAGCCAGCAGGAAATAGATTGCGGCAAGGATTATTTCAATGAGAGAGCCCTGATAAAAATAAATTCCCAAAAGAATAACCGCAAGCAAAAAGACTTGGGCGGCGGCTTTCCTGCCTATGGGAAGGACTGTCCCTATCCAGGAAAACACTTCCCCCAAACTGCGCTTAAAATCCTGCAACATAAGTCCTCCAAAGGAAGTCTGTCAAAAAACAATACACAATGGGCAGGGGGGGACTCGAACCCCCACGATATTGCTATCAACAGATTTTAAGTCTGTCGCGTCTACCAATTCCGCCACCAGCCCGCGTAAAATTACCTATTTATTATACAAAATATGGCGCGCGCGAATAAATAAACCCCGCGTTTACGCGGGGTTTATTGCGGCGCAAAAAAGCTATTTAATGCACATAAAGCAGCGCAAAGTGCAGATATTCCGTTTCCGGCATTCCCAGGAGTATCGGGTGGTCTTTAGCCTGTCCTCTTAAGGATACCAGAGTTACGCGTTTGCCCGCTTTGGCGGCGGCCTGCCTCAGGATATCGGCGAAAAGTTCCCTTGTTATATGGTGGGAGCAGGTTGAAGTCGCAAGCATGGAGCCGCTTTCCAAGCCCTCCAGAGCCATACGGTTGAGCTTGACGTAGAGGCTTACGGCCTGCGGCAGACTTTTTCTGTTTTTGACGAAAGAAGGCGGGTCCAGCAAAATAAAATCCGGACGGGAGGGCAGCTCCCCTTTTTTAAGAGCGCTTAAGAGGCGCTCAGCGTCGTCTTTTCTATACTCGCATATACTCTTTACGCCGTTAAGTTCGGCGTTTTTGTTGGCGTACTCAACGGCTTGGGCGGAACTGTCTACGCCCCAAACGGCGGCGGCCCCGCTTAAAGCGGCGTTTATGCCGAAAGCGCCCATATAAGAGTAAAGGTCCAGCACGATTTTATCTTTGAAATAGGGTTTTAGGAAAGCCCTGTTATCGCGCTGGTCAAAATAAAATCCGGTTTTTTGTCCGCCGTGAAGGGGGACCGTAAATTTAACTTTATTTTCTTCTATTTCAATTTCTTCGGGCACTTTGCCTATTATCTGCGGTTCGTTAGAAAGGCCTTCAAGCGTGCGGAAAGGCGAATCATTGCGCAGCAAAACGCCTTTGGGTTTGAATATTTTTTGAACAGCGTCCAAAATATCCTGCTTTAACACTTCCATGCCGGCGGTAAGAATATCAATTACAAGATAGTCGCCGTAGCGGTCAATAACAAGGCCGCTTAAGCCGTCGCTGTCGCCGTAGCACATACGGCCCGCGCGGCGGATATTAAACTGCTTGCGGTAGCTGTAAGCGGCGTCCAGCCTTTCAAAAACGAAATCGTCTTCAAGGTAATCTTTGCCTTTTGCCAGCAGCCTTACCGCAATTAAGCTGTGCGGATTAAAAGTGCCTATGCCCAAAATTTTATTTTGGTAATCCAAAACGCGCACCATGCTGCCCGCTTTTACGGAGGTGTCAACTTTATCAAGCTCGTTTGAAAAAATCCAGTAATGTCCCTTATTTATGCGGTGTTCTTCTTTGGCCCTGAGTTTTACGTCTATCATTTATTTTCTCCTTTTTTAACTAAGGGGATATTTGCCGCGCACATGGGGCAATTTTCCTCGGTGTAAGTATCAAGGGGATAGGTAAGCAAAGCGCGCAGCGGCACGTTGTCGCAGGCGCCTTCCTGCGAGCGGTCTACAATAACCGCGATGCCCACGATCTGCGCTTTAAGCATTGTTACAAGGGCGCAGGCCTCCTGCACTTTTTTGCCCGTCATTGTTACGTTATCCACTATCAAAACTTTTTCGCCTTCTTTTATGGTCATGGAACCTTTTAATTTCATAAAGCCGTTTTCGTCGGTGGCAAAAACGGCGCGCGCTTTTTTGACGCGGGCGACTTCCTGGGCTATGACGGAATTTTCCACCGTGGGGGAAAATACGACGTCCGCTTTTTTATCAAATAATCCGGCCAGGCTTTCCCCTATTTTTGCGGCTATGGACGGGTACTGCATAAGCGCGGTGGTGTCCACATAGCTTTGAATGTGCAGGCCGCAGGGCAGCTCAAAATGCCCGTCCTGCAAAGCCTCGTATTCCCCTAAGAGGCTTATTATATTTATTTTAGGTTTTTTTAACATAAGCTATCTCCCTTGCATATCCTTGATAAAATCCTGTCCCGCGCTGAAGTCTGTTCTTACGCCTTTTTGGCGCGCGGCTGCGATTTTTGCGCCGGTTTTTTTAGGGCTCTTCATTTCAATGGAGGGGTTTATCATCGCGCCCTTTGCGCCGAAGGCCAAAGCGGGCTCGCCGCTTTCGTCCGTAAGGTTTTCGGACAACGCCCCCCTCTTAGACGTATTTTTGAACATTGTCACTATATCAAGGTCAAGATTTTCCTTATCCCAGTTTACTTTGCCGTCCACCGTCGCGGCTATTACATTTCCGTCAACGTAGAAATTATTTATATCCATCTTGCCTTTATTAAAAGCGGCCGATACGGTCATAATTTCAAACGGAGTGTCTTTCAATATCTGCCCCATTTTGAAAGAGCCTGCCCTCTCCATCTTGCTCATGATGACAAAAGGCTGGAAGGCTACCCCCAAAGCTTTTTGTTTTTCTGCCGCTTCCTGCAACTTGTAAATTATACCATCTTCAAGACGCGCGACGATAGTGCCGCTGAGCTCGGCCATAGAGGGTAGCAGGCCCTCCAAATTAAACTCCGCGTTAAATTTTTGGCCCGAGATTATGGGGGACTCAAATTTATCTGCGTAAACAAACCCGCTGAAATTGGGCATAAAGGAAGGCAGACCTTTTTTGAAGGCATGCAGCCACGCAAGGGAGCCCTCTTCCGGAGTATAGGAAGTCTTGTTTTTGGTAAGAGCGTCAACGAAATCTTCCGTGGTGTGAAAGATTTCAACAGGATTAAATAAATCAAGATAAATCAAAGCGCGGATTTTACGCAGGGCCGCCTGGCGCACTTTGGAAATAGAAACGCTCATTCTTATTTTTCTATCGTTAAACTGCGCGTCTTTCAAGATGGCGTAGAAGTTTTGTTTGGAATATTCTAAAGTCGTAGTGCCCGTAATTTTGCTTACTTTCTGGCGGCCCACGTTAAAAATACCGTCGGAGATATCGGCCGTCATATAGTCAAAGTTATCTTTTGCTTTGAAAACGGCGTCGGTATTTTCAATGATAAAATTGCTTATTTTCCAGCTGAGGTCGTTTGAAACTGCGCTAAAAGAGGGGAAAGATATTTTATTGTTTTCAAAAGTAAGAGAGCCTTCCGCCTTTATTCTGCCCGTTACGGAGTAAGGCTTAAGAATGCCGAAGTAGTCTGCATTCTGCACATTAAAATCGTCTGTAAAAAAAACTGCTTTTGCGCCGATTCCGTTTTCAAAAGTCAACTGTCCGTTTGCGTTAACGGCAATATCTTTTGTCGTTGCGCGCAGGCTTTCAATATCGGCGCTCTTAAAGCCTTTTTGTATTTTTGCTTTGATGTTAATTTCAGTTTCGGGAAGGTTCAGACTGGTAGGATTAGAGATAAGAAACCCCCAGTCTTTTGGCGTAAAAGGCGGCAGAAGAATATCTAATTTTACGGAGGGTGCGGTAAAATCCTCAATATCCGCGACTGCGGTAAGCGGGCTCTTAAATCCGCCGAACTCAAACTCGGTGTTTTTAAGCTGCATAAGCGCGGGATTAAAGCCGGCGGGATTAAACGCGCCGTGTATAAGGACGTCGCTTTCAATGATTTTATCTTTGGTCCTGTTTGTTAAAAGGAACTGTGCAGTGAAATTGGAAAGAGCGTTAAATTTAAGATTATAGAAGTGCACGGAAAGGCTGTTGAGAAAGCGCAAAACGTCTTTATCGGCGTCGCGAAAGCTGATGCGGCCGTCTTGCATTGTCCAGTCCTGCACGAGTATTTGCGTTTCGCGTCCGCTTTGCGAAATAAACTCAAAGCGCTGGCCTTCGGCGCTTTGGCTGGAATTTGTTTTTATGGAAGGTATGTTAAGCGAGCCGTCTGCGGCTTTGACTATGCTTATTACCGGTTTGTCTAAAATAATTTCCCTTATGATAATTTGCTTTTTGAGCAAAGCCGGCAAATCGCATTTCAAAAGGACTGACCTCACAGACAGCAAATCCTTGTAATCCTGCGCCGTGGTATCCACTATTTTCAGGTTTTTGATTTCAAGAGTGTTGAGGGAGGTAAGCTTAAAGCTTTCTATAAGCACCGGGCGGCCCAGACTTTTTTGCAAAGTGTCGGCCAAAGAGCCGGCAAGAAGCTCCGCGTTAAAATATTTGACTGCGGCAAACCACGCCGCCGTCATTAAAATCATAAAAGCCACGGCGGCAAAAAAAAGCAGCCTTACTATGTTTCTGAAACAAAATTTAATTATCTTTCCCATATATTTTTTTATATTGTAAAAGATCATAATTTAGCCGCCCTTATCGCGGCCTGCCAAAGATATTTCAAAGCGGCCTGCCAAAAATCCAAAGTATTTATAAGCACTTTTTTTGCTAAAGAGCCCGCGGGTATCAAGTCGGGGAAGTAGAGCTCCAAAAGCGCTATGGTGATTATTATATTAAAAACCACGATTAACGGCAGAGAAAAAATATTGCCGCCTGCCATTTTAAGGTCGCTTTGCTGCACTTCGCTTAAGGCTTTGTAGGTATGCACAAAGTGAAGCGTTATAAAAAAGCCGAAAGTGGCCAAAAAGATATTGCGGTAAAGCTCCACGGGCGGCCAAAGGTAAAGCAGGCAGAAGTATATCAGGGAAAGCATTAAAGCCTGCGCGGGCACAATGTAGGGGGCCAAAAGAACAAAAGTGTTAACGTTTGAAACCTTTACGTTGCCGCTTTCTTCGTTTATGTTAAGAGAGCCTACCCTGTACCCGCAAAGCATGGCGGCAAAAGCGTGCATAATTTCGTGCGCTATTACGTAAACGCGCGAGAAATCATAAATATAAAAATGCACCGCCAAATATAAAATTACGCCTAACAGAAAATAAAGGGTGGTCTGATACCCTTTTATAAGATAGATAGAGGCGTTAACAAAAGCCAGCAGCGTAAAAAACGCCGCAGGCAGCAAAAAGATGCCTATTATAAATTTAAGAATCCTTTTCATAAAACTCCGGGACGGGCCAAGAAGCCCTCCGTCAAAATTTTTTTATCCAAGAAGCCTGCTTATATTGTTTTGCGGCCAAAGCGTAGGCGTTGTAAAGCAGGGGGGTTTGCGCCGCTTTTTCCGCAACCAAATCCGTTTCAAAAAAGTTTACGCAGGCGTTTTTTACGGCTGCGGCGCAGGTTTCGCTTTGGCGCGCGCCTTTAATCTGCAGGCTGCCCTGGTATAAAACCGCATCGGCAAATTTGCGCAACGCCCCGCCGAGGACTTTTGCGCCGTTTTCGTCCAAAAGGTCGTCTGTTACGGGGTTTGCAAAACAGCCGCTTGCCTTGCCGCCTGCGGCGGGGCGGTAATCGCTTTTATCTGCGTAGACAGACGGCTTAAAGCCGTTTTTTATAAGCTCCTCTTTTATCGCGCGGTGCAGGCCTGCGTAAAGCGCGGGCGCTTTGAAATTCTTGGGCGCGGGGAACACTAAAGAAAAAGTCAAATCATCTCTGTGCACAACTATGCCGCCGCCCGTCGGGCGGCGCGTATAAGTTTTTATGCCTTGGGCGTCCAATTGTTTTTTTACCAAACTTTCGTACTGCGCGTAGCCGAATGTGGCGCACGGCGCTTTGTTCTGCGCGCTTTCGCCCCAGTTAAATATCCTTGCGTAAACCTCTCCCGTAGATTTTGTTTCGGCGACTAAGATTTCATCTGCCGCCATCTGGCTGTAGACGTCTAAGGGGGGTGTGCGCAGGAAATTTAACTTTACCATCTTAAGTTTGGCTCCCTTGCCGCGCTTACTTCGTCAATTCTTTTGACGGGCGTATGGCGCGGTGCGTTATGCAGTTCGTTTGGATTTGTAAGCGCTTGGGCGTAAATTTTTTCCATAGCGTCTACAAAAGAGTCAATGCTCTCTTTATTTTCCGTTTCGGTAGGTTCAATCATCATAGCCTCTGGCACAATAAGCGGGAAGTATATCGTCGGCGCGTGAAAGCCCAGGTCAAGCAGACATTTTGCTATGTCCAAAGTTTTTACGCCGGCCATTTTTTCTTTATTGATTGTCAAAACGCACTCGTGCATGCAGACGGCGTCAAAGAAAGCGGGGAACATATTTTTAAGTTTAACCCTCGCGTAGTTTGCGTTTAAGACGGCGTTTTGGCTTATTGTTTTAAGCGTTGTTGCGTCAAACTGTCTTAAATAGGCGTAGGCTCTTATGATAATTGCGATATTGCCGCAGAAAGTTTTTACTTTGCCTATGCTCAGTTTATTTTGTTTGGCAAAGCCGTATTTTTTGCCGTCAAAAACAATGCGCGGGGAGGGCAAAAAGTCCTCAAGGCCTTTTGCTACGCCTACGGCTCCCGCCCCGGGCCCGCCGCCGCCGTGCGGGGTGGCAAGCGTTTTATGCAGGTTTATATGCATAATGTCAACGCCCATATCGGCCGGCTTTACAAGGCCTATAAGCGCGTTAAAATTTGCTCCGTCCATATATAGAAGACTGCCGTTTGAGTGTACCATAGAGGCAATTTCTTTTATGTCTTTCTCAAAAAGGCCTACGGTGTTTGGCAGCGTAAGCATAACAAGGGCCGTCTTGGGGTTTAAGGCGGCTTTTAGTTCTTTTAAGTCCACTTTGCCGTCTGGGCCAGATTTAATATTAACAACCTGGCAGCCGGCCATATTTGCCGTTGCGGGGTTAGTGCCGTGGGCGGTATCGGGCACGATAATTTCCGTGCGCTCTTTATCTTTGTTATGTTTGTGAAAAGCGCGCGCAATTAAGGCGCCGGTAAATTCCCCGTGCGCTCCTGCCGAAGGCTGAAGGGTAAAAGCGTTTAAGCCCGTTATTTCTTTTAGCAGCTGCTCGGTTTTGCAGATTATTTCAAGAGTTCCCTGCGCGCAGCTCTCTGGCGCGGCGGGGTGGAGGTTTGCAAAATTATCAAGGCTGCACAAAACGTCGTAGGCTTTGGGGTTGTACTTCATCGTGCAGGAGCCCAGCGGGTAAAAATGCGTGTCCAAAGATATATTTAAGCGCGATAGGTTTGTAAAATGCCTTACGGTATCAAACTCGCTTAAGGACGGCAGGTTAGGCTCGCTTTGGCGCAGCATATTTTGCGGCAGATAAGCGCCTGCCTCTTTTTTCGCGGGCGTAAGTTTAACGCCGCGGCGGCCTTTAACCGATTTTTCTATTGAAAGTAAGTTATGCGGATAATTGTTCATAATAAAATTCCTCCCAAAGCGGCGGCGTAAGTTTCTATATCCCGCGGGGTTTTGGTTTCCGTCGCGCAGATAAGAAGGCAGTTTTTTAAGTCTTTTGACACAAGGCCCAAATCATAGCCCGCCGTTATGCCTTTTTTGGCAAGGGCTTTGATAATTTGTTTGGCCGCTTTCGGGCACTCAAGCACAAATTCGTTAAAAAAGGGCGCGTCATATTTAAGTTTGCAGCCCTTTATTGCGCAAAGGGCGTCTTTAAGTTGGTGGGCGCGCTCAATATTTAGGTCGGCTATTTCTTTTATTCCCTTAGGGCCTAAAAGCGTAAGATATATTGCCGCGTTTAGCGCGCATAAGGCCTGGTTGGAGCAGATGTTTGAAGAAGCCCTTTCTCGTCTTATATGCTGCTCCCTTGCCTGCAGGGTAAGCACAAAAGCGCGCTTGCCGTCTGCGTCTTTTGCCATGCCGCAAAGCCTGCCTGGCACAAAGCGCACGTACTCTTTTTTGCAGGTAAATATTCCCAAAGTCGGCCCGCCGAAGCTCATGGCATTGCCTAAGCTTTGGCCTTCGGCCACGGCAAAATCCGCTCCGCAGGAGCCGGGCGTTGCAAGCGCGCCGAGGCTTAAAGGGTTTATGCTCATAATAAAAAGCGCGCCCGCGTCTTTTACCGCCTGTGATATTTCTTCTGCGTTTTCTACCGCGCCAAAGAAATTGGGACTGCTTAAAACAAAAGCTGCCGCGCCCGCGGCAAGCTGTTTTTTTAAGGCTTCGGTATCAACGCGGCCTTCTTTAAGAGGGGTTTCTTCAAACGTTACGGCTCCGCTTTCAAAATAAGTGTTAAGGACTTTTTTATAATCGGGATTTAGGCCCGCGCTTAGCAAAACTTTTTTGTTATTTTTTATTTTTGCGGCGGCGCAGCAAGCCTCTGCCAGCGCAGTGGCCCCGTCGTAGTGGGACGCGTTTGAAACGTCCATATCAAACAAAGCGCAAATGCAGCTTTGATACTCGTAAATCGCCTGCAGAGTGCCTTGGCTGGCTTCTGCCTGATAGGGGGTGTAGGCCGTCAAAAACTCCCCGCGCGAACTTATGGCGTTTACGGCCGCGGGGATAAAGTGTTCGTAGCAGCCCGCTCCGGCAAAATTAAGCGCGGGCTTATTTTTTGCGGCAATGCTTTTTATATGTTTTGAGAGCTGCTCTTCGTCTAAAGCGGCGGGCAGATTGTATTCTTTTGCAAATAAATCGGGGGAAATATCCTTAAATAAGTCTTCCACGGCGCCCAGGCCTATTTCTTTTAACATCTGCTGCGTATTTTCTTTTGTATTTGAAGTGAACATAGAAACCTCGTTAAAAAATTGCCCTTGAGCGCTTATTATTAAAGCGGCGCTCAAGGGTTTAAGCGAAAAATATCTTTTAGAGCGTCGCTTTATAGTCCGCAAAAGAAAGCAGATCTTCCGCTTCTTTTGGGTTTGAGATTTTTATTTTATAAAGCCAGCCTTCTGCATGCGGGGCTTTATTTAATAAAGAGGGATCCTGCACCGCGTCTTGATTGACTTCGGTAACCTCGCCGCTTAAAGGAGCGTAAAAATCAGAGGCGGATTTTACGGACTCTATTACCGCGCAGGATTTGCCCGCTTCAACTTTTGCGCCTATTTTGGGAGGCTCCACAAAAACGATATCGCTGATTTCGTGCTGGGCGTGGTCGCTTATGCCGCAGACGGCCGTATCCCCTTCAATAAAAGCCCACTCATGGGTTTTTGCAAATTTACAATTTTCCTGTTGATACATTTTTACACCTCTCTTATTTTTTACTTAAATTTTCGTTTTTATAAAACGGCATTTTTACCGTCTGCGCGGGCACCTTACGCCCGCGGATTTCAATTTCAACGGCAGCTCCGTCTTCAATTTCGGCGGGCGCGTAGCCCGCGCCTATGCATTTGTATAAAGGGGAGAAAACCGCGCTAGTCAGCTTGCCTATTTCTTTGCCGTCCTTATATATTGAGCAGCCTTCCCTTGCAATGCCGGGGCCCAAAAGTTTTACCCCTTTCCACTTAATTTTAACGCCTTCGGCTTTTTGTTTCTCCATTTTAGCGCGGCCGAAGAAATTTTCTTCTTTTCCCAATTTAACAACCCACCCGCAGGAAGCCTCATAGGGCGTTTTTGTTTCGTCCATATCGCTGCCGCTTAAAAGGTATCCGGCCTCAAGCCGCAGAATATCGCGCGCGCCAAGGCCGCAGGGCTTAAAGCCGTTTTTCAAAGCCCAGTCGTAAAGTTTTATTATGGTATCATGTGCGCCCATAATTTCAACGCCGTCTTCTCCCGTATAGCCGGTGCGTGTAATATAGCACGGCGCGCCAAAGAGGGTATGCTCTTTTATATTAAAGCGCGGCAGGGATTTTATATCGGCGTCAAGTTTCTCAAGGATGTCCAAAGCCTTTGGGCCCTGAAGGGCAAGCATAGAAAAGGCATCTGATACGTCGGTAACTTTAACGTCAAAGGTTTGCGCTTTTTGTTTAAGCCAGGCGTAATCTTTATGGCGCGTTGCGCTGTTTACTACGGCTAAAAATTTATTAGGCGTGAGGCAGAAGGCTATAATATCGTCAATTATGCCGCCTTCGTCGTTTAGAATATGAGAGTAAGCTCCGCAGGAAGGAATATCTTTGAAATTATTCGTAGAGGCCGTCTGAAGGAATTTATAAGCCTCTTTGCCCTCAATAAAGATTTGGCCCATATGGGAAACGTCAAAAACGCCGGCATGTTCCCTGACGGCTTTATGCTCCTCCAAAATACTGTCAAACTGCACGGGAAGCATCCAGCCGTGAAAATCCACCATCTTGCCGCCCGCTTTTAGGCAGGCGTCATAAAGTTTAGTCTTTTGTAAAGTGTGTTCCATAAACCTATTATATAAAAAAACCTCCCTTTGCGCATTGGGCAAAGGGAGGGGTAAAGATACGTCGGCGTTACCTTACGCCGTGCATCCATTTATTTATCGGCTTTATAAGGAAAGCCAGCAGTACCGAGGCCGCAAGCGGCGTCAAAGCAAGCCATGTAAAGAAGTTATCAAGCGTCATGCTTGCAATGAAGCCCGAGTAAAAGCCCGCCAGTTTGTTTGCGGCCGAAGTCGCCACAAACCAAATGCCCATGAGTATGGAAATAAATTTCGGCGGGGACAGTTTTGTTACCATAGAAAGCCCGACCGGAGATAAACATAATTCGCCCATGGTAAACAAAAAGTAAGCCGTAATAAGCCAAAGCATGCCCATCTTAATGCCGGGGCCCAAAAGTATGGCCGCAAGCAGCAAGACGCCGTAGCCCAAGGCTATAAGCCAAAAGGCTAGCATAAATTTAGCGGGGATGGTGGGCTCTTTGCTTTTCTTTGCCAAAGATACCCAGAGTTTTGAGAACATCGGCGCAAACAAAACTATGAACATCGGGTTAAAGGACTGGAACCACGTCGCCGGTATTTCCCACGACCAGCTAAATATATGTATAGTCCTGTCCACATAATCTCGCGCAAGCAGGTTTAAGGCCGCGCCTTTTTGCTCAAATACGCTCCAGAAGAATATTGAGAAAAACGCCATAATAAAGATGACGGCAATTCTGTGTTTTTCCTCTTTGGTAAGCGGCCCCTGAGGGGTTTTCTTTTGCTCTTTTTGCGCTTCCATCGCATAATACTTGGGGGCTTTGCCTTTACCCTGCAGATATTTATTTTGTCCCCACAGGAATATGCCCAAACCTACAAGCATGCCTATGCCCGCGGTAGAAAATCCGTAAATCCACCCCACTTTTTCGCCAAGAGTGCCGGCAATTAAGTTTGCCATAAACGCGCCTAAGTTTATACCCATATAAAATAAGGTAAAACCGCTGTCGCGCCTGGGATCGTTTTTCTCGTAGAGTTCGCCTACGATGCTGGATATATTGGGCTTAAAAAACCCGTTGCCCAGTATTATAAGCCCCATAGCCGTATAGACGGCCGCTACGCTGCCGGTTGCCATAACAAACTGGCCCATGGCTATAAGAATGCCGCCCAGGATAATGCAGGCGCGTTTGCCAAACCATTTATCGGCTATATAGCCGCCCAAGAGGGGGGATAAATAAATAAGGCTTGTAAAAGTGCCGTAGAGGTTTGCGGCTCTGGGCACGTCAAAGGCTAAGGCTTTGGTGAGGTATAGGACAAATAAACCTCTTAAAGAATAGTAACTGAAGCGTTCCCACATCTCTGTTGCAAAAAGCAGATAAAGACCTGCGGGCTGGCTTTTTTGAGCCATAGTTTGCTCTGCTGTGGTCATCGGACCTCCTGAATAATGAAGTATAAAAACATTGTAACATAAAAAAGTTAAAAGGCAACTTTTTGCGGAACAATTTTGTTTAGGGCGGCGTTTTCCATGCACAGGTAAATATAAGCGTTTGGAAAATGTTTTTGAAGAAGCGGCATAATAAAGGAATAGACTTCTTTTCTTATTTCGGCGGGGTAGCGCAGTTTGCCGTCAAAGTCCAGAAGGAACTCTTCGTCCAAAATTGCATTGTCGGCAAAGCGCGTTTCAATAAAGCGTTTAAGTTCGCGGTGGAAGCGCAAAGTGCCGACGCTTATCCAGATAACGGCCTTCAGCGGCACGCTTTGGGCTATTTGTTTTACCGCGCGCTCGTAATTTTGCCGCCAGCCTTCGTGCAAAATTATCGGGTCAAAGTGGAAAGCTATTTTATAGCCGTGATGAGCTACTTTGGCCGCAGCTGCAAGGCGCGCTTCAAGCGGGGGCGTCAAAAACTCGCAGGTTTCAATTATCTGCGGCGGGTTTACGCTCCACCCCGCGACTATGTTCGGGGCCGCCTCCACGCTTAAAAGACCGTCTATATTTACGCTTTTTGTTTTGAACTCAAAATACTCGCTTCTGCCTTTGAAGAAGTTTACTATATCGCGGGAATATTGCGTTATGTCGTCAAAGAGCAGAGAATCCGTAAACTCCCCGCTGCCTATGCGGATATAGGGGAAAATGCCTTTTGTAAGTTTTGCCCCGTCTATCTTTGCAAGAAAATCGTTTATGTTTGCCGGCAGCACAACGGCGTGGAGGTTTTGATATTGCTGCAAATAGCAGTAAGCGCACTCGTAGGCGCAGCCAAAACCAAGATTGATTAAATTATAACCGCAGGAAACGCAGTTTGAAGTGCAGGGGCACGGTTTTATGAAATCAAAATTTTCTTTGCTTATTGCCAAAACGTCGGCCCTTTGGGAGTAATGCTTAGGACACTGCGGTATTTTGCCTTTCTCGTAAGATTTAATCTGCGCATTTGGATACGCGGCCTGAGCGCGCAGGAAAACGGGGCTCTCAAAGGCCTCTTTATCCGCGTAAATTATTTTTGGGTAAAACGGGCGCGGCGTTTTGTTTGAGGGTAAAGTAAAATCCAAATCAAGCTTAGGCAGATAAACGTCGCGCGCGCGCAGGTTTGCAAAAGCGCGCGGATATCTTCTTTGCAAAAGATATCTTTTTGCCTGCTCAAAATTTTTTATATCGGGGGGCAAAACTGCGCCCGCGTCCTGCGCGCGGGCGCAGCGCGCTTTTGCAATTTCAAAAATTAGGCGCGTAAGCTCCCTCTTCTTATTTACGCCTAAGAAGGGGAATTTTGCTTCTGTTTCTTCGCGCGCTTTTTGCGCCAGATTTTTTATCGTTTGGCTGTCCATTATTTATTTTGCAAGCAAGTTTCAAAAGAAATATTTTCCAAAGAAAGATAGTCCTCTTTCGTCAGGCTCCAGTTAAGAGCTTTGGCGTTTTGCTCGGCCTGCTGAGGGGTTCTTGCCCCGCATATTGCGCAGGAAACGGCGGGGTTAAAGAGAACCCAGTTTATTGCGGCCTGCGCGGCAAAACCGTTATATTTTTTTGCAATTTTCTCAAATTGCGCGGCGGCGTTTTGAGCTTTTTCAAAACTCTGGCCTCTATAGAATTTATAGAAGAAGGAGCGCGCGTCGTTTTTAGGCAAATTTGGCTCTTTTTTATATTTACCGCTCAAAACGCCGCCGCCTAAGACGCCGTAGGCCAAAAAAGCGATATCTTTTGTCTGGCAGATTTCAAAGACGGCCTGCGCTTCCTGACTTTTGAGTAAAGAATATTCGTTTTGCACGGCGGCAATTTCGGTTAATTTTGCGGCCTTTTCAATAATTTCCGGGCCGACGTTGCAAAGCCCTATGCGGCGTATGTTGCCTTTTTGTTTTTGCCTGTCCAGTTCCTCCAGGGTGTCGCAAAGAGGCGTGTTGCGGTCAAGGCGGTGTATAAGATAAAGGTCAATATAATCTGTGTTTAAGGTTTTCAGGGACTCTTCCAGCTCGCGGCGAACGGAGGCGGGTTTTAAGTTAAACTCAACTGCGCGCGCGGCGGGTTTCAGACCGCATTTTGTAGCTATGACGATTTGGCCGCGCGGTATGATTTTACTTTTTATTGCCGCGCCCAAAAGCGTATGCGCGCGGCCAAGGCCGTAAATAGGCGCGGCGTCAATAAAATTTATGCCGAGGTCAAAAGATTTCTTTATGGTATCAAGCGCGCAGGTATCGGCGCAGGGTTCTCCCCAGTCGCGCCCGCCGCCCAAAGCCCACGTGCCAAGAGCAATTTTGCTTACGGTTAAATCTTTTATTTTTATGTTGCGGCTCGTCATTCTCTAGGCGGAAACCCCGCCGCCCAGCCCCGTTACGTCGCCCATGGCCTGAGCGGCCATAACCTGGCTGTCTTTGACGGCTTTATTAAATAAATCCTGTAAATCTTTTTGCAGAATCTCGGGGGAGGCGTCTTTTAAGTCCTGTAATATTTTAACTTCTTTTACGTCTTGTGCGCCTGATATAGTAATTTCAAAATATTTTTGCGGGCTCTCAACTTTAATTACCATATTGTCAAGACGTTTTTTAACCTCCGCCATTTTACTGCGAAGTTCCATTAAACCTTTAAGTTTGTCAAACATATTTTTACCTCGTTTCTTTTTTGTTTATTTTTTTACGTGTTTACTCGTTTATATTAAGTTCGTAAAACTTTCCCGCGCGCAGATAAATAAGCGCGGTCTTTATCTCTTTATCCTTAAAAAGAGCTTTGAGCGCAAGTTTGTAAATTTTAAGCTGCTCGGCGTATTTTTGACTGTAAACGCTAAGATTTTGCTTATCTGTTTTATCGGATTTATAATCGGCGATTAAAAGCGCGCCGTCCTCGGTTTTGAAAACGGCGTCTATAACCCCGTTTAACGTCCGTCCGTCTTTTGTTTTGAGGGCAAAAGGCAGCTCTCCGTATAAAAACTCCATGGCGCGCAGAGTTTTGTAAGCGTCGGTTTCAAAGAAAGCTAGGCAAAGCTCTGCCGCCTGCCGCTTCAGGGTTTGCGCCGTTTCATCCTCAATCGCAGACGACTGCGGCGAAAATAAAAACGAGTCTTTGTTTTTGTTTTCGCCGCCAAAAGCCCGCGCGGAGGAAAATTTGTCTAAGAGTATTTCGTGGCAATAAAGGCCCAAAAGTTTTGCCTCTTCATTTTTCATAAAATTGCGCGCGCTTTTGGGCGCGTGCGCGTGCGCGCCCGCTGCGGAGGTTTGCGCGTCGGCGTTAAAGCCCTCTGCGTCTGCAAAAGCGGCCTCGCTTGGCGAGAGCGCTTTTAGCCTGCCGATTGCTTCCGTATAGGCCTGCTTGCGCAAAGATCTTTTTTCCAGCCAAAGGGCGGTTGGGGGCGTTTTTGCATTTGCGTGCGCGTCCAGGCCGTAAACGTTTATAAACGTCTGCGGGTTTGTAATTTTAGGGCAGAATACGGCGGCGCGCGCTCCGCCGGAAAGTTCTTTTAGGCCTTCTTCGTTTGGCCAGCAGGCGGCGTGCAGCAAATTGGCGGCGGGGGAGCCCTCGGGCGCGTCCAGATTGCCGCTTAAAAGCAATATTTCCCTCGGGCGCGAGAGGGCGACGTAAAGCAAACGCAGTTCTTCGGCGGCTCTGTGCTCGCGGTTTGCGTAGTTAAGGAAAGCGTAGGAAGCGTCAAAGATATTTCCGCACCTTGCGCCCAGCAGTTTATCCTGCCAGCCGGAGATAAAATGCGGTTTATTTTTTTGCGCGCTTTTGGCCGACAAATCTGCCGCTATTACAACGGGGGCCTCAAGGCCTTTGGCTTTATGTATCGTCATAAGGCGCACGGTGTCAAGGTTATCTTCGGCTAAAGGCGACTCGCCTTCTTTTTCCTCTTCTTTTGCGTACTTGTTTAGGAAAAACAGAAATTGATTTAAGCTTAAAGCTCCGTTTGCGCAGATTTCGTCTGCAAGATTTATAAACTTCAAAATATTTGCGGAAGTCTGCGCGGCGGGGTTTGCGATAATGGAATAGGAGAGAAAATTTTTCTCAAAGATAATTTCTTTTATTAAGCTCTGCACGGATATTCTGCCCGCTTTTTCGTAGAGTTCTCTTAAGACGGCGTAAATTTCTCCGATGCGCTCAATCTGAGGCGGGTTTTTGGCAAAAATATTTAAGGCGTCGTTTTGGGCCAGCGTTAAGATATCTTCGTCTTTAAGCAAAGCAAAAGGGCTTCTTAAAACGCCCAAAAGCGCGGTTTTATCGCGAGTGTCGTTTACGGCCTGAAGTATATTTACAAGGTCCAAAACTTCCTGCGCGCGAAAGAAGTTTTTTGTTTCCTCAACGGTATAAGGTATGTTAAAGCGTTTCAAGGCGTCGGTGTAAATATTAAGATAGGTTTGGTTGCGCAGCAAAATCATAATGTCCTTGAAGCGCATCTTGCGTCCGCCGTTAAGAATTGTTTTGGAAACATTTTCTTCTATCCATTTTGCTATATGCTGCGCCTGATTTTGGCGGAAGGCCTCCGCGTTCTCGTCGTTGTTTTTTGCCGCTGTTTTGCGCGGTTTTGTTTTATTTTCGGTATCGTCCGTCTGCGCGGTAAAAGCTGTTATCTGCGGCAGAGTGCCGTTGAAGTCAGCCTCGCTCTTTAAGGGCAGGTAGCGCGGCTGCACGTTTTTTATTTCGCTTATGGCTTTATTGCCGAAGGCGTTTACAAAGTCAATAATTTGCGGCGTACTTCTGAAATTGCTCGTATATTGCACTTTCTGCGCGCCTTTTTCAAGCAGGCTGTCGGTAAACTGCTGGTAAGCGCAGATATCCGCGCCGCGGAAGCGGTAAATGGACTGCTTGGGATCGCCCACTACGCAAAGCTTGCCTTCTTCAAATTGTATATCCCGCCACGATGAGGCAAAAGTATTTTGCTTCTCGCAGAGCAGCAGCATTATCTCTCCCTGCGCGGGATCCGTATCCTGAAACTCGTCTATCAAAAAGCTTTTATAAGTTTGTTTCAGTTCGTTGCGGACGACTTTATTTGTTTCTGCCAGAGCTTTTGTTTTATAAATTATGTCGTCGTAAGAGAGCATGTTTTCTTTGCTCATCGCGCTCTTAAAGGTTTGCGCAAAAGGGCGCAGCGCGCCGAAAGCTTTTTGGATTAAAGTCTGCTTTTCCGATTTTAAGTTTTGCGACAGCTCAAAAATATTTTTTGCTCTATCAAAATCGGCTTTATCCCAATTTGACGGACAGCTGCCTAAGTCGGAAATTTCCTCTTCCGGGTTATCTGCAGGCGCGGTCTGCGCCAAAGCCGCCCCCTCGGTACTTTGAGAGGCGGCAAGCAAATCCTTATGCGCCTGAAGCATGGCGCTTTCAGCCTTTCTGCTCGTGCCGCGTAAAATAGGATAGCGCGAGGATAACGCCAAAGCTTCGCCTGCCATATCCCGGAAATAACGCCCCAGAATATCCAAATTATCGTCGGGGCGGTAAGTTTCCATAAAAGGGTTCGTAAGTGCGTAGGCAAAGGATTTTAAGTCCTCCAGAGAAAAATTCTTAAGCAAAACTTTCCATAAAACGGCGTTTTGCGCGTTTTCGGAAAGTTCTTCTTCAAGGAAGGAGGCCCAGTATTTATCAAACAAATTTTCGCGTGCGCCGTCGGAAGTTACTTCGCAGGAAGGCAAAACGCCCGCTTCCAGCGGGTAAGCTCGCAGTATTTTAAGGCAGAAGCTGTGTATGGTGCTTATTTGCGCGCGCTCAATATTATCAAAAGCTTCCTGCAGGGTTTTGCGCAGGATTTTTTTAATTTCGGCTTTGTCTTTCGCGGGATTTTTTTTACCTAAAATATCCAAAACGGTTAAAGTTATTTCATCGTCAATATCGTTTTGGTCAAGGACGGCCTGCGTTTTGGTAAGCGCGTTTACGAGTTTTGTTTTTATCTCTCCGGAAGCTTTCTCGGTAAAAGAAACCGCGACTATGTTTTGCGGCGGTATTTGCTCCGCTAGAATAAGATAGCACAGGCGTTTTATGAGGGAGGTTGTTTTGCCCATGCCGGCGCCGGCCTCAATTACTATATTTGAGGTAAAGCAAAGCTCCGCTTTTCTGCGGGCGGCATAATCCTGCGGACGTTTAGGGTTGGGCACTTTTTTTAAGCTCCTTGTATAAATTTGATATGCGCGCGCGCCTGAGAGATGGGGCGTGATGCTTTCTGCAGACGTCCTCAAAGCGGCAAGTGCGGCAGGAATTTTCGTTTTGAAATAAAATAAAAGAACCGTTTTTTATAATCGTAAGCAGCAAATCGGTTACTTTTGCAATTTGCGGCCTTAAAGCCAAGTAGGCGTCGTAGGCGAGCGTTTTTGGTTTTTTATCCGTTTCAATGCCCTCAAGGGCGGTAAACTCGGCGGTTTTATCTTTAAGGGCCGCAATGTTTTTTGCAAGTTCAAAATAAAGCGCGGGCTGCAGGTTTCTTTGCGTAAATAAAACTGTTTCAACGCTGCCGGAGGGCTCTTTTGTCTTATAATCAATTATGCGGTAGCTTTTACCGTCGCGGGAAATGTCAATTCTGTCAAATTTTCCTTTTAGCTTAAGCGGTTCTTTGCCTAAAGAAACGCAGCTTGCTTCGGGCTGTTCAAAGAAAGCGGGCTCGCACTTTTCTTCGCGGAGTCTTTGTACGTCGGCGCGGATAAAGGCGCAAAGATAACTTTCCATTTCCCGCCGCAGCATTTCCCAAAGCAGCGGGTAGAGGCCCAGAGTTTTGTTGTGCTCTTTATTTAGGAAGGAGGAGCAAAAGTCTTTCATCATGCTCTCGGCCCGCGCTGGAGAGATATCCTCAAGCAGATTTTCTTCTTTCAAAAATTTATAAAATTTTTCCAAAATTTCGTGATACAAATTACCCCTTTCCCTTGCGTCCAAAGCGCCGCGTTCGCGTTTAATTTCTTCGTCTTTATTTGTGATGCTCTCCAGCAGGAATTTACACGGGCAGCTAAATAAATTATTAAGCGCGCTTACGGAAATTCCTCTGTCAGCGGTTTTTTTCCAAACGGCGTTTTGCGGAGGCAAAACGCCGTCGTAAGGCGTTAGGGATAGGGCCTCGTTTAGGTGTTTTAACTCTCCCAAAAACTTTTCAAGCGTCTGCTGCGTTTGCGCCGCCGTTTCGGCGGCGCCGTCGTGCAAAATGCCGCAAAGGACTGTCTGCGCCGCGCCCGAAAGCGAAGCTGAAACAAGAGCCTGCGTTTTAGTCAGGAGTTCAAAAGGCCACGAGGAGTAAAGGTCCCAGGGATTGCGCGGCAGCGCGGTTAAAATCTGCGGCAGGCCGGGCGATAAAATATTTTTTATGCGCGTTAAGTAAATGGAGGGCACTTTTGGCTTGCCTTCGTCGTCGGAGCGCTGGTAAAGTAAAATTGCGCGCTCGGCGCAGGAGAGGGCAAAATAAAATAAAAGTTTTTCTTCCTCGTATCGGTCCGAAGAAGGGCGTATAAGATATCCCAAAGCAAATAAGATATTGCGCAGCTTATCTTTTAATATAGCCTGCGGCGGCACTGCGGCGGGCAAAAGCCCCTCGTTTAAGCCTAAAATTATAACGGCTTTGAAAGTTTTGCCGCGCAGAGTCATAATATCGGCGCAGTTTACGCCGTCTTCGTAGGGCAAGACGCGCGGGAAAGAGGTTTCTTTGAGGGAAGATAAAAATTCTTCCAAAAACTCGCCCTCGCGCGCCGCTTTGCCAAGAGTTTTTAAGGAGGCCAAATCTTTTATTATTTGCAGAATTTCATTTAGGATATGTTCCTCCTTTTGGTTTAATTTTTCGCTTAAATTTTGGTCAATAAAGGCGGAGGCTTTTTTTGCCAGGACGTCAAAGGGCGCGCTTTGCGCAAGTTCTTTTAAGGCGCGAGCGGTATTTTGCAGGAAGGAAGAAATTTTATTTTCGGCCGTTTTATTGCACGCTGAAGGCAGCAGTTCAAACCACTGGCTCAAACCGCTTGAAACGCCTGTTTTCTTTACGACGGAGGCGTAATCTTTATCGGCAAATTTGCAGTAAGGAGAATTCAGGACGGCAAGAACATCGTCCCTGAAGAAGTTATTTTTTGCAACGGTAAAGAGGTTGTAAATAAACGCGGCAAGAGGTTCCTGGATAAGCGGCAGGGTAAGCGAGGCGTTTAGCGGTATCAAATTTTGCTCAAAAACGTTTTGGATAATGTTTTTGTAAGGCTCCATGCTGCGCGCGGTAAGGGCGATATCCCTAAAGGCGACGCCGCTTTCTTTTAAGAGCAGGATTTCTTTCGCCGCGCTTTCAAGTTCGGCCTGCGCGCCGGAAGTTTCAATTATTTTAAGCGGCAGGGAGGAATAATCCGCCTGCCCTTTTTGCTCTTGCCCGCCGACGTTAAAGACGGCCTCGGCAAAAGAGGAGAGGGGGGCCCCCCCGTCTTCTTTAAGCTCGGTAATTTTGCCCGCAAGCGGATAAAGATTAGCCTCAAAGAATTTCTTTATAAAACTGTAAGCCGTTTTTGGTTCGTAGGGAAAGTAAATTTGCGTTTCGTAATTTTCGCAGATTTTTTTAAGCAGGTTAAACTGAAGCGCGGTAAAATCGTAAATGCCGTAGAAAATCACGCGCTTAAAACTTTTAAGATACGCGCTTTCTTCTGCGTTGTTTTGGGCCAGTTCCATGGCTTTTGCATAAGGGGTAAAACCTTTTATATTTATGGCTTCCAAATATTGTTTGTATAAAGAAGAAAGCGCGCCCAGCGCGGCGATATCGTCCGGCGAAAGCAAGTCGCGCGCGTCTTTAAGGTTTTCTAAGTCTTCGGGGGAAACCTCCGCCGAAGTTAAATCGCGGAAAGCCTCCTTAAGCGCGGCCGCGTAGGAGCGCTCGTCCCTTGATTTACGTCCGCGCAGAAGATTTTTTATTATAAAATCCTGTAAAATCGTATTTGGCAGCAGGGGCAGAGAGCCTTCTTTTGTCCTCGCGTTTATTTTTACGGCGAGAGATAAAAAATCTTCAAAATGCAAAGCGGCCGCGCAGGGCGCCTGCTCAAGCAGGTTGCTTTGCAGAATATTTTTAAGGTTATGCGAGGCGGTTATGACAAGCGTATTCTCCAGCGGGTTTTTGCGCCCGTTTATTTCGGAAACAAAACGCTTTGCCAGCGCGCCGTAAGGGCCGTAAATAAGCTCCATAATTAAATAATATATAATTTATTAAAAGGTACAAAGCGTTTATGACAATTTCAAATGCAATTCTATTGGGTTTATTGCAGGCTCTGGGGGAGTTTTTGCCTATTTCAAGCTCCGCCCATTTGGCGCTGTTCCCGTTTTTTTGCGGGGAGGCTTATCAAGGCCTTGCCTTTGACGTGGCTTTGCATCTTGCGACGTTGTTTGCTGTTGTATTTTACTTTCGCGCGGATTTATTTTGCCTCTGTAAAGCGGGTTTTAGCGCGCCGAAAAGTGCGGACGGCAGGCTGTTTTGGCTTATAGGTCTTGCCACTTTGCCGGCGGCCGCAGGCGGATATATCTTTGAGGACGCGGCTGAAAATATCTTTCGCAATCCTATGCTTATTGCGGCCGCTTTAATGATTTTTGCGCTTTTTCTTTATTGGGCGGACAGGAAAGCGGATAAAACTTCCGCGCGCGCGCTTACTTGGCGCGTGATGCTTATAATAGGTTTTGCGCAGGCTTTAGCCATAATGCCCGGGGTTTCGCGCAGCGGCGTTACGATAACGGCCGCTTTATTTTTGGGCCTTGGGCGCGTTGAAGGGGCGAGGATATCTTTTCTGCTTTCAATACCGGTAATTTTCGGCGCGGCCGTTTTGCAGCTTAAAGATATAAGCGCGCAGCAGTTAAACGCCCCGCTTTTTGCCGGTTTTGCGGCGGCTCTTATAGGCGGCTGGCTTGTTATAAAGTTTCTGATGAAATATTTACGCAGCCATAACTTTAATATCTTTGTTTATTATCGTTTGGCTTTGGGCGCTTTGATAATCGCTTTATATTCTCTTAAGGCTTAAAGATGAAATTTATTAAATTGGAAAATAAATATACTTTGCTGTGGGTTTTGCTTTTTGCGGCTTACGGCGGTTTTATTTTTCTATTTTCTTATCTGTTTCCTCTAGGGGCGGACGAATATAACGCCGCCTTTTTCCCTCTTTGCGATTTGGCTTACAGTTACAAACTTACTTTTCTTGAGCTTACCCCAAAGATAGGCGCGCTTATAGGCGCGGCGGTTTTATTTTGCGGACGCTGGCTTTTTTTAGCCTTAAATCCTCTTATGCAGCTGGGGCTTTGGCTTACCGTGTTTTACTTTATACATCTGCGCTTGCCCGATGTTAAAGACGGCAGGGATATGCCGGTTATGCTGCTTATGCTGCTTTTATCGGTTTTGGCAGTTGCTACGCCTGACAGCACTTTATTTTGGTCCAACGGCGCGATGAATTACAGCTGGCCTTTGTTTTTTTATATGATTGCGCTTTGTTATCTGCGCCTGATTTATGAGGGCCGCGCGCAGGCCGCGGGCGCGCTTAAATTGCTTTTTCTTTTTATAGTTGGCGTTATATCTGGCACAAGCAATGAAAATAACGCGCCGCTTGCGGCTTTAATTTGTTTTTTGTTCTGGATTTTTATGGGTGCAAAGAAGCGCAAAATGCCGCTTGGTTTTTACGCTTTATTTTTGGGCGTTTCCTGCGGTATGGCGATATTTTTTGCTTCTCCGGCTTTGATAAACAGAGCGGTCAGTTTCGGGGAAAATGTCGGAGCGGATATTTCCGAGAAACTGTTTTGGCACATCGGGCATTTGGATAATTTTCTGCGCGTTAATTTCTATCTGCCGGCATTAAGTTTTCTGTCTTTGGCGGTTTTTGCGTTTGATAAAGACAAACGGGAGCTTAAAAACCGGAATTATGTAATGGCCTGCTTAAGTCTGCTGCTGTGTTTTTGCGCGGCGGGGATTTTGTTCTTTGCGCCGGAAATAGGCTTTCGCGTTTACTACTCCGCGACGGTATTTTCAATAGCGGCTTTTATTTTTGTTCTAAAATATGTCAAAACAGTTTACCGCTTTAATTTGGCAAGATATTTTGCCGCCGCGGCCTTTATCTTCGGCGTTGTTATCGCTCCGACGGTTGTTTTGCCTTATTTTAGTCTTCATCGCCAGGAGGTGCAGCGCTGGGCCGCGCTAAGCAGGGCGAAGGAAGCTAACCGTAGCTACGCGGTGCTGCCTGTTTTTATAATTCCGCGGACGCCTATTGCCAATTATACGATTATTTATTACGAACCTATATTTCGCCCCAATGTAGAGCTGCAATATTTTTACGGCATTAATGTTTACAGAGCTCACCCCCTGCCGCAGAACGCCTCAAAAACGCAGACGGCAGTTTTGTTTTAACGGGATTAATTGATGTCTTCTTGGTAAATGCGGTAAGTTTTTGTTTTGTAGCAGCCCGCTTCTTCCACAAGGGAAATTATGCTCTGATTATCTTCAAGCAGCCAGGAGAGTTCGGCCTTATTCCAGCCTCTTTTTACGCCTTTTTCAACTATTTCTTTTACAAGCAGCAGGTCAAGACCGCGCTTTCTGTGTTCCGGCAGAACGCCGAGCATAATTGTGCGGCAGTCTTTTATATTTTTCCACGCCCAAAGGGCGCGCAGGATTTTTATAGGGCCTAAAGTTCCCCTAAAAATCTTTAACACATGGTTCATATCTGGTATGGAAATTGCAAAACCCGCCGGCTCGCCGTTAATTTCAATGACGCTGGTAAGCTCTTTTTTCACAATCATTTTAAGCTGCTTTGCCGTTTGTTTTATTTCGTCTTCGCTTATCGGCACAAAGCCCCAGTTTTGCGCCCAGGAGGCGTTGTAAATGCGGCGCACAATTTGCACCTCGTTATCAAAATCGGCTAAGTTAATTTGGCGTATTTTTATTTCCGGGTTTTTCAGAATACGCTCCATAATGCGCTCCATGCGGGGGGAGAAATCGTTTTTATCAGTTCTCTCAAAAGCCACCAAATCTTTTGCTTTTTTAAGACCTCCGCCTTCTAAAAGCGCGTTGTAGTAAGGGGGATTATAGGGCATCATTATAACGGGCGGCTTGTCAAAGTTATCAAGCAAAACGCCGCAGGTGTGGTTTGTACTTGGGTTTACGGGGCCGCGCAGGACGCTAAAGCCCTGTTCTTTTAGCCATAGCTTTGCGGCGTCAATTAAAGCGTTTGCCGTTTCCTGACTATCTTCGCACTCAAAAAAGCCGAAGAAGCCGATATTGTCCTTCCAGTAATCATTATGCGTTTTATTGATAATGGCCGCTATCCTGCCGACGGGTTTTTTATCACGCAAGGCCAAGAACAGGCGGCGTTTTGCGTTTTGCCAAAAAGGATCTTTTTCCAAAAGATGGCGCGTGTCGCTTTTAAGTTCTGGGATAAAAAAGGAATTACCCTTATATAAAGTAAAGGGTAATTCTATAAAGTCTTTTAAGTCTGCATCTGCAATAATTTGAAGCATATTTATTTTTATTTTATTATGCCCAAGGCCTTGCCCGCCGCGCCGAAAACTTTTAATATTTTATCAATTTGCTCGTCGGTATGGGTGGCCATAAGCGTAACGCGCATCATGCATTTGTTGGGCGGCACTGCAGGCGGTATTACGGGGGTGGTAAATACGCCGCCATCAAGCGTTGCGCGCCACATCTTAAAACAATTTTCCATAGTGCCTATAAAAACGGGCACAATGGGCGTTTGCGTCGCGCCGATGTTAAAGCCGAGCTTTTTGAAACCTTCTTTAAGCCTTTGGCTGTTTGCCCAAAGCTTGTCTTTGCGGGACATATCGTCCCAAATTAAGTCCAGGGCTTTGTTTATGGAGGCTATAGTCGGAGGCGTTGGCGCAGCCGAGAAAATCTGGCTCCTTGCATTATGGCGGATATAGTGTATAACCGGCTCCGAGCCGACGACAAAACCCCCTACCGCCGCAAAAGTCTTAGAGCAGGTGCCGACAACTAAATCCACCTCTTTTTCAAGGCCGAAATATTCGCAGGTGCCGCGTCCCCTCTTGCCCAAAATGCCGGTGGCGTGGGCGTCGTCAACTACTATGGCCGCGCCGTATTTTTTGGCCAGTTTTACTATTTCGGGCAGGTTGCAGATATCGCCCTCCATGCTAAATACGCCGTCAACGATTATAAGTTTGCCTTTGCAATCGTCTACGGAAGCCAAAACGCGCTCCAAATCCTGCATATCGTTATGCCTAAAGCGCAGCATTTCCCCTTCGGAGAGTTTTACTCCGTCCAAAATACTTGCGTGGTCCAGCTTGTCAACTATGGCAACGTCGCCCTTTTTGAGCAGGCTTGAAATTACGCCCAAATTCATCTGATATCCCGCGGAAAATATTAAGCCCGCTTCTTTGCCCTTAAATTTGGCCAGTTTATCTTCAAGAGCGTTTGCGGCCTCGGTGTTGCCGTTAAGAAAACGCGATCCGGCAGAGCCCGTGCCGTATTTTAAGGCGGAATCCGCGGCGGCTTTTTTCATCTGCGGATCGTTTGCCAGGCCCAGATAATTATTTGAGCCGGCCATAACGTACTCTTTGCCGTTAAGCATAATCATAGGCCCCTGGGCCGAGGATATCGGCTGAAAATAGCCGTATATGCCAAGGCGCATGAGGACTTTAGCGTCGTTAAAGTTTCTGCATTTCTCAAGTATGTCTGCCATAGATACCTTCTTAATATATTAGATTTTACCTTACTTGCTTAATGTTTACAATCTAAATTCGTCTTTTTTATTATATTTGTTGTTGAACGGCCTTTGAGAATCGGGCACAAAACAAGCCTGCCGGCGAACTCCTCTCCGGCGACGGGTTTGTTTTTATAGTCCGCGCCTTTAACTAAAACATCGGGCTTTATATATTTTATAAGATTGCGCGGCGTATCTTGGCTAAATAAAATTACGGCGTCCACCATCTCCAAAGCGGCTAGGACGGCGGCGCGGTCCTTTTGATTATTTATCGGGCGGCCTTCGCCTTTAAGTTTCCCTACCGATTTGTCGGAATTTAATCCCAAAACAAGGATATCGCCCTTGCTTTTTGCAAAGCGCAGGCTTGCTATGTGGCCGGCGTGCAAAATATCAAAACAGCCGTTTGTGAAAACAATTTTCTTGCCTTCGCGGCGGACTGCTTTCAAAAATTTTGCAAGCTCCGTTTTTGTAAGAACTTTATTTTTGACAGCTTTCATCTTTAATAATTTTGCCCGTTAAGTCTATATTTGTCTTACCATCAATGAAATCTTTATTTTGCAAAACTTTTTTATGGAAATCAAGGGTAGTCTTGACGCCTTTAATGTCAAACTCGTCTAAGGCTCTTTTGGCGCGCGCGAGGGTTTGAGGCCTGTCGGGCGCGGTTATTATAAGTTTTGCAATTAAGCTGTCGTAATAAGGGGGGATAGTGTAGCCTTCGTAGATATGGCTGTCCAGCCGTACGCCTAAGCCTGCGGCGGGGCGCCACTCGGTTATCGTCCCGGAACAGGGTATAAAATTGCGTCTGTAATCTTCCGCGTTAATGCGCAGTTCTAAGGCGTGGCCCAGCGGGTTTGCAAAATCTTTCTGCGTAAATTTAAGCGGGAGGCCCGCCGCTATCTCAAGCTGCGTTTTAACAAGGTCTATGTTGTGGATAGCTTCGGTAACAGGGTGTTCAACCTGAAGGCGGGCGTTTACTTCCATAAAATAAAAATTATTCTGTTCGTCTAAAAGGAACTCCACCGTGCCCACGCCGCGGTAATTTGCCGCAAGGGCTATTTTTTTGGCCGCCTGCTGCAATTTTTCCCTAAGCGTTTTGGTGATGGAAGGAGAAGGAGATTCCTCAATAATCTTTTGGTGGTTGCGCTGCATGGAGCAATCTCTCTCGCTGGAAGCTATTATATTGCCGTAATTATCGGCCGCAATTTGCACTTCTATATGGCGCGGATTTTGTATAAGTTTTTCAAAATAAAGCCTGCCGTCGCCAAAGGCCGCTTTAGCCTCGGCGCCGGCGGTTTCAAAAGCCTGCGTAAAATATTTTTCTTCCGTCACTGCGCGCATGCCGCGGCCGCCGCCGCCCAAAACGGCTTTTATCATCAGCGGAAAGCCTACTTTTTTTGCCGTTTCAAGCGGGTTTGCGCCCGTTTGATTTACGCCCTCTATTATGGGCACGCCCGCGCTTTTTGCCAAAGCGCGCGCCTGGGCTTTATCGCCCAGTTTTGCTATGGATTTTTCATCTGGGCCTATAAAGATAAGGCCTGCGTTTGTAACGGCTTTTGCAAAGGCGGCGTTCTCGGAAAGAAAGCCGTATCCAGGATGCAAAGCCTGCGCGCCGCTTATTTTGGCGGCTTCAAGCAAAGCGCCTGCGTTAAGATAACTTTCGGCCGCGGGGGCGGGGCCTATGCAAAGGGCTTCGTCAGCTTCTTTTACATGGAGGGCATATTTATCCGCTTCGGAATATACCGCGACGGATTTGATGTCCATTTCCTTTAAGGTGCGTATTATGCGCAGGGCGATTTCCCCTCTGTTTGCGATAAGCGCTTTTTTGATATTGAAGGGGGGGATTTTCTTCATAATTATCTTTTGGGTTCAATAAAGAACAAAGGCTGGTTGTACTGTACGCTTTGGCCGTCTTTGATGGAAATTATTTTCAAAACGCCGTGACAGGGGCATAGCACTTCTTTGAAAGTTTTATTTGTTTCAACGGAGCCTAAAATCTGGTGTTTTTTGAGGGACATATCTTCCCTTAGGACGATTTCCCCGCCCTTTATTCCGCTGTGGAAAATGCCCAAAGCGGGGGCTTTGACGGGGGTAAGAGTGCAGGAGAAATCGGCCTGTCTGGGGCCTGCCTGCGCGGTCCTTATTTCAATAAAGACGCCGTCTTTTTTGTAGACGATTTCTTTTAGATCCGTGGTTTTGGACCACGAGATTACTGAGGATAGGGTTTTTGTATCCATAGTGATATTTTATCATATTAACGGCGGTTTGGTGGTAAGGGCAGATGGTGTTAGCGCACAATTTTTCATATTTGGGTAAATTTTGATTTTTAGCCTCCTAACGTAGCGAGAGTCGCTGCGCTCCCATTCTTCTTACTACGTGTCGTCGGCTAAAAAATCAAAATTTCCTCCAAATCTGAAAAATCGCGACAGCTTTCTACAAACGAGCGTTTAGTGGACGGCCGTGTCAACGGCGCGCGCCCTAACACGTACAGCTCGCGCGTCTTCGCCGCGCGTTTTTGCCGTTGTCAATTAG
>JAEWSL010000038.1 GCA_023398295.1 Elusimicrobiota bacterium | reverse complement strand
TTCTTATATACTTGCCAACTTAAAAGGCGAAGATATTTATCTTACGGCGCTTTCCTTATGCAATAAAAATTTAGAGTTTTTGGAAAACTGGCAGTATCTTGCCCCCGCTTTCCAAGACGGTATTTTTGCCTTAGGTTCGCCCGAGGATAAAGTTAATTATCTTAATGCGGCGCGCGGCAACGCGGGCCTGTTCGGCTATATCGGCGGTTTTATTTTTAAGAGGGAAATTTGGCCGCGCGCGCCGAGGCCCCCTGCAATAGACGGGCTCGGCTGGGCGCACGTTTATATGATGTGGAGCGCGCTTTTGCCTGCGCCAAAAGCGGCGCGTTATCTGCCGCGCCCCGTCGTTAAAATACGCACGGGCAACGATACCACGACAAAGGAAAAAGGCCTTGTTACGCGCCTTGCCATGGAATTTAAGGGCCTCTATATTATTGCCGAAGATTTATTTAATAGTTCCGGACAAACGGAAGTTTTTAACGCTTTTTTAAGTGCCGTTTCACGTTATATAAGACCAAGCGCCGTGCCTCCCAAGATTCTGCTTAAACATAGCGAGGCCGCCGCCTGGCGCGAGATGATAAATTATATGCAAAAATATCCCTATACGGCAAAAGAAAAAGAAAATTTTGATAAATTTACGACGATAAACCCGCTTTACTTCCTGCGGATTTTAATTAACGGTCCGCTGCATTTTGCAAAGCCGCCGCTAAAGAAGCTAAGAGATAAGCTCCAGCTCGGCAAATAAAAGATTGTGGTCGGAAGCGTCGGTTTTAAGAACATAAGATTTTTTTACCGCAAGCCCTTTTACAAAGATATAGTCAACCGGCTTTCTGAGATATTTTGAGCGCGCGTCCTTCTCAAATTTAACTTCGCTTAAACCCAAGGAATTTGCAAAATTTTTAAGCGCGCTAAGGCGTTTTTTGCTCCACGTATTAAAATCGCCCGCTATAATGCAGGGCGTTTTTATTTCCGAAAACAGGCGAAGGGCAAGTTCCAGATTTTGCTCAAAGGCTTTTATGCCCTTAAAATTTACGACGTGTAAATTTATTACTAAAAGCTGACTCGCGCGCGTGTCGTATAAAGCCGCCTGCGCCATTTTGGGGATATTTACAAGCGGCTCTTTAGGCGCTCTCTCCAATTTAATTTCAAGCGGTTTTGCCTTTGCGCCGACGCATATCCCCACAGGATATCTTTTTGCGAGAGAAAGGAAACTTACCGCGAGCAGCCAAAACATTTTTGTTTTCTCAAGAGAGGTTTTTACTCCGGGGGAAAGTTTTATCTCCTGCCCCAAAAACAAATCGCACTTTTTTGCCGCGCGCAAAAATGTTCCGGCCCAGTTTTTATTTTTGCATTTTTGCATATTCCAAACGCAGAGTTTTATATTTTTACTAAGACGCGTTTTTTTGACCGCGCCGCAGCAAATAATTTTTCTGTCTTCCCGCGGGGTAAAAATGGACATAAAATTTCCTTATGCGGCAATTTTGATAATAAACTTAATAGTAGGGCGTAAGAAGCCTAAAAGCATTGTCCCTTAAGCGTTTTAAGACGGGCAGTTTCTTAAACTCCAGACGGCGGGCCGCGCGTTTTTTATCTTCCGCCAGGGCCTCAAGGCGCGAGGCAAGCTCTTTATCAAAGCACTCAATATTGCACTCAAAATTAAGTCTTAAACTGCGCTCGTCCCAGTTGGAGGAGCCCATAAAACACCAAGTTCCGTCAACCGTCATAAATTTGCTGTGGTCAAACGGCGGCTTTGCGCGGTAAATCTTTACGCCGCGCTTGAGAAGACGGCTGAAGTTTGCCGCCATGGCCCAGTCCATGCCGAAGATATTGCTTTTGGCCGGCAAAATAAGCTCCACCTCAACGCCGCGCAAAGCCGCAATTTCAAGTTCGTTAAGAACCGAGGCCTGCGGCAGAAAATACGGCGTTGCTATAATAACTTTTTTCTGCGCGCAGTTAAGCGCGCCCAGCAGCATAAATTCTATTTTGCCCGCGTCGCTGTCGGGCCCGTCGGGTATTATGCGCGCAATTACATTTCCCTTAGGTTCGTGTTTTTTACCGAAGGCCAAAGGCCTGAAAGAAGGTTTTTTTGCAAAAAGCCAGTCTTCAAGGAACACTCTAGCCATCTGCTCGCTAACTTCCCCGCTTACTTCAAAAGTTACGTCGCAAATGGGTTCTTTTGGCGCGCTCTTTACCAAATTGCCCTGCGCAATGTTCATGCCGCCAAATACGGCCGCCTCCCCGTCAACGATAAGCATTTTGCGGTGGTTTCTTAAATTTACAAAAGGCAGGTTGGCCGGCTTTCTTGACGGCAAAAATACGCCGAAATCAACGCCTTTAATATTTTCCAGCTCTTTTTGTATCGTAGGGCGGCTGTAATTCAGGCCGACGCCGTCCACAAGCACGCGCACGCTTGCGCCGCGCGCGGCGGCTTTTTTTACGGCCTCAACAAACATTTTGCCCGCCGCGTCGTTGTCAAAGATATAGCTTTGCAGCAAAACTTCTTTTTGCGCGTTTTCTATCATGCGGCACATAAGGGGGTAGGCTTCATCTCCGTTGCGCAGCGGGCGCACAAAGTTGCGCAGGCTGAAATACTGCGGATGTATTTTATGGCCCAGAGCTATAAGCTGAAGGAAGTTTTGCGGTATCTTATCTTTTATTTCTTCAAAAGTTTTTATCGTCTGGGATAAGATGTCGGGCCCGCTGTTTCGCAGGGCGAGCGCTTTTCTCTTTACGCGGTTTAGGCCAAATACCGTATAAATTATTGTTCCGGCCACGGGCGCAAGCCACACCAGGCCTATCCAGCCTATGGAACTCTTTACGTCCTCTTTATAGAGAAGAATATTTGCCGTAACGAGTATTTGCATTACAAGCAGCAAAGCGCCCGCGACAAAAGCGCATAAAAGGCTGTATTCCATAATCCCTCCGTGTTAAAAGTTTAGCATATTTAACGGCGGGCTAAAATTATATAATTTAGTTGAGGGCTTATTTGCCTTTAGCAAAAAGCCGCTTGCCGTAAAACTTAACAATAAGGCCGGGCCGCGCTTTTTTTGCGGGCCCAGGAGAACAAAATGATACTTACCCTTGATATAGGAAACACCAAAACTTTCGGCGGGGTTTTTGACAAAGGCAAAATAAAAGCGCGCTTCCGCAACACTTCAAAAGACACGCTTACTTCAGACGAGTTGGGCATATTCCTGAAAGCTGTTTTAAGAGAACATAAAATAAATCCTTCAAAAATTACGCAGATAGGTATTTCTTCGGTCGTTCCCGATTTGCTGCGCACAGTTGTAAACTGCTGCATAAAATATTTTGGCATTGAGCCCTTTATTTTGGATATCGGCGTGAAAACGGGCTTAAAAATAAACGCCGTAAACGGCGATAAACTGGGCGCAGACCGCGTGGCCGACATTATGGCCGCCGTCAAAAAATACCCTTCACAGAACTTAATAGTGGTGGATTTCGGCACGGCAAACACTTTTGACGCCGTTTCAAAAAATAAAGAATATATGGGCGGGGCAATTACGGTCGGCGTGGGCGTTGCGCTTAACGCTTTGTGCCAGAACACGGCTTTGCTTTCCAAGGTGGAAATTGCGCGCCCGCGCTTTTGCGCGGGCAATACGACGCAGACGCAGCTTCAGTCGGGCTTATATTTCGGCGCGCTGGGCGCGGTTAAGGAATTTATTTTCCGCTTCAAAAAGGAATGTTTTAACGACGAGGCCTGCATTGTGGTGGCAACCGGCGGCATGGGCAGAATGTTTGAGCTCAGCGGAGCTTTTGACTGCTACGATCCCGATTTAGTTCTAAAGGGTATTTATTTTGCCATGGAAATGAACGGCGCGTCCGATTAAACGCGCGCTGAAAACTTTGTTCTAAAGGGCTTTTGCGCCGTTTAATTTGCGTTCTCTGCGGGCTTTTCTTTTTTCAAGACGCTGCTGTTTGTTTTCGCGTTTGGAGTAGCCGCCTATGCGCTGGGGCAGGGCGGAAGTTTCTTCATTGAAAGCGCCGTTCCATTCAAACTCTCTTCCGCCGACGAGTATTACGCTTCCGTCGTTTACGCCGCTTTTTTGCAAAGCTTTTTCAAGCCCTATTTTTTTGAAGATGCGTCTTAATCTTTCCACGGCCTCGGGCTGGTTGAAATTGGTCATTGCTATCCACTGCTCAATTTTTTTGCCCGTTATTTTTATGCGGTTTTCATCAAGAACTTTTATGGTAAAAAGAGGCTCCACCTTATGTTCTGCGGAGGAGGGCTTCTCTTCCTTTTTTATTTCTGTTTTTGCCGTTGAGAGAACTTTTACCACCTCGTCAAGAAGCTTATTTACGCCCTCTCCGGTCGCAGCCGAGATAAGAAAAACAGGTTTCTTTGTCTTCTTTTTTATTTTCTCGTAGACTTCTTTTGCGCCTTTTATATCTTCTTTATTTATGACGATAATGCGCGGCTTGTTAAATAAGTCCTTATCAAAATCTTTAAGTTCGCTTTCAATTATTTTTATTGATTTTTCAGGCGTTAGTTTATCGTAGCCCTGCGGATCGGTCATATGCAGCAAAACGCGCGTTCTTTCAATGTGTTTGAGGAACTGGTGTCCCAGCCCGCGGCCCTGGCTTGCGCCTTCAATAATGCCCGGGATATCGGCGACGACAAAACTTTTGCCCTTGTGCGAGCAAATGCCCAAATTGGGGTTTAGGGTGGTAAAAGGATAATCGGCTATTTTGGGGCGCGCGGCCGATACCGCGCTTAAAAACGTACTTTTGCCCGCGTTTGGAAATCCTACTAAGCCTACGTCGGCAAGCACTTTAAGTTCAAGGATTAGGGTAAGCTCTTCTCCGGGCTGGCCGTTTTCCGCCAGCCGGGGGGCGGTGTTAAATCTGCTTTTGAAGCTTTGATTGCCCCTGCCGCCGCGCCCGCCTTTTGCTATGACGGCGCTTTGCCCCGCGCGCGCTAAATCGGCCAGAACAAAACCGTTTTGTTTTATAACCGTGCCCAGGGGCACGAGGATAATTTTATCTTCCCCGTCAAGGCCGCTTTTGTTGTAAGTGCCGCCGCGCGCGCCGTCTTTGGCTTCAATGTGAGGGTTATAGGCAAGTTCCTGAAGGGTGGTTAAATTAGGCTCGGCCTTAAAAATAATATCGCCGCCCCTGCCGCCGTTTCCGCCGTTTGGGCCGCCGAACTCAATAAATTTTTCTCTGCGGAAAGAGAGGCACCCGTCGCCCCCTTTGCCCGCTTTTACGTAAACCTTTACGC
>JAEWSL010000023.1 GCA_023398295.1 Elusimicrobiota bacterium | reverse complement strand
CTTTAATGACCGTGCATTTGGCAAAAGGGTTAGAATTCCCGACAGTGTTTGTAAGCGGGTTAGAAGAAGGCCTGTTTCCCTTAAGCGGCAAAGGGGACGACGACCTTGAGGAAGAACGCCGCCTTTGCTACGTGGCCATGACGCGCGCGAAAAAGCAATTGTATATGAGCTACTGCTCAACCAGAAGAATTTTCGGCAAGACTTATTCCAATTTAGCCTCCCGCTTTTTATTTGACAGCGGGCTTATAGAAAGCGCGGCTTTGCAAAACTATCCGCAAAACGCGCCGGCAGACAGGGAGGAAATTGCCTATAAAGGCAGGTACAACCGCTGGAGTTTAGGGCGGCAAAACTCCTCCTACAGCAATGAAAATAAATATAAGGAAGCTTTCAAAACCTTCGGCAAAAAATTTGAGCAAAAAGATTATTTTGAGGATAGTTCTTACCTCCCCCCAAAACGCTCCAGCGCGCCGTTTCCGACGGCACCGCAAAACGCTTATCCCGACGCAAAAAATAAGGCGGAAGCGCCCGAGCAAAGCATTGCCGCCTGCGGCAGGGAGGTGCGCGTGGGCAGCCGCGTAAAACACGGGGCCTTCGGCGAAGGTAAAGTTACTTTAATTACCGGCGCGGGCGAGGCCGTAAAAATAACCGTTGTTTTTGCAAACGGAACAAAGCGCGTCTTTATGCTGCGCTACGCGCCGCTTACGCTGCTGTAAAAAATTTTGCTTTTTATTTACGGCCGAAAGTTTTTTTTTGAAAAAAAACTTTCGGCCGTTTTTATAAGATGAGGAACTTCTCTAACTTACGCCGCTTTTTAGAAAGAGCTTACTTCCATTTGTTTCAAAAAGTCCTTATTAGACTTTGTGGAGGTAAGTTTTTCAAGCAGCAGCGTCATGGCGTCAACGGAGCTCAGCGGAGATAATATTTTGCGCATTATCCAGGCTCTGTTAAGCTCTTCCTCGCTCAAAAGCAAGTCTTCCTTGCGGGTGGAGCTTTTGTTGATGTCAATAGCGGGGAATATTCTTCTGTCGGCAAGTTTTCTGTCAAGGCAGATTTCGCTGTTACCCGTACCTTTGAACTCCTCAAAAATAATTTCGTCCATACGGCTGCCCGTTTCCACAAGAGCGGTGGCAATTATGGTAAGAGAACCGCCTTCCTCAATATTTCTGGCCGCGCCGAAAAATCTTTTGGGCCTCTGCAGCGAGGTGGCTTCAAGACCGCCCGTGAGCACCCTGCCGCTTGCCGGCGTAACGGTGTTATAGGCGCGCGCAAGACGCGTAATTGAGTCCAGCAAAATAACGACGTCTTTGCCGTGCTCAACGCCGCGTTTTGCTTTCTCAAGCACCATATCGGCCACCTGGACGTGACGTTCGGCCGGCTCGTCAAAGGTGGAGGCTATTACTTCGCCTTTTACGCTGCGGCTCATATCGGTAACTTCTTCCGGGCGCTCGTCAATAAGCAGCACAAGAAGCTCAATATCCTTATGATTTGTGGTAAGGGAGTTTGCTATGCTCTTTAGCATAACCGTCTTGCCCGTTTTTGGCGCGGCCACAATTAAAGCGCGCTGGCCTTTGCCTATGGGAATAAGCAGGTCAATTACCCTTTGCGTTAAATCATTTTTGTCAACTTCCAGAATAAAACGTTTGTTGGGGTGCAGCGGGGTGAGGTTTTCAAAAAGCGGGCGGTTATAAATTTTTTCGGCCTCAACGTCGTTTACTTTTTGCACCTGAAGCATGGCAAAAAACCTTTCGCTGTCTTTAGGCGGGCGGATAAGACCTTCAATTTTATCGCCCTTTCTTAAACCGAAACGTTTTATCTGCGACGGGGAAACGTAAATATCTTCCGCGCCGGCAAGGTAGCTGTTTTCTTCAGAGCGCAGGAAGCCAAAACCGTCCGGCAGAATTTCCAAAACGCCGCCGCCGTAGACCGAGCCGTTTTGCTTGGCCTGCACGGCTATTATTTTGCCTATGAGCTGCTGTTTTCTTAAGCCGCTGGTATCTTCAACGTTATAATTGACGGCAAGTTTGGTAAGTTCCGCAACGCTGAGTTTTGCCAGTTCGCGCGCGTCCATGGGTTTGCCGCCGTTTGCTTTCGGCGCGTTATTTGCATACTGCGCGTGGCCGTTGCCGTTTGAAAAACTGTTCCCGTTTGAAAAACCGTTCCCGCCGACGCTCCTCTTTTGCGCAGCGGAGGGCTTTTCCTTAGAAACGGCTTCTTTTGTTTCTTTAGGCTCTTTGACTTCTTTAGCTTCTTTTACTTCTTTTAGCTCTTTGCCCTCTTTAGCTTCTTTTACTTCTTTGAGCTCTTTGCCCTCTTTAGTTTCTTTAACTTCTTTAACTTCTTTTACTTCTTTAGCTTCTTTAGCTTCTTTAATTTCTTTAGCTTCTTTTGCGGTTTCCTTTGCTTCCTTTGAAACCGTTTTGACTTCTTTGTTGTCCATATTATTCCTCATCTTTTACTTTTATATTTTGCAAGTCCACTTATTTTACTGCGGGCGCTTTAATAAAACGCCGTAAAACTTTTTTATCTTACTCTCAAGTTCTTTTCGGTTTGAGTTATTTATTAAAACAATATCGGCCCTCTGCGCTTTTTGCTCAAGAGGCATTTGCGCTTTGTCGCGCAAAATAAAATCCCGCTCCGTAAAATTGGCCAAAGCGCGTTTAAGCCTTATGTTATAATCGGCGTAAACGCAAAGAGTAAGGTCAAAAGCGTCTTCAAGGCCTTTCTCAAAAAGCAGGGGGATTTCAACAACCGCAATTTTCTCCGCGCAGGTTTTTACTTCCTCGCGGGCCGCCTGCAAAATAAGCGGGTGGAGCAAATTTTCAAGCCAGGCGCGCTTTTGAGCGTCGGTAAAGACGGCGTGCGCGATTTGCGCCTTGTCGCTTGTACCGAAATAAGCTTCCATTTTGTCTTTAAGCATAGCAAAGCAGCGTCTTGAAATATCGTCGGCGCAAATTGCGCGCGCGCCGAGCGAGGCAAAAACTTCTAAAGCGGCGCTTTTGCCGCTTGCTATGCCTCCAGATAAGCCTAGGACAAGTTTATTTTCGGTGATAAAGTCTGTTTCTATTTTCATAATTAAGCGCGGATTAAATAACGGGGCCCATTTCGTTCCAATTTTTGCCCGCTTTTGCCTGCGCTAAAAGAGGAACTTTTAATTTTACGGCCTGCTCCATCTTTTCCTTAACCCAAAGAGAGGCTGCTTTAAGATTTTCCTGCGGGACTTCAAAAATAAGTTCGTCGTGAACCTGCAGGAGCATTTTAAGACCTTGCGGCTTATCCGCCGCCCGATAGATATCTATCATCGCCTTCTTAATGATATCCGAGGAGCCTCCCTGCACCACCGTATTTACCGCCGCGCGCGCGGCAAAACTGGCAAGGCGCGGGCTTGAAGCCTCAAACTCGGGCAAATATCTTATGTGTCCGAGCATAGTCTTTACGAACCCCGCCCTGCGCGCGTTTACCGCCGTCTTATTTATCCACTCTTTTAGCGTATCGTAACGCGCAAAATAAGCGTCAATATAATCCTTGGCTTCGCTGGGCGTTATATCCAAACTTTCCGACAGGGCCATAGGCCCCTGCCCGTAGACAATGCCAAAGTTTATGGCCTTTGCGCGCGTGCGCATTTCTTTGCTGACTTCTTCCACGGGGACATTGAAAACCTCGGAAGCGGTGCGCGTGTGGATATCGTCGGTATTTTTGAAAGCGTGGATAAGCGTTTCATCGCAGGAGCGGTCGGCCAAAACCCTTAAATCTATCTGGGAATAATCGGCCGAGAGCAAAACTTTGCCCTCCCCCGCCACAAAAGCCTGCCTTATAAGACGCCCCTTTTCCGTGCGAACGGGAATATTCTGTAAATTGGGGCTGAAGCTTGAAAGCCGCCCCGTTACCGTGCCCGTCTGGTTAAAATTGGTATGCACGCGCCGCGTTTTTGGCTCGGCGGAATTTAGGAGCACGTCAACGTAAGTGCTTTTTAATTTGGCCGCCTCGCGGAATTTAAGTATCTGCTCGGCCACGGGGTGAAGTTTGGTTAAAGTTTCAAGAGCTTCTTCGTCGGTGGAATAGCCGGTCTTGGTTTTTTTGTATACGGGAAGCTTCAGTTTATCGTACAGTAAAACCCCAAGCTGTTTGGGGGAATTTATATTTATCTGCTCCCCAGCGATTTTGTTTACCTGCGTCTGGGCGTCTTGTATTTCTTTAGAAAATAAAATATCCAAAACCTTAAGCCAGTTGAAATCCACCATAATGCCAAAAGTTTCCATTTCAAGAAGAATGCTCATTAAAGGCAGTTCTAAAGTCTTATAGACTTCTTCGGCGTTTTGCTCCTTAAGCAAATTTTGCAGCGCCGGGCGCAAAGCCCATATTTGCCGCGCGTAAATATCCAGCTTTTGACTTAAAGAAACTACTGGGCTTATCATTACGTTTAGGACCTGCGCCAAAGCCCCGCTTAAAGTAAAGTCGCTTGAAGGATCAAGACAGTACCGGGCCAAAGCCAAATCTTCGCAGCGCACGGTTTTGCCCGAAGGCTCGTATCCTAAAACGCGAAGAGTATATTTTAAGTCGTAGCCTATTTTGCAGATATCATCGTCGTATATAAGCGCGTAAATTTGCCTTAGGATAACTTCGTCCAAAGCGCTTAAGGGCATAATGACAAAGTCAAGCGCGCTGAAACCGAAAATTAAATGCCCCTCTTCGCAAAAAATAAAAGCTTCGCCCGCACTTTGCGCGTTTTTAAGCAGTCGCAAAAGACGCTCTTTTGCATCTTGTGAGTCATGGACTGCCCGTGCGGCTTGCCCCTCTTTTGCCCCCCCGTTTTGCGCGCCGCTTAAAAACGCGGCGTTTTGCGCCGCGCCCGCGCCTTTGTCAGAAAGAGAAGGCTTTTTGCTTTCCAAAGCCTCAAAATCAAACAACTCTCCCTGTTGCTGCCGCTTAAGCTCCCCTTCGGCCGCGGGCGCCGGCGCAGGCGGCTGCGTATCAGAAGCAGGCTGCGGCAAAACTGTTTGCGCGGATTGTTCGTAAAAAGGCTGATTGTGCTGCGCGGTTTTTTGGCAAGCGTCTAAAAATATGTCTAAATTCTTAAACTCAAAGCGTTTTGCCATGGCGCGCGCGACTTCCATCTGAGGGGGTCGCACGCCGAATTCTTCAAAATTAAGTTCGCCCAAAATATCGGTTTTAAGAGTAACAAGGCCGTAGGAAAGCTTTGCTCTTTGCTCCCCCTCTTTTAATTTCTTTGCGAGCGCCGGTTTAAGCGAAGAGTTTTGCTTGTTTGCTTCTTCAAAAATCCGATCCAGATGCCCGTAAGAATTTACAAGCTCTTTTGCCGTCTTTGCGCCTATGCCGCTTACGCCTGGCACATTATCGGAACTGTCCCCCAGAAGGGCAAGATAATCCGTCATATGAGTGCAGGGCACGCCAAATTTCTCAACGCAGGCTTTTGCGCCCTTAGGCTCGTCTTTAGGTTGGCCGTCCCATAGCAAAACATCGTCGCTTACGATTTGGTAAATGTCCTTATCTAGGCTTACTATTACGCTGCGCGCGCCCGCGCCCTTGGCGCACTGCGCCGCGCAGGCCATTAGGTCATCGGCCTCGGCCCCTGCAAGAGCCAGCATTTTAAGGCCTAAAGCGCTTACAACCTCCCGCGCAATTTTAAGCTGGGATACAAGAGCCTCTTCCGTAGGGGGGCGGTTTGCCTTATACTCTTTGAAAGCTTCATGCCTGAAAGTAGGCCCCTTTGAGTCAAAACAAACTGCAACATAGGCGGGCTTTCTAGCTTTAAGAAACCTTAAAATCCAATTAAGGAAACCGTACAAAGCGCCGACCTCCTCGCCTTTAGAGGTGGCAAGCTTGGGCAGGGCGTGGTAATTCCTGTGGAGGAAGCCGTGGGCGTCAATTATGTATATTTCTTTTCCCGTTGACATATTAAAGGGTGTAAGCCAGATTATTTTTCGCGCAAAGCGCGAGAAATAAAACAATTTTTTGGGGAACCTCTTAGGATATTTTCCCCGCGCAAAAACAGCGGGGAATATTTTATAAACAAATCAGAAACTTCTTTACGAGCAAACTGCCGCTTTATAACTTTATATCAGGGTATGCTATTATTCTACTATTTTTGGGTTGAGCCGCTCAAGAAGTCCTTAAGCGTTTTCATCATTCTGTAGCCGTAATTGGCCTTTATGGTTTGAACGCGAACACCGTTTTTGAAAATAACCAACGCGGGGAAAGAAGTAAAATCGTATTTGCCGCCCCATTTAACCAGCCCTTCTTTGTCGGATATCTTAAACTCCCCTATTGTAAGGGGTATTTCCTCGCCGTTGGCGTTTGTGTAGGTTTCCTGCTCGGCGAGTTCCAACATAGGCTCTTCTATTTCTTTACATATTTTGCAGCCGTCTGTCCAAAAGTCCACCACGAAATAGCCTTTTGTTTTAGAAATAGTTTCCTGGAAATTATTCCCGTTGAGATATACCATCGCGGTATAGTCAAAGGGATTTTCAGCGGCGGCCGGCTCCTGCTCGGCAAAGGCAAGGCCGAATATGCCCATACACAAAACGGGCAGGAGAAGTTTTACATATTTTTTCATACCAATCTCCTTAAAGGAGCGCGTCTATCTGCTTTTGCAGCTCTTCCTTGCTTTGAAGACCGTTAAGCACCGCTTTCTGTTCTCCGTTTTTGAAAATAATTATTGTGGGGATGGAGGATATCCTGTATTCCACGCTTTTCTCGGTGGCTTCGTCGGTGTTTATTTTGCAGATTTTTGCTTTGCCATCATACTCCTCGGCAAGCTCCTCTATGACGGGGCCCAGCATTCTGCAAGGCCCGCACCAAGGCGCCCAAAAATCAACGAGAACTACTCCTTTTTCTTTCAAAACTTCCTTTTCAAAACTGCTGTCTGTCAAATGTATTTCCGGCATAACTCCCCCTTGCTGAACTTATCCTACTTATAAATTTATATGATTAAACGCGTTTTGTCAACCTGTTTTTTTGCCCGCAAGCGGCGCGCGTGAGGCTAAAATATTTTATCTATTGCTTTATTATTTATGCTACAATGCATTTATGAAAAAAGAAGAAATAATTTCAATCTCGGCCGGCGACGTGAAAAAGTTTTATTCCTGCGCGCATTTAGCGACGGAAAAATACGAAGACGGCAAAATTATCCAAAAAGGTAAGATACCCGACGGGAAAGTTACCGAATATTATTCCTCAATACTTTGCAGCAAAACTTATAAGAACGGCAAATTGCACGGCGTCCTGCAAATCTTAGATGCGCAAAACGGCGTTACCCTGCTGGAAGAGGAATACGCAAACGGCATTCTTGTAAGCGCGCCCTCTTCGGGAAACGCGCCCCCGCAGGAAAAAGCGGGCCATACTTTTGTGCGCCTGCACGACGAGAGAGTCTTCTTTTCAGACGGGAAAGAAACGGGCCGCCAGTCTTTGGACGAATACGGCAAAGTGATAAGCGAAAAAGGCGAAATGTTTAACGGCGAAGCCAAGGAATTTTATCCCGACGGCGGCTTAAAGAGAGATGCCGTTTTTGTAAACGGCCAGCCCCACGGGCAGGTAAAAACTTACGATAACTACGGGCGCGTTATCGCCATAGAAAATTACGACAACGGCTATAAAGAGGGCACCTGCGTTTATTTCAGTTTTGCAAAAGGCGTCCTCACCGAAGAGAAAACCGATTACGCCAAAGGCCGCCTTAACGGCAAAAGGCTTGTTTACGGGCTGGGCGGGAAATTGGTTTCAACAGAAAATTTCAAAAACGAAAGGCTGGAAGGCGTAAAAGAAACTTTCCACCTCAACGGAATCCTGGAAAGCAGATGCACTTATAAAAATAATATCCGCGACGGAAGCCGCCTGTTTTTTTACGATAACGGCAAAACGATGTACGAGGAATATTATATTGAGGGCAAATTAAACGGCAACCGCACCGGATTCTTCCCGGACGGGAAAATTTATCTGGAAGAAAAATATAAAGACGGAAAACTTGACGGAAGAAAAGCCCTCTATAATCAAGAGGGGCAGCTGATATCCGAAGAGTTTTACGAAAACGGGCAAATAAAAAAATGAAACCGGCAGATAAGACGGCGGCCTTAAGAACGATTTTTGCAGCTGTTAAATTTTACAGGCAGGGGGTAACTTATGAACACGGAAATTTCTGTATTTGCGCCGGCAAAAGTAAATTTATTTTTGGAGGTCCTCTCAAAGAGGGATGACGGCTACCATAATCTGGCGACTTTATTTGCAAAACTCTCCTTGGGCGACGATATAAAAATATCCGCGCAAAATGCGCCTCAAACCTCAATAGAACTAAAAATTAAAGGGCCTTTCGGAGCGGGGCTTAAAGCCGATAAAACAAATCTGGCCTACAAAGCCGCAAAAGCCTTTTTTGACTATTTCAATATAAAAGCCGCATGCCAAATACGCCTTGAAAAAAATATACCTTTGGGCGCGGGCCTGGGCGGAGGCTCCTCCGACGCGGCCGCCGTCCTAAGAGGGCTTTGCGCGCTCTATAATATTGAAATAAATTCCAAACGCAAAAAAGATTTGCTTGCCATAGCCGCAAAACTCGGGGCCGATATTCCCGTGTTCCTTGAAGACGGAACATTTTATCTCGCCGGCGGCATAGGCGAAATTTTGACCGAAGTAAAAAGTAAAATAACCTCCCCCTGCATAATCATTATCTATCCGGACGAGGCAAGCGATACCGCTCTTGCCTACAAAGAACTCTCTTTAAGTTCGGACGAAGAAATTAAAACGCGTCTAACCTCTTTAGATAAACTTACCGACGCGCTGAAGTCTTGCGCGCCATTGTCGCAGTGGCAAAGTTTTTTGTATAATAAATTAGAGGGTAGCGTACTCAAACGTCTGCAGGCCTGTGCGAAAGCAAAAGAGGCCCTGCATTCTTTGGGTGCACATGGAACGATAATGAGCGGCTCCGGTTCTTGTGTATTGGGCCTTGTTGAAGATAAAACGGCGGCTGGGGAAATGGTTAAGCAACTCGGTGCTGATTATAAAACCGTATTCTTGACGCATTTCTGGAGGACAAAGGTATGAAGATAACAGAAATAAGAATACACCTTATGGGGGAAGAACGTCTAAAAGCGTTCGCTAGCGTAACTTTTGATGACTCTTTCGTCGTAAGGAATATGAAAATCGTTGAGGGAACTAAAGGGGTATTCCTTTGTATGCCGTCTAGGAAGCTGCCCGATGGGTCGCATAAAGATATGGTGCATCCGATAAACCAGGAATTTAGAAAATATCTGGAAGACAATATCTTAAAAGCCTATCAGGAAGAGCTTGCTAAAAATCCGCAGGGCGCAGTTAAACAAGCCGTACCCGCGGGCGCAAAATCAAAAGACGACCAGACAGAAAAAGAAGATTACTGATTTTCGGCCCTGTTGAAAGTCCGATTACGGTTAGCTTTATTTATTAATTCCGGGTGGTGTAATGGTAACACCCCTCCCTTTGGAGGAGGTATTCTAGGTTCGAGTCCTAGCCCGGAAGCTTGCTGTGCGTTCTCAAATTTAACAGAAAAAATCCCGAAACTTTATGACTTTCGGGATTTTTTTGCGTCAACAGATAAAACCTTTACAAAGGAATATTGCCTTTAGGACGACACTTAAGTTCTTTTTTGTTCTTAAGTATCCTTAAAGCCCTAATAAGTTTTGTTCTTGTCTGCGCGGGCTCTATGACCTCGTCTATAGAACCGCTGTGCGCCGTCTGGTACGGGGAAGCAAATTGCTGCGTATATTCTTTGGTAAGTTTTTGTTTAAGGGTTTCCAGCTCTCCTTCTTTGGCGGCTTTAATCTCTTTGGAATATAAAATTTCCGCCGCGCCGCGCGGGCCCATAACGGCAATTTCCGCAGAAGGCAGCGCAAAATTAAAATCGCCTCCTAAATACTTAGAACCCATTGCTATATAAGCCCCGCCGTAAGCCTTGCGCAAGACAATCGTAAGTTTGGGAACCTGCGCTTCCGCGTAAGCGTAAAGAAGTTTCGCCCCGTGCCTTATAATGCCGCCGTGTTCCTGCTCAACTCCGGGCAGATAGCCGCCGATGTCAACTAAGGTAATTATCGGTATGTTAAAAGCATTCAAAAAACGCACGAAACGAGCGGCTTTATCGCTTGCGTTTATATCCAAAGCCCCGCCTAGATAATCGGGATTATTGGCCACTACGCCGACGACATCTCCCCCGAGTCTTATAAAACCAGTTACTATGTTTTTGGCAAAATCGCGATGGATCTCAAAAAATTTATTTTCGTCGGCAATTTCCCAAATTAGATGCTGTATGCGAAAAGGCTTGCCAGAGTCTACGGCGCAAAGTTTTTCAAGCAGAGGGGTTTTGCGGTCCACGGAATCCACTGTCGGCGTGCTTAAAGGCTTTTCACAGCAATTTTGCGGCAGGAAAGATAGAAGTTCCCTCACCTGTCTGAAGCAGTCCTGCTCGCTTTTTGCTATGACGTGGCAGACGCCGCTTTTCTGGCTGTGTATCTTGCTGCCGCCCAAAGTGTCAAAATCAACGTCTTCGCCGGTAGCGGCCTTAACCACGCCGGGGCCCGTTACAAACATATGGCTTATGGCGTCCACCATAAAAACAAAATCGGTAAGCGCGGGGGAATAAACAGCCCCGCCCGCACACGGTCCTAAAATAACGGAAATCTGCGGAATTATGCCGGAAGCTTTTACGTTCCTGTAGAAAATTTCGCCAAAGCCGTCAAGACTGTCAACGCCTTCCTGTATCCTTGCTCCCCCGCTGTCAAGCAAGCCTATCACGGGCACTTTAGCTTCAAGGGCCAGATCCATGATATAAGTGATTTTTTTAGCGTGCGCAAGCCCCAGACTGCCGCCCATCTGAGTAAAGTCCTGGGCGTAAATTGCCACCTCGCGCCCGTTGATGCGGCCAAAACCCGTAACAACGCCGTCGCCTTTTAGATTCTTCTCCTGTAAACCGAAAGCGTTTGAGCGCGACTGCATTAAAGTATGCACTTCGTAGAAACTGTTTTCGTCAAGAAGGTATTGAAGACGCTCGCGCACGTTAAATTTGCCTTTTTCTTTCTGCGCTTTTGCTTTGGAGTCTTCCACGGTGCGCGCGTCATCGTAAATTTCGCGAAATTTCTTAAGGTTTTCCGCAAGTTCTTTGCTTGTTTTGCCGTTACCTTCGTTTTTGCTCTCAAGGCCCAATGGATCTTCCATAATTATTACCTCTCAAATCCTGCTGTAAGTCAGAAGACGGGAATTTCGCTTGCTATGGCAAGTTTATAGCCGCCGTCTAAATCTTTTACTTCAACTTGGATATTAGGGCTGCCTATCCTTGCCCAAATATCAAGCGCTTTACCGTAAAGCTGCAAACGGCCGTTAATAAAGCGCACGTCTTTCATACTTATTGTAAGCCCTACGCCGAGAAATTTTAACACCGCTTCCTTTTTTGCCCAAAGTTCCGTTAGAAAAAACGACGCGCGCGAGGAAATTTCTTCCTCGCAGAAACTCTGCCTCTCCCAGGCGCGGCTGCGCGGCTCAACGGCTTCAATGTCTACGCCGATGCCTTCGGAATTAAAGTCAATGGCGGCGGCGGCGTAATCGTCGCAGTGGGATATGGAAACGGGCAGTTTTGTACCGCCGGGAACTTTCAGTATCGGCTGGCCGGAGGCTAAATTTTTAATCTCCGTATATTTGACGTCAAAACTAAAATAATTTGCGGCCATGCTTTTAAGCGCGTAGCGGCCCGCAAGCCATTGGCGGCGGCGTTTTTCTATCTTAAAGGATTGATAAGCCTCCAACTCCCCTTTGCTTAAAAAAGTATCCGCTTCGGGGACGTCTTTTGCTTCAACCACATTTAATTTATACGCCATAATTTTGTCCTCAAAACTAACGTCCTATCATCTGATAGTCGCTGAGCTCAATCCAAAGCTTGCCGCTTTCGTCAAAGACAAAAGCGTCGTAAATGCTTTTGCCCTCTATGTTCTTGCCGTTGTAAATGCAAAGCGTGAAAAGCTTTGAGGCGGGGACGCCTTTTGTCTGTATATAAAGTTTACCGATGCTGTCTGGTAAAGTTTCGCGGTTCTCAACGGACAGATCGCGCCAGCCGCAGGTCTGGAATGCCGCCTCAATAAGCAAGGGGTGCGCTATAAGATGTTTGGGCCCGTCGTGAAATAAAACGGCGGCGGGCTTTTGATAGACGCCTAAAACCATTTTATCGTCCACGCGCAAAATACCGTCTAGAACCTGAAAGCTGGGCCCGTGGAAATAGCGCGAGTAGACGGCCTCTTTATCGGCCTGATAAGCGCCGCCGACATCAATTTGGCCTTTATAATTATTCCATTTGCTGTCAATATCTTTATTGGGCAGCGGGCGCGCAGTAAAATGTCTGCGCGTATTGCCCATTTTTACGCCTTTGCTGTTTATAAAATCGGACTCTATTTCAAACTGTTCAAGATTAGGCCCTCTCTCGCCTTTAATTCTGGCAACAACGGGGCTGGAACGCAAAAGTTTTATGGGAAGGTGGAAGTGCACATCCTCAAGTCCCGAGGGGGCCTGTCCGTCTAGGGCAGCGGCGGCTTCCATAAAGGTTTCAATGCCCATGACGCCGGGCACATAGGGCGTGCCGCCGATGGAGTGGTCTTTAAGAAAAGGATACTCCGCCGAAAAGGTAACCTGCGCAAATATATTTTTGCCTTTCTCCAAGGTCTGTATATCGCCGAGAAAGAAATTTTCCTGCTCCTTAGGCGCGGCAGAACCTTCTTTTGAAATTTTTTCTTTCGCCTCTTTTTCAGGCGCGGCCTCTTTTTTTAATTCTTCTTTTATCTCTTCCTTGTCTTCTTCTTTATCTTCTTCCAAGGAAATCTCCTCTTCTTTATCCGCAACAGCCGCGGGCGAAGCTGCCCTTCTTGCCTTTGCGGCGGCTTTTGCTTTGGGAGCCGGTTCTTCCTCAAGCTCGGGTTCGGGCTCGGGCTGCACGGCAGAACCGTCGGGAGAACCTTCCTGTCCGCCGCCGTTGTCCCGGCCTTCGTCGTTGCTGTCGTCGTCCTTATCTTCCTCGGGAGTAAATTTATCTCCGACGGGATTAAAACCTTCCTCGTCTTTGCCTTCGTTTGGATCAATTTCAAAGGCGTCGTCAACGCGCACCTGTTTATCCCAGTCAAGCGTGCCCAAAGAACCGCTCAAAATAATCTCGGGTATTTTGCCGTAGACAATTTCATTTAAGAAAATCTGCATGCCGTCGTGCGGATTTACGAACTCCAGGCCCTGCTGGCTCAAAAATTCCATAACGCCCGGACGCACGCCCATGCCGATATTTGCGTACGCGCTCATATCAATGCTGACGGAGCGTTGTCCTTGGTTGTGCAGACTTATGCAAAGTTTTGAGATATAATCGTTTGCGCTGGCGTAATCGGCCTGGCCTAAATTGCCGTACTTACCCGCAATGGAAGAAGCAAAAGCGTAAAACCCGCTTTCTTTAACAAGATTATTGGCTACAAAAACAGCCGCGCTGGTGGCTTTAACGTCAAAGACGCGGTAATATTCTTCAACTGTTTTATCGGTAAGAAGTTTGCTGTGCTCAATGCCGGCAAAGTGGATAAGCCCGTCAATTTTGCCGTACTTGGCTTTGATTTTGGTAATAACTTCTTTCATCATGGTGCCGTTTGTAACGTCGCAGTGATAATAATCTGCCTGGCCGCCTAGGGCTTTTATCTTCTGCATATTTTTATAAAGGGTAATGCTGTCCTTTACTCTGCCGAAGGCCTTTTCAAGCAAAACGGGCGTTGCGCGCACAGAAGCGTCGGCCTTTAATTCCTGCCATATTTTGGCTTTAAGTTCGGCCAGTTCCTGTTCGTTTAACGTCGCCCAGTAGGCGGATTTATCGCTAAGCTCTATGATATCCAAAATCAATATCCTGCTGCCGTACTGCGCCGCAATTTTTTGCGAAAGCAGCGCGCCTATGCCGCGCCCCGCGCCGGTAAAAGCTATGGTTTTGCCTTTAAGGTCCATATGCTTTACGCTCATATCAAGCTTGCGCGGAAGGGCAAATATTGTGCTGCGCTCGCCTTTGTAAAAGCCTACCATGGCGCGCTCGTCGCCTTTTAGGATTTCGTCTAAAGTCTTTTGCGCCATATAATCGGCGTCAGCCGAAGGCTCAAAATCCAAAATCTTGCTTAAAACGCCGCCGAGCTGATACATATCTTTCCTAAAACAGTTCGCCGCGCCGCAGACGGAGCCTAACGACGGATTTATAATTTCTTTTGTTTTATAGGAAAACGCGCCGTCAATTTTGAAGACGGAGGCTATAAAAGTATCGGCGTCTTTTCTGTCCGAGAGGTCTTTTAAGAACACTTTGCACGCAATAAAAAGCGGCATAAGATATTTTGTAAGCTCGCCGTGGGGATTTGCCTTTTTATCGTATTTTTTTACAGAACAGGGCAGCAGATATACAATGCCCTGAGTAGAACCTTCGTTTTCTTTGGCGTAAGCTTCAAAGACTTTTGTAAACTCTTCCAAATTATCCCAATTGACCAAAGTTACATTTTTGCCGCGCATCTTTAAGGAGGTAAAAATATGTGTCTTAATGCCCTGCTGCTTAAAAATATCGGCGTAAGCTTTGGTCAGAAGCGCGTTATCGGCCATTATTAAAACCGTGCGCGCCGCGCTTAGTTTGCGGCTTGCTTCCTGCTCTAAAGGAGCGGACACCAAATGAGGAACAAAACGATATTTCTTATCAGGCGCGTCCTGCCCCTCGTATTCTTTGGGGGAAGAGTCCTCTTTTTTAGCGGGCTCGGCAGGCTGTTCTACGGGTTGCGCGGCAGGCTGCTCAGTCTGCTTTTCTTGTTCGGGTTGAGCCAATTGAGCAGATTGGGCCGGCTGCTCTTCCGCAGCGGCGGACGTTTGCTCTTCGGGGGCTTGCGCCGGCTGCTTTTCCGCCCCGCCTGAGGAGGACATAACATAATTTATACAATGTCTTATAGTCGGATAATCTTTAAGTTGAACACCCTCGTTTTGCGGCAAATTATACTTGCCCTGAAGACTTGCAAAAAGTTCGGCCTGTTTTACGGTATCTATGCCTAAATCGGCTTCCATATCAAGGTCAAGCTCAAGCATATCTTTGGGGTATCCCGTCTTTTC
>JAEWSL010000008.1 GCA_023398295.1 Elusimicrobiota bacterium | reverse complement strand
GGCGGGGACGCCGTGTTTTTGGGCAATCCGCTTTTGGATTTAATCCCGCAGGAAAAACCTAAAACCTACGAAGGCGGCAGATTAAAAGAATGGAAAATCGGCCTTCTGCCCGGCAGCCGCCCGCGTGAAATTATAAAGCATACCAAATTGTTTTATAAGTCGTTTTTGGAGATAAAACGTTCTTTTCCAAACGCAAAAGCCTTCTTCTTTGCAGTGCCCGAATTGGCCGATAAAGATATCTACGAGCTCCTGGGCACAAATGAACCGCTGGATTTTACCATAACGCGCGAAAACAATTATTCCAAAAGAAGCGATATGGATTTTGTAATTACCTGCTCGGGCACAGCCACGCTTGAAAACGCGCTGCTGGGCCTGCCGATGATAGTGGTATATAAAACTTCCTGGACGATATACCAGATAGCAAAAATGATAATAAAAGTGCCTTATATATCGCTGGTAAATATTTTAAGCGGAAAAGAAATAGTGAAAGAATTTATACAAAAAGACGCAAATACCGAGGCAATTTCAAAAGAAGTCTGCTCCGTCTTAGGCAATGAGAAGAAATATACCGATATGCGCCAAAACCTGCTTAAAATACGCAAAGAATTGGGCGAACGCGGCGTGGCCCAGAGAGCCGCAAAAATGATTTTGGGCGAAGTCTTTCCCGAGTAATGCCGCTTTGCGCAAGCGCGAATAATAAAGTAAAGAACAGCTAATTTGCGCACGGAGCCAAACAGCGCAGCGGCGGCGATACCCAAAGCGGGCAATTTGGCGCAAGCGCGAATAATAAAGTAAAGAACAGCTAATTTGCGCGCGGAGCTAAAAGGAAATGGAAGATAATTTAAGGGAAATTATTAACGGGTTTAAGAGTTATAATCCTTCTCAGGACACACAGCTTATTGAGAAGGCCTACAACTTTGCCAAAGCTGCGCATAGCGAACAGAAAAGGTTTACGGGGGAGCCTTTTTTCTGCCACTGCTGCGAAGTGGCAAAAATTTTATTGGACCATAAACTTGACAAAGAAACCATTTGCGCGGCGCTGCTGCATGATACCGTTGAAGACACTTCCGTTTCCGTCGGCGATATAGAAAAAAATTTCAACAAAGAAATTGCGGAAATGGTAGCCGGCCTTACCAAGATTGACCGCCTTGAAAACCTTTCCACCGATGAAGAAACTGTTGAAAACTGGCGCAAGATGTTAATTGCCGTTTCGCACGATATGCGCATTATCTTAATAAAACTTGCCGACAGAACTCATAATATGAAAACTTTGCAGGGGCTCCCGCCAGCGCGGCGCAAAGAAAAAGCTTTGGAAACCCTAAATCTTTATGCGCCGCTGGCGCAGCGGCTGGGTATGTTCTCTCTTAAAAATGAGCTGGAAGATTTATCCTTCAAATATCTCTATCCCGACGAGTACGAAGAACTTAAAACGGGCGTCGCCAAAAAAGAGGAGGACTTAAATAAAAAACTGGCTTCTTTTAAGGCAGCCCTTGCCGCGGTTTTGGACAGGGAACAAATACCGCATCGTCTGCTCTCGCGCGTTAAAAATTATTATTCCATTTACCGCAAAATGAAAAAGCATAATGCTTCTTTTGAACAGATACAGGACCTCTTGGGCCTGCGCATTATTACCGATACCGTCTTGGACTGCTACCGCGCGCTGGGCGCGCTGCACGCCAATTTTAAGCCGGTGGCCGGCAGTTTTACAGATTATATAGCAATGCCTAAAATGAATATGTACCAAAGTATACATACGACGGTGTTTTTTGAAGGCAGCCTTGTTGAAGTACAAATCAGAACGGAAGATATGCACCGCACCTGCGAGTACGGCATCGCAGCGCATTGGCGTTATAAACTGGGCAGCAAGGCCGATCCTCACCTGGACGAAAAACTAAACTGGATACGCCAGTGGATAGAATGGCAGCGCGACTTAACGGCGCCGCGCGAGTTTTTGGAAAGTTTCCAAACGGATATAAATTTGAGTCAGATTTTCGTATTTACCCCCAAGGGCGAGGTTAAAGTTCTGCCCGAGCACGCAACCCCGCTTGATTTTGCCTACCTCGTCCATACCGAGATAGGCGACCATTACAGCGGCGCGCTTGTAAACGGCAAAATGGCAAAAATGAACAGCGAACTTAAAAGCGGAGATATTTGCGAAATACAAACGCGTAAAAACGCCGAGCCCAAAATGCAGTGGCTTGACGCCGCCAAAACGGCAAGGGCGCGCAGCAAAATAAAAACTTTCCTGAGAAATAAAGGGGAGGACCTATGAACTGTTGGAAATGCGGCCTGGAAATCGGTGATTTTGATAATTATTGCAGATACTGCGGCAAAGGGCAGGGCAAAAATGTGTCGTGGTATTACAAAACATGGGGGTTATGGTTCCTGTTCCTGTGCATAGGACCTTTTAATTTAATTTTTCTATGGCTTTCCCCCGATATCGGCAAGAAATCAAAGATAGCGCATACCGTCGTTTTCTCGGCGCTTACGGTATGGTTTGCATGGCGTTTTTATATAGGCGTTAAGAATATTTTTGATATTTATAATACTTTCCTTTATTAATTAACAGCATTAATTAAAAGCAAACAACATTTTGTGTTAACGACATATATCTCAGGTGAACAATTTTTTGCTTTTGGGCTATTTTTGATTTTTTGCGTCGCTAGCGTACCGAGTTGTCGCTTTGCTCCCTTCTTCGTTGGTACGCTGCGCTTGAAAAAAATCAAAAATACATCCAAAATCAAAAAATCACACAAAGTTTAAGAAAATAATCCATATTACGGACGGCATGCGCTCCTGCGTCGCGCAAAAAAAAAGTTTGCCGTTGACATAGCCGTTCGTCAAACGCCCATTTGTAGAAAGCTGTCGCGATTTTTCAGATTTGGAGGAAATTTTTGCTTGAACCGAAGGCCGGGGGGTACTTGAAGCTTGTTTACTGCTCTGCCACGCGGACTGGTTGCGCCGCGTATCGCGAATTTGAGGCGAATGCCCAAACGATACGCTAGCAACGGAAAAGCAAAAATTTACCCAAATATGGAAAATTGTGCGCCTGAAACAAGCTGCTGTTAGCGTCAACCCGTCGTTTGTGTCGTTTATCTCTTGCGAAAAAACGCCTAAATTTATATTATGAATGTATGCCAACACTAACCACCAGCATAATAATCTTCGCCGTATGCCTAGTTTTGCTGTTCTTCTTTATAGCAAAATACCGCAAAGCCGGCGCCCAAGACGAGGAAGATAACTTCAACCTGCTTGAGGAAGTTTCCGCCGCCGCGGGCGAGGCCGCTCCTTACGCAAAGCGCCTGCTTACAAAAAATACCGGCGTCGGCGCAAGAGAAGTTTCTGACCTTAAGGAAAAGGTAAAAGAACTTAATTACCATCTGGAAGAACTTAAACTTCTTGAAGAAAAAAGAAATAACGAACTTTCAAAAAACATTACTAAGCTTGAGCAGCGCATCGCCACCTTTGAAAATGAATACGTTAATAAACTGCAGCCCGCTCTTTCGGGCCTGATAAGCGAACTTGAAAATATACAACAAGCAAAAAAATAAGATAATATGATTTGCCAATAATAAAAAAAACATTCCTCTTAAAGTTTTAAGAGGAATGTTTTTTAATATAAATTACTACCAGAGCCGCAATTGGCGAGCATAGAGGAAATAAGCTAAAATATATCATATGAAAATTAAAATCCCTACACGTTTTACGGCGTTTTTTACTTTTGCTTTAAGCAACGCTCTGTTTTTAGCTCTGCTAAGGGTAATCTTTTATTTCATAAACAGACCGGAGCAATCTCTTAACCCAAAATGGGTGTATGAGGCTTTTTCCGTCGGGCTGCGTTTTGATTTGAGGGTGGCTTTCCTCTTCAGTCTGCCTCTGGGGCTTATGTTTCTTCTGCCTTATAAAAAATTCCTGCGGCCGCTTATTTCCATTATATACGCTTTAGCTTTTACGCTTATGCTGTTTATTTACTTTGTTGACTTCGGATACTGGAGTTACCTGGGAGAAAGACTTAATTCTTACATAATAGAACTGGCCGCCAACGGGACGACCTCCTTTGAAATGGTATGGCAGAGCTACCCCGTAACCGTAAGCGCTCTGGCGCTGCTTGCAGCGTTTTTCGCTTTCTTCCTGTTTACGAAAAAAGTCGTCGGCTTTGCTTACAGCAGAACGGCGGCTAAAAAACAATACTGGTACGTTCTGCCCGCGCTTTTGATAACAGCCGCTTTTATACACGGCAGATTTTCCCAATATCCTTTGAGGTGGAGCAACGCTTATTTTACCAACAACTCCTTTATAACGGCCCTTTCCCTTAACCCTTTGCAAAACCTTGTGGATACTTACACTTTCGCCCTGCAGGGCCAGGGTTTTGACGAAAATAAAACACGCCTTTTTTATAAAGCCGCAGCCGATTACTTATGCGTAAAAGAGCCAAATGAAAATACGCTTAACTTTAGCCGCCATTTCCCCGAAAAAGAGGGCGGCGCAAATAAATATAATATCGTAATAATAATCACGGAGTCGCTTTCTTTTGACAAAACTTCCTTTGCCGTCCCGCAGATTGACGCCACTCCTTATATAGCCGGCCTTGCAAAACAGGGAACTTTATTTACCAATTTTTACACCCCCGCCGCGGGCACGGCAAAGGGCGTTTTTGCGACGGTGGCGGGCCTGGTGGATACTTCTACCGTAAAGACTTCTTCGCGCAACCCGATGATTGTAACGCAGCACTCTCTGTTAAATGATTTGGAAGGATACCGCCGCATGTATTTTATAGGCGGAAGCACAAACTGGGGCAATATCAGAGGACTTTTACAGCATAATATTGAAGGGCTTGAGATTTTTGAGGAAGGCTCTTACGGCGCGCTTAGCCGCACCGACGTTTGGGGAATTTCCGATCTGGATATGTTCCGCTTTGCGGCCAAAGAGTTAAACAAAAGCTCCCAGCCTTTTGCGGCTATTTTACAGACGGCCGGGTTTCACCGCCCCTACACAATTCCCAAAGACAGAGGAACTTTTGAACTTAAAGACATAGGCGAAGAAGAAATAAAAACCTACGGTTTCAGCGGAAAGGAAGAGTATAATTCCATGCGCTTTCAAGATTACGCGACGGGGGAATTCTTTAATCTCATTAAAGACGACGATTTTTATAAAAATACCATCTTCTTTATCTACGGCGATCACGGGCTTACCGTGAATACTTCGCGCGGGACAAGCAAGGCTTCGCTTGATTTTGAACTGACAACCAACCATACGCCGCTTATAGTCTTCGGGCCGAATGTGCCGCAAGGCATCACCGACGAGATGGCCGCAAGCCAGGCCGATATTACCGCAACCGCCGCGGGGCTGCTTGGCATAGAGCATACCCAGACGGCCATAGGCAAGAATATTTTTGATAAAAACCAAGGGCCGCGCGGCGCGTTTATCTTAAACAATACTTCGGCCCCGCTAAAGATAGGCTATCTTGAGGGCGATTACTACTTTACCCTGTGGCCGAACAAAACCGGCCTCTTCAAATATAAAACCGGCGACAGCCAGACTGACTATTGCGCACAAAACGCGGAGCTTTGCGCGCGCATGAAAGAAACCACGCAGGGTTTGTACGAGAGCGCGCGCTATATTACTTTTCATCATAAAATCCCTGATGAAACGGCAAACGGGGAACTTTTATGAATTTCAGCGCGGAAAATTTTTTACTTATAGGCTCCGTTCTCCTGTTTGTAAGCATAGTGGTCGGCAAGACGGGATACCGCTTCGGCGTGCCGTCGCTGCTGCTGTTTTTGGCCGTAGGAATGTTGTTTGGAAACGAAGGCGTGGGGCTTGAGTTTTCAAGCTTCAAACAGGCGCAGTTTATAGGCATGACCGCCTTAAGCGTAATTTTATTCTCAGGCGGCATGGATACGCGCGGAGATGAAATAAAACCCGTGATGCTGCCCGGGATAGTGCTTTCCACCGCGGGCGTTATTTTAACGGCTTTTTTTACGGGACTGTTTATTTATTTTCTTACTTTATCATGGCCTTCGGTAATAAATCTCTCTCTTGCGGGGTGTTTTTTGCTGGCGGCGGTAATGTCTTCCACAGATTCGGCTTCTGTCTTTTCCGTACTGCGAGCGCGAAACTTAAATCTTAAGCAAAACGTGCGCCCGATCTTGGAGCTTGAAAGCGGCAGCAACGATCCTATGGCTTATATGCTTACCATTATGCTCATAAGCTATATAAAATATGCCAATTTAAGCATTGACGTTTTGCTCTGGACGCTGGTAATACAGTTTGTCCTGGGCCTGGTGTTCGGCTATCTGCTGGGGCGTGCGGCCGTGTTTGTAATAAATCATCTTAATTTGGATTATACTTCTCTTTACTCAATCCTGCTTTTATCTTTTGCGCTCTTTACTTTTTCTTTCACAAATACGCTCAACGGAAACGGATACCTTGCCGTTTATATAGCGGGGCTTGTAATAGGAAACAGTAAAATGATGTTCAAGAAAAGCGTCGTCTTGTTCTTTGACGGCATGGCGTGGCTTTTCCAGATAATAATGTTTTTGACTTTAGGCCTGCTGGTGGAGCCGCATAAACTCCTAGGAGTGGCTTTGATAGCTTCGCTTATAGGCTTGTTTTTGATACTTGTGGGACGGCCTTTAAGCGTCTATCTGTGCCTTAAACCTTTTAAGAGTTTTTCTCCGGAAGCAAAAAAGTTCATTTCCTGGGTAGGCTTAAGGGGCGCCGTGCCTATAATATTTGCCACTTACCCTTATGTCGCAGGCATAGAAGGCGCAGATTTGATTTTTGACACGGTGTTTTTTATAACGATAATTTCGCTCATATTACAGGGGACCACCGTGCCGTCTTATGCGCGCAAACTCGGCCTTGCGGACAGCTCCTGCGAAGGCAAACATTTTGCAATTGAGCTACCTTCGGACTTGGCCGTAACTTCCGAGATTACCGTTACGCCGCAGCTGCTTGAAAACGGCAAAAAGCTTTGCAATATAGAACTGCCCAGCGACGCGCTTATAATGATGATAAAACGCGGCAATAAATTTTTTATTCCTAATTATAAAACGGAAATTTTGGAAAATGATAAGCTGCTTGTCATAGCCACCACTAAAGAAGAACTGCAGGACGCTTACGCCAAATTGGGCATAGCGCATTACGAAATCTACAAAAATTAATTCTCTTTAAGCAAAGCTTTGCCGCGAAGAAGCCTGTGATAGGTTATCGCAAAGCGGTGCACTTCGTCGCGGATTTCCATAAGAAGGCGCAGGGCGGCGTCGCTCTTGTCAAGTTTAACGCTTTCTTGTCTGTTTGGCATAAAAAATTCTTCCTCGCGTTTGGCAAGGGCTATAACTTTTATATCAAGCCCGCTTTCTTTAACTGCTTCCAAGGCAAAGTCCAGCTGGCCTTTGCCGCCGTCAATAACAAATAAATCCGGGCGGCGTTTGGGCGCAAGCAGTTTTATCTGGGCAAGCCTGCGCGATACAATCTCGCGCATCATGGCAAAATCGTCTGCGCCTCTTTGCGGCATAGGCGTTTTTATCTTAAACCTGCGGTAATGCGCTTTATATTTTTGAGCGTCTATAAAACAGACCATCGCGCCTACCGCCTGACGGCCCTGCAGATGGGAATTATCAAAGGCCTCTATATGGCGGATTATTTTTTCGGAGCCCAAAACCTCGCTCAACCTTTTAAGTTTCTGCCCGCTTTGAACGCTTTGGGCAAGCTTTTCCTCCCGATAATTTGAAACTTCAACGCGTTCCTTAAAATGCTCAAGGGCGTTTGCAAAATCGCGCAATTTGGCGGCCTGCTCGTAATCCAAAGCCGCGCTGGCTTTGCGCATATCGGCCAAGACTGTCTTCTTAAATTTCCTAAAATCGCCCTCTAAAAACAAGCGCGCTCTTTTGACGATTGCACGATAGTCCCCGTAGCTTATGCGGCCGCAGCACGGCGCGGGGCAAAGGCGCGTATGATTATAAATACAGGCCGCCGCTTTTTTTGCGGCAAGAGGTTTCTGCCTGCCAAAAGACCATTTGCAGGGCCGCATAGGCGCGTATTTATTTTTTTGCAGAAAGTCCAAAACGCTTTTGAGCATAATCCCCTTCGGGTAAGGGCCGAAGTAAAGCGCTCCGTCGCGCTTTTGCTTGCGCGTTACGGTAAGGCGCGGATAATCTTCCTGCACGGAAAGTTTTATAAAAGGATAGGTTTTATCGTCTTTAAGAAGAGTGTTGAAAAACGGCTGGTATTTTTTTATCAGTTTGTTTTCAAGAAGAAGAGCGTCGCGTTCGCTTGCGCAGATAATGAAATCAACTTTACGTATAAGCGGCACAAGGCCGGCCGTTTTCCAGCCACCGTCAACATAATTTTCTTCCTTAAAATACTGATGGACGCGGTTAAAAAGATTCTTGGCTTTGCCGATATAAATAATTACGCCGCGCGCGTCTTTCATAAGATAGACGCCCGCACTTTTAGGCAATAAATTTATGCCCAAATTATCCATAACGCCTCTTGTAAATTATATCACTGGGCCTGCACGACCTTAAGGACGGGCTTTGCTCCCTTCACCGGCAGACATTCCTGCACCCTGAAGTGGCCGGGGGGAACAGTCTGCTCTATATTTTTAATATCCTCGTCGTTAAGGGCTGTTTTGTAGTAAGTGGTTCTAAATTCGTATTTAACGCCGCTTTTTTCAATTATTTCGCGCGTGCGTTTTATTTTTTCCGTGTCAACTTCAACCCCGCAGACTTGGGAATATTTCTCATAAGGGGCTTTTATATCCATAGCAATAAAATCAATAAGCCCTTTATTTAATAAGTTTTTTATAACTTCGGGGTTTGTGCCGTTTGTGTCAAGCTTTACCAAATAACCCAAAGCTTTGACCTTGTAAACAAAATCCTCAAGGTCAGGCTGCATGGTTGGCTCTCCTCCCGTGATGACAAGGCCGTCCAAAGCGTTTTTCCTCTTGGAGAGATAATCCAAAATATCTTCGTCATTATAGGCGGAAACGGCGTTTTCGGAGTCAAAAGGGATAAGCTCCGGGTTATGGCAATAAGCGCACCTAAGGTTGCAGCCCTTGGTAAACACTATTGCCGATATCATACCCGGAAAATCTATCATTGAAAATTTAAGTAATCCGCCTATCCTCAAAACGAAACACCTACCTAAAAAATGGATTTTTTATAGAGATTTTTTAAGAAAAAAATAACTCCGTCTTTATTCCTTGCCGCAGCACAATTTAATGTTCTTGCGCATAGAAAATTCTTCCTTTTTCCCCTTATTCCAATTTTGTACAGGCCTTAAATAGCCGACGACGCGCGAATAAACTTCGCAGTCGGTGCCCTTAGCCGTTTCTTTGGCGGCTTTGAGTTCCGTGATTTTGTTTTCTATGTTTTTTCTTTCTTGTGCTGTCATAACTGCCTCCTACTGTTGCAAGCGCAACATTTACTATTTTGACAAATTATGTGAAGCGGGGCAAGTCCCATTTTTACATAGGTCTATTTTCTGCTTTACAATTTGCGAAAAATTTTATTTGCTGTACAACTCGTCCTCTAACAAAGCGATTTGCTTTTCAATATTCTCTATCTTTTGAGCTTTGCATTTCGGACACTCAAAATGCTCCCCCTCCAGATAGCCGCATTTGGGACAAACGCTGAAAGTCGGCGTTATGGAAAAATACGGCAGGCGGTATCCGTCGCAGACTTTCTTGATAAACTTCTTGAGGGCTTTTGTGTCTTTTATCTTCTCGCCCATAAAAATGTGGAGAACCGTGCCGCCCGTGTATTTGGCCTGTATGTCGTCCTGCAAATCCAGCAGTTCAAAAATATCGTCTGTAAAATTTACCGGCAGTTGGCTGGAGTTGGTGTAAAAAGGCGGGTGGCCCTGGTTTGCGCGCTCGTTGTCGGCGACGATAATGTCTGGATATTTTTCCCTGTCAAGACGCGCAAGACGGTAAGAAGTGCCTTCCGCCGGCGTTGCTTCCAAATTGTAATTATTGCCCGTTTCCTTTTGAAATTCAAGCAATTTGGAGCGCATAAAATCCATAATCTTATTGCCAAGAGCGCGGCCCTTTTCGCTGCCGATGCTCTCCCCCAGCAGGTTAAGACACGCTTCGTTCATCCCCACAAGCCCTATGGTGGAAAAATGGTTTTTCCAATACTCGCCGAAACGCTGTTTCACGCTTCTTAAATAAAAGCTCATATACGGATATAAATTGACGGACGTAAAACGCTCTATAACCTTGCGCTTTATCTCAAGGCTCACTTTTGCCTGTTCCATGCAGTACTCAAGCCTCTTAAAGAAATCTTCCTCATCGGAGGCTAAATAGCCCAAACGCGGCAGGTTTATCGTTACCACGCCTATAGAGCCCGTCAGCGGAGCAGAGCCAAAAAGCCCCCCTCCCCTTCTGTTAAGCTCCCTGTTATCAATCCTGAGGCGGCAGCACATGGAGCGGGCGTCTTCGGGATTCATATCGGAATTTACGAAATTTGCAAAATAGGGTATGCCGTATTTTGCCGTTATTTCCCACAAAGGTTCAAGCTGAGGATTATCCCAGTCAAAATCTTTCGTTATATTATAGGTAGGGATAGGAAAAGTAAATACGCGGCCCTTGGCATCGCCGGCAAGCATAATTTCAAGGAAAGCTTTATTAAAGAGATCAACTTCTTTTTGAAATTCCCCGTACTTTCTGGGCTGCACCTGCCCGCCTATGATTACGCCCTGGTTTTTATAATAAGAAGGCACGTTAAGATCCAGCGTAATATTTGTAAAAGGCGTCTGAAAGCCGACGCGCGTAGGCACGTTTACGTTAAAGAGAAATTCTTGCAAAGCCTGTTTGACTTCCTCGTAAGAAAGCTTGTCGTAGGCGATAAACGGCGCAAGCAGCGTATCAAAGTTGGAAAAAGCCTGCGCGCCGGCGCTCTCTCCCTGCAAAGTGTAGAAAAAGTTAACCACCTGCCCCAAAGCCGTGCGAAAATGCTTTGCCGGCTTGCTTTCGGCCTTGCCTACAACTCCCTTAAAACCGCTTATAAGCAGATCCTGCAAATCCCAGCCCACGCAGTATGCGCCCAAAAGACCTAAATCGTGCAAATGAAAGTCCCCGCAGGTATGCATTTGCTTTATCGTTTCGGGATAAATCTTATTTAGCCAGTATATCTTTGTTATCTCGGCCGACACATAGTTGTTTAATCCCTGCAAAGAATACCCCATATTGCTGTTTTCGTTTACCTGCCAGTCAAGCTTCTGCAAATACTGGTCTACGAGCTCTACGTTAAATTTAGATGATATCTCCCTTACTTTGGCCCTTTGCTCGCGGTATAAAATATAGGCTTTGGCCGTTTTGTGATAGCTTGAGGTTAAAAGCACGTCTTCAACAATATCCTGTATGTTTTCTACGCTGGGGATAACCTCCGCATAGAGCTGTTGAACTATGTTTATGACGCGTATTGTAAGTTTTTTGGCGGTTTCAAAGTCAAACTCCCCGGTTTGCTGGCCCGCCTTGAGAATTGCATTAGTAATTTTCTTGGGCTCAAAAAGCTGGGTGTTGCCGTCCCTTTTTATAATTTTAGTCAGGACTTCGTTGTTTGTTGTGCTCATAAAGCTTACCTTCTTTCTTTAATTAAAATCCAAAAAGTGTGGGTAATATAGATTTTACCATATGTTTTTTAATTTTCAAATTTCACGTCTATAAAAAGCACTTGACAAACTTATCAACAATATTATCCTCCGTCTTAAAAACAAAGCCTTATCCACATTCTAAGCGATGTGGACAAGTGCCGTCGTAAGCTAAGACGTAGGGAATATTTTTTTGAGAGTTTTTTTTGCAAAAAAACTCCCTTTGGCGGCGCGTTTATTATTTTACGCATGGCGGTAAAATGCTATAATTATAAATATGAAAAAGATTCTTAACTTACAATGCGTAGCCTGCGGCAAAGAACATAAAACAAGAGAGACAGACTATACCTGCCTTGCCTGCGGGAGCCCGCTTGAGATAAATTACGATTACAAACTGATAAAAAAACGCTTTGATTATGATGTTTTGGAAACTAACTCCAATTATAATATGTGGCGCTATATTGACCTTCTTCCCATTGACGACCACGACGAGATACCTCCCGTACAGGTCGGCTGGACGCCGCTTTATGACTCCGAAGACTTGGCGGAGCGGCTGGGCATACGCAAACTTTTTATTAAAGACGAGGGCAGAAACCCTACCGGTTCAATTAAAGACAGAGGCAGCGCGGTAGCCGTAGCGCGCGCTTTGGAAGTGGGCGCAAAAGTTATAACCGACGCTTCAAGCGGCAACGCAAGCGATTCTTTAGCCTGCCTTACGGCTAATCTAAAGATGAAAACCGTCATTTTCGCGCCGAAAAACACGCCGGAGCCCAAACTTGTGCAACTTTATATTTACGGCGCGCAGGTTATACGCATAGACGGCACTTACGACGAAGCCTTTGAACTTTGCAAATCCGCTACGGAAAAATTTAAGTGGTACAACCGCTCCGCCGGTTTTAACCCTTACGCAAGGGAAGGCAAAAAGACCTGCGCCTTTGAAATCTGCGAACAGCTGCATTGGGAAGCTCCCGATAAAATAATAGCCGCAGCCGGCGACGGCAGCATAATAAGCGGCCTTTGGAAGGGTTTTACAGATTTTAGTAAACTCGGCATTATAGAAAAAATGCCGCAAATGGTAGCCGTGCAGGCCGAAGGCAGCGCCGCTATTGCAAACGCATGGAAAAATAAAACTGAAGTGGCCTCTGTGGCAGCAAAAACGCTGGCGGACAGTATTTCGGTCAATTACCCGCGCGACGCCGCTTTGGCTTTGCAGGCTTTGCAGGAGTCAAAGGGCATGGCTCTTACCGTTTCCGATGATGAAATCCTTGCCGCTATTCCAGAACTTGCCCGCGGCTCCTCCGTATTTGCCGAGCCCAGCGGGGCCGTGCCCTACGCAGGCCTTAAAAAGATGGTAAAAGAAGGACTTATAAAGAAAGATGAAACCGTTGCGATAATCGTGGGCGGAAACGGCCTTAAAGATATCGCCACGGCGGCAAAATCAATAAAGATTTCGCCCGACTTTGTGAAGCCTTCGCTTGAGGAAATAATAAAGCTTGGGCTGGCTGAGAGGAAGTAAACAAAAAGGGGCGGGCTTTAAGCCCGAATAAAATAATAAGGGGGAGGAAAATATTATGAAAGATAATTTTTCTTCAACGTCAGTAGTAAAAATAGATCATAACGCAGTCAAAGAAGCGCAATACGACCTGCCGCAGACTTACGGGGTAACAGAATCCTACTTACTGCCCAAAGATCCCGCGTGGATGTTCCTTTTTTGGGATATCGCAAACGACACCGTCCAAAACATAAAAGAAAAACACGGCCAGGATATTTTTGAAGTTTCAAGAAGCATAATAAGAGTTTACGATATAACCGAAATCAAGAATTTCAACGGCAAAAACGCCCATGCTTTCTTTGATATATCCGTAGTGCTTGAGGCAAAAAGCTGGTATATAAACGCGCCGCAGAGCGCAAGAAAATATATCTGCGATATCGCTTTAATCACGCGCGAAGGCAAATTTATACTCTTAAGCCGCAGCAACGCCACCACTTTGCCGCCGGGCAAAATGTCTTCCGTCATAGACGAAAAGTGGATGATGGTTGAAGGCGAATACCAAAAATTGCTTAAGATGAGCGGAGCGGAAGTCTTCGGCGCGGGCTCAAGCGAAAAGCTGCATCATTTCCTGACGCAAAAATGGAAAATGTTTGACTTTGAGAACTACAGGAATCCGTCCTCCCACGTATCTTCGTGGGGCAGTTCAAGTTCGCTTGCCAAAATGCCATCCTCGCAGGAAGCCGCAAGCGACGATATCTGGCTTAAGGCCGACTGCGAACTTATAGTCTACGGACAGGCAAGCAAAAATGCAAAAGTCTATATAAGCGGCAATGAAATATCCTTAAACGAAGACGGCGGATTTTCCCTGAGATATTCTTTGGGGGAAGGCGGCGTCGTTATACCCATAAAAGCGGCCCAAAAAAACAAAGAGCATAATCAACGCTCAATTACCATTAAAG
>JAEWSL010000002.1 GCA_023398295.1 Elusimicrobiota bacterium | reverse complement strand
GTCAAGGGGAAGGGTTAGCCGCAAGGCGACGCTCCGAACTTAAGCCCCGGTAAACGGCGGCGGTAACTATAACCGTCCTAAGGTAGCGAAATTCCTTGTCGGGTAAGTTCCGACCTGCACGAATGGCATAACAAAGAAGCCGCTGTCTCAACGATGGGCTCGGCGAAATTGTGGTGCAAGTGAAGACGCTTGCTGCATGCAACAAGACGAAAAGACCCTATGGAGCTTTACTGTAACTTGTCATTGAATTACGGTTTTTAATACGTAGCATAGCTGGGAGCCTTTGATGTATCCCTTGCGGGGGGTGCGGAGGCAACAGTGAAATACCAGCTTTTGAGGATTGTGATTCTAACTTATACCCGTGAATCCGGGTTGAGGACATTGGCAGGCGGGCAGTTTGACTGGGGCGGTCGCCTCCTAAAGAGTAACGGAGGCGTTCAAAGATTCTCTCAGATTGAATAGAAATCAATCAACGAGCGCAAAGGTAGAAGAGAGTTTGACTGTGAGGACGACGGTCCGAACAGGTGCGAAAGCAGGACTTAGTGATCCGGTGGTCCCTCGTGGGAGGGCCATCGCTCAACGGACAAAAGCTACCCTGGGGATAACAGGCTGATCGGGCCCAAGAGTTCACATCGACGGCTCGGTTTGGCACCTCGATGTCGGCTCATCACATCCTCCCGCTGAAGCAGGTGGGAAGGGTTGGACTGTTCGTCCATTAAAGTGGTACGTGAGCTGGGTTCAGTACGTCGTGAGACAGTACGGTCTCTATCTGTTGTATGCGTAGGAAACTTGAGAGGAGTTGTCCATAGTACGAGAGGGCCTGGATGAACGAACCTCCTGTATCTCAGTTGTCGCGCTCGCGGCATAGCTGATTAGCGGTGTTCGGTAGGGATAAGTGCTGAAAGCATATAAGCACGAAACCCGCCTCAAGATAAGGTTTCCCTGGACTTTAAGTCCCATAAGACCCCCGGAAGACTACCGGGTTGATAGGCAGAAGGTGTACGCACAGTAATGTGTTTAGCTAATCTGTACTAATCGGTCGTGAGGCTTGGCCGTATTCTTTGATCCAAGCCCGAGCAATCGGGCGGATATAACACCAATACGCGTATGCGTAAAAGTGGAGCTTGGTATTCTAATTGAAAGCGAATAATTTTTCGTTCCTGCTAAAGAGGGCGATTTGCAAATTTTTGCCGAATGAAAGTTCGGCGTGAAGTGAGAATCGTCCCTGAGAGCCAAAGGGGTAACTGGCAGCTCTCTAAATAAAGGGGCAGGAATGAGACTGATGTTTTTTCCGACGAGGCAACACCCGTTCCCATTCCGAACACGGCAGTTAAGCTCGTAAGGGTCGATGGTAGTAACGCCCAATTCGGCGTTGTCAGAGTAGATCGATGTCAGTCTCATTGCTGCCCTTTTGAAAGCCGCCGCTTAGTTTAAGCGGCGGCTTTTTTATTGTCCTTTTTCAATGATTTTAATCCAAGACGGTTTTGCCGCGTCTGAAAATAGGCGCGGCAGTTTTCTTGTCTGTTTTTTGAGGTAAATATAGTATAATTAAAGATCTTGATGCAATGCAAGGAATATAGAAATAGATTTATTATCTGAAAACAGAGCAGAGAAATATATGCGACTGATTTAGGGCTTTTTGCTTTATATTTCGCAGTTTAATAAACTGAAGACAGGACATTTATATATGGAGGATTTTATGAAACATACAATTTTAATATTTTCTTTAATGTTTGCATTCTTTTTTCAAGGGTGCAAAAATTTTTCAGAACTAAAAGCGAGTGAAAAAACTGAAAAGCCTATACCCACAACAGCGTTTGAGCCTGATAATTGCAAAGAAGAAGATTGCGTTGGTATAGCAGACTTAAAATGGGGCATGAGCAGAGAGCAGGTAAAAGAAACATTAAAAGCAATGACTCTAGATGAGGAAAGCAGCACTTCACATTGGAGAAAGCGAGATGGCCTTACAGAGAATGGGCAGCGTTTAATTTTTAGCGGGAAGATAAAAACCCAAGAAGAAAGCGATAAAGATAATCTTTTGGTATTAGTCTTAAATTTTGAAAACGACATTCTTTACGCTGTAATGGCCGCTGAAATGAAAGAAGCTTTTGGCATCAAAATTTATTCAGGTAAAGAAGCGATGAATTTTGCAAAAAAAATGGGTTCTTCCACAGGCAATGAAGGCTTTGTTTCTTGGAATGCCGGCAGCGATACTGTGTTTAATCTTAACTTTGAAGTATGGAATAGAGGGCAAAGCAAGATAATATACTATAGCGGGCCCAAACCCGATTTTCTTCCGGAGGTTGGCGTCAATTTTTATCATCTAACTTCTGATATGGCGAAAAAATTAATTGCAAAGGAATATGTACGTAAAGACTTTCGCGAAGAGATTGTATATAAAAAAAATTGTTCTCCTGAAAATACAACCAAACTAAAAATTAAGACGGCAGAACCTCAAAAGCCAGAGGAGAATAGTTTCGGATTTGATAATTGCAAAGAAGAAGAATGCGTTGGCATAGCAGACTTAAAATGGGGCATGAGCAGAGCGCAAGTAAAAGAAGCGCTAAAACACATGAAATTTTTATATGAAGAAGATTCTCCTTATAAAATAGTTGCAGAAAGTATTGTCGGCGGACAGTCTTTAGCTTATCTCCTGCCGATAGAAAATGAGGAAGGGGAGGAAGAAAAACCTCTCACGATGATAGTAAAATTTGAGAAAGATGTTCTTGTTTCTATAATAACATTTGATGATGATTGGGGCTGTCCGATGAGTAAAAAAGCTAAACGTCTTGCGCAAAATCTAGGGCCTTCTTTAGGGAATAATGGTTTTAAGGGTTGGCGCGGCGGGAGTGATATTGTGTACAGGGCAGATTTTGAAGCATGGAATAAAGGCCGAAGCAAGATAATATATTATAATGTTAAATTTAGCGATTCCGCTGAAAGGGCTGGCCTTGATTTTTATGATATGACCTCTAAGCCTGCGCAAGAGTTCGCTTCAAGGGAATATGTTCGTAGTTCTGAAAATGGCGAAAGTATGAGAAACATTTTAGCTCCATAAATTTTCTCCAAGAACTTAAACAGAAAAAAGATGACTTTCCCCTGGAAATAGGACATTTATACCTAGATGCTTTTATAAAACATACAATTTTAATCCAAGACGGTTTTGCCGCGCCTGAAAATAGGCGCGGCAGTTTTTTCTTTATCTGTTTTTTGAAGCAAAATAGTATAATTAAATATCTTTATGCAATACAAGGAGCATAGAAATGGATTTATTAACTAAAATACAAAGCAGGAAAATGTCTGCAACTGAAATTTTGGAAATGGCCTGGCAGGTTTTCAAAAAAGCTGTCGGCCCGCTTGCTGCCGTTTTTATTATAGGGGTGATAGTTCTTACTGTTGCGTGGGGTTTAGTGTTTTTTGCAATGGTAGTGTCGTTTGCAGCCGACGGCGTGGACATTAAAAATTTGACGCCTCTTGCTCTTCTTTCCAACCTGACCTTTTTAGGGCTTGTTTCCTTAATGGCTTTTGCGTCGGTTTTAGTGTTTTCACTATGGCCTTTTCTGACGATAAAAAATGTTTTGACAACCTTTAAGGGGAATATTTTTAACGCCTTAAAAAAATCTTTTGGGCGCGTGTTCCCTCTTCTTTGGTTTTGTGTTTTATCGGCTTTTATTTTATTTCTTTTGCCCGTTATAATCATTGTCACCGTAGGGCCGGCGATATCAGTTCCTTCAAAAGCCGTAGCTGTTGTTGTCTTAACAGTTCTTGTTATTTCTTTAGAATATTTCTTTGTTTGGCCTTGGATGTTTTTAGGCTCAAACAACGTAATATTATCGGCCCATGGCGGGTTTGAAGCCATAAAAAACGCCATAAAAGAAACTAAAGGAAGATATTGGGAAATATGGGTAAAAATATTTCTAGTTTTTCTGCTTATTGCGCTTATAAACTTTGGTATAGTTCTTGCCTTTGGCTTAATAGGCGCATTATCCCAAGGCAAAGGCGGTTCTCTTGTGGTACAGCTGCTTTCTTCCCTGGCAAGCTTGACAATGGCGGCATATTCTTACTGCGCGGCCGTAGTTTTATATTTTAATATTATCGGCGACCCCAAAAACGCCGCGGAGCAGCCTCCTATCGTCGCAGAAGAAATTGATAAAATCCCGCAGGAAACCCCGCATATTGAAGAGGATATTAACAAAGCCCCGTGGGATTCCCATCAGTAACAGGCGAACTCTTCTAAAAAAACGGATTATAAGCCCATTGCAAAAGGGCCTGCCTTTGGCGCGGCCTGCATTGCAAATTTTTGGGCGGGCAGTTCTTTAGGACTTGCGCTTTATGCCGCCTGAAAGCGCGCCAGCGTTTTATCTGCACGGCGTCAATTTGCGGCAGTCTTCTTCCAAAATAATAACGGCAGTACCACTGGAACCAGCCGCGCGCGTCGGGCCCGACTATCCAGCCTTTGCGCCGCCACTCCTGAAGGCTCTGTCGGGATTTTATCTTAAAATAATTAAGGCTTATATCTGGTTTTAACGGGGATAGTTTTGCTTTCGCAAACCAGTCTGCGGGGAATTCTTTTTTACAGTCGGTAAGATAATGCCCTTCAAAAACGCCTAGCTCAAGCATCTCTTTAGGAGTAAGTTCGGGCTTAAAATCGGGGGCAAAGTTTTGGCCTTCGGCGCATTCCAAAACATAGGAATAGCCGCTTTGCATTTTATCGGTTACTTTAATTATTGTCCCCTTTTGAAAACCCATAATTATTTATATCAAATTTAAGCGCACGCGCCAATTTGCTAGAATATTTATAAGACTTTAAGTTTTGCCCCACCCTTGCGTGGCACGGAGGAAAATGAGAATTGATATAGACGGTTCGTTAAAATTCTATAAAAGCAGGAAGCTGCAATTTCTAATCTTTGTGGGTACGATTTTTCTCTTCTCTCTTGCTATGATTTTCCACAGCGGCACTCTTGAAAGAAACAGAATTTTGATTACGGTAAGCCTTTCGCTTATCGCCGTTATTTTATTGGTCCAAATATTTATGCTTAAAGTTTACCCGCTTATTCACATAACAAACGGCGGCATAAAGGTGCGCGGGTGGCCCTATCTGGCGTGGGACGATATTAAAGGGATATCTTCCGTCGGGGAAAACTATTTCGGCCCTGGGGTAAAAATAACATTGCAGGAAGACAGTAAAATAAGAATGCGTCTAAAAAACGAAGAATCTTTATTTATACGAAATTACTATTTTGAACGTGGAGATAAGAGTTCGTTTATAGACGAAGTTATAAAAAGAATACAAAGCGAGCAGGAAACAGATAAATATTTAAGCGAGGCCTATGCCTATGACAATCAAGAAGAGCAACAGTAAAAAAATATTGAACGAACTTTTAACCCGGCAGACGGTTATAATGCTTTCCACCTTAGACGAAAAGGGATTCCCCTGCACGCGCGGCATGATAAACATTCATAACGCGCATATTGCCCCGCACCTCAAAAATAAAATAGGAAACAGCGGCAAAGAAATTTTCTTTACGACAAACACTTCTTCTTCTAAGATGAAGCAGATAAAGAAAAACAAAGCAGCCTGCGTCTATCTTTTTGACGGGGAAAGTTTTAAGGGCATAGCGCTTTTGGGGAAAATAGAAGAAGTGCTCTCTGCGAAGACAAAACATGCTTTTTGGCATAAAAGCTGGGTTATGTATTATCCCGAAGGCGAAACCGGCGGGGATTACTCCATACTTAAATTTACGCCTAAGCGCTATCGCTTTTATGACGGGGAAAACGGTTTCGCGAAAGAAGAGGGCGCCCTTAATTTCTAAAAATTATAAAACGCCTGCAGGGGATATCCCCCAAGGTTTTTATGGGAATTATAATTATATTATCCTGGCTGCCTAAGATTTTAATTGCGCTTGTTTTGCTCTATGCGCTTATAAAAATTACGGCGGCTTTCCGCTATGACGTTACCACTACCGAAGGCGGGCTGACCTTCAAAAAAACGCTTTTGTTTTTTGACCCCTATAAACAAAGTTTTTTGTTTTTTAAGTTCGGCTGGAAAGGCGCTCTTTTTATGACGGCGGCCGTAACGGGGCTTTGCGCGTGGTATTTTTACCCGCAGCCGGCCGAAGGCGGGTACCTGCCGTCTAATTTTTTATGTAACTTCCTGACGTATCTTCCTAACTATCTGACGCACGAGTTTTCGCACAGATTTTGGTGCGCCTTTAGAAACGAGTGGGCTTGCTACGCTTCAGGCTGCGGGGCCGAAGTCGGCATTCCGCTGATTGCATATTTTTTATTCTTACGTCTGAAAGGCGGCAGATTCTTTGAGCCTTTTGTCTTGTACTGGCTGGCCTCGTCCTTATATTCCGCGGGGCTTTACGCTTCGGACGCTTCATCTTCTCAGTTAAGCCTTACCTCTTCGGACATGGTGTCCGATTTTGCAAAAGGCGTAAGAGGAGACTGGTATTATATTCTTAATCCTTTGGGGCTGCTTGATTATGATTTTCTTATCGGCAATATTTTGACCGCCCTATCGTGTCTGTGTCTGGCGCTGGCTTTTTACAGCGCGTATTATTATATATTTCGCGACGAGCAATACCCTATCAACACGCTGTAAAAAGCCTATTTACTTAGATTAAAAAAAGGAATATACTTTATTTGTCAGATGCTTTGACAAGGGGGTGCGTTTATGGGCTGCAATTGCACAAACGGCGGAAAGAAACCTAAGAAATAACCCGCTCTCAAAAAAGCCTTAGAAATTTTCTAAGGCTTTTTTTAATTTGCAGTATTAGTTTATTGCTGGTTCGCCGTGTTTATTGGGGCCCTGCGTTGAGGGTAATACCCAGAAGATAATCAATCCCAGTACGCCTATCCCGGTAAACGCTATTAACCACCACCAGCCGCTTTTATCGGAGTCATGCAAACGCCTTGCCCCTATGGCGATATTAGGCAAAAGCAGAGCAAGCTGAAATATTGAAACAAGTATATTTACCGTCTGTTCGCTTAAGAAAGCAGGCAGTATAAGCCCCAGCGCCCATAATATTGCCATATACCAAACAAAGAACAGCCAAAATTGTTTTCTGGTCGCTCTGCCTCTGAATTCCGCATATTTTTTTATAGGATCCAGTAAATAGTTCATAGTATCTCCTTAAATATATTAAGATGCATTACGCAGGTATTATAGCAAATGTGCGGCAGTTAAAGTATTGCTCAAAAAAGCGCCCTCCTAAAAAGACAGACAGCCTTTTTAAGGCTGTCTGTCTGCGGAATATAAATATTAAGCAAGCCGTTTAATTGTTTTTGTCGGGACTTTCCTCTTTTACGCTTTTACTTGGCGCCGGCGATACAGACGAAGATGCTTTGGCCGTTTGCGTTTTAGGCATAGTCATAGGCCAAGTTATTACCCCGCCGGTTGTGTATTTTATGTAAAAGGTATTGCCGTCAATCCAGGCATTCTCAACGCCGTCGGAAGCTTTTGCCAAAGGCAGAGCTTTTTCAAAATCTTCTTTAGAACCGCTCAGTAAGGCTTTATTTAGAACAGCGCTGATTTTTTCGTAGTCGTTTTGCACGGCAGAAGAGGAAGAAAGTTCCTGCCCGTCTTCCGCATTTGTTTTTTCATAAACAGGTTCAGAAGGGGCCTGATTGCAGGCGCATATAAAAAGCGCCGCCGTAAGCAATATAAGATTTTTCATAGTTTATCCTCCATAGAAATTATACACTATTAAACAAAAATTTACAAAGCGTTTGCAAGCCAAATATTTCTAGAATATTTTTTGAAAGTAAAAATTGTCCGCATAATTAAAAAACCCCGCTTGCGCGGGGCTCAAATTAATACGGAGTCAACGGGATTTGAACCCGCGGTCTCTGCCTTGACAGGGCAGCGTGTTAACCAGGCTACACCATGACTCCTGAAATCCTTATATATTGTATCTTTTTAGCTTCGCGCTAGTCAAACACTAACGACATTCTTATCGTAACATAAAATTATTTCAAGCGCAAAACAATCTGCTTTTTAACTGGAAAAGCGAAGCTTGGCATTTGCCAGATTTAGCTTATTTGTTGAGCGTGCGCCCTAGCGCACAGCCAGAGAAAGCGAAGCTTGTAATTTGCATTGTTTAGCTAATTTGCATATGGCGCGCCGTTGGCGCGCAAGCCAAAAAAAACTATTTTTGGGTTGCGGGTATTTTGAGAATAAAGGGAACGGTAAGCAGTCCTGGCACGCTGCACACGGCTACTATCCAATAAAACATTTTATAACCGAAATGCATTTGCAGGAAGCCGCTTAACATACCCGGTATCATCATACCCAGCGCCATAATTCCTGTAGAGATGGCATAATGCGAAGTCTTAAAATTCCCCTCGCAAATATTCATTACAAACACGGTAAAAGCCATAAAACCGAGACCGTAGCCAAACTGCTCGGCCACCAGAAGCAAGCCTATTACCGACGGCGCAGGGTGCGCGTAAGCCATATAGAGATAAACTAAGTTAGGCACGGTAAGCGCAAGGGCAAACGGCCAAATACATTTTCTAAAGCCAAAGCGGGAAAGCAAAAAACCGCCTAAGATATTGCCGGCTATTATTGCAATCATGCCGTAAGTGCCTTTTATAAGGCCGAAGGTGTGAAGGGTTAAGCCCATTGCGCCCTCGCTTACGGGGCGCAGCAAAAAGGGAGTGGTAATTTTTTCAAGCAAAGCTTCGCCGACGCGGTAAAGCAGTATAAAGGCCAAAACGGTCCAGATATGCGGCTGGGTAAAATAACTTTTGAAAGAAGCCTTGAAATTTTTAAGCGGGCGTTCCGTTGCGGTTTTGACGGGTTTATCTTCTGCGGGTTTAGGCAAAATAAACAAATGCCACGCGTAAAATAAAAAGAATAAAATCCCCGCCGCGCCAAGAGTAACGGACCAGGCAAATTTCATATTCCCCGTCTGTTTTTGCAAATAGCCGGCAAGTATCGGCAAAGCGCCGCCGCCGGCGATCATGGCAAGCCTGTAAAACAAAGTCCTTATGCCGACGAAGAAAGCCTGCTGTTTCTGGTCAAGGGCAAGCATATAAAAACCGTCGGTTGCAATATCCTGCGTGGCGGAAATTATTGCGCCCGCCAAAAACCCGCATAAGGAAGCCGTAAAGAAGCTGTTTAAGTTAAAACTTAAAGCGACCAGTAAAAAGACTGCGGCAAGCAGCACCTGGCTTGCAAGCAGCCATTTGCGTTTGGTGGAATAGGAATCTACAAAAGGACTCCAAAACATTTTTATCACCCAAGGCAGATAGAGCCATGACGTCCAGAAAATAAACACATCGTTTGGTATGTTAAGCGAGGTGTAAACGGCCGCGCTTAAGACGTTAATGATAATGTAGGGCAGGCCTTCGGCGAAATATGTGGTCGGCACAAAGGACCAGGCGGTTTGATTTGATGAGGGCATTTATTCTCCTATAGTTATATCGGCCGCGCCGTAAATTGAGCGCACGTCAATATTATTTTGCGCCGCGTCCAAAGCGGTTTTTGCGGGCAGTTCTATTTTTATATTTCCCGATACGGAATGCGCGTAAATATCTAAAGGTCCCTGCGGGGCCTGCAAAAGTTTTGCTTTAAGGTCGCCTTCGGAAGAATAAAAATGCAAATTTTCAAACGCGCCCTGCAACTTGGAATTTGCGCTTGTGTTAAAAATATTTATCTGGCTTATAATGCCTGTTGCCGAAGCGCTGCCGCCGGCGGTTTTTATATTAAGAACGGGAGCGAGGAGATTTTTTACGGTTATCCTGTTTGTCAGCGTTTCGGCGGAGAGGCTGCCGATATGGTCGGATACTTCTATTACTCCTCTTGTGGTATAAAGCTTGGTACTTTTTGCTTTTACCGAAAATAATCTTATGTCCCCTTTTTCAGAAGAGGCAAAAATATTTTTATTTTCCCAAACCGTTACTTTTACGCTGCACGCGCCGTGCGATATAAAAAATATTTTTTGCAAAAAAGAGTTTTGTTTAAGCGGGGTTATGGTAATTTTGGTTAGAGTGGGCGCGTCCTGATTTATCTTAACTTCGCAGAGTTTTTTGTTCCAATATATCATGGGCGTCTGTTCGGGCTTGGCCTGCACTATGGTGATATCGGCTTTTTGGGAGGTTACAAAAAGGTCGCTTTCTTTTTGTTCTCGCAACTCGCTCTCGGCGTTAAAAGCGTTAAGAGAAAGCAGACAAAAACAGAAAATAAACGTTAAAAAAAGTCTTTTTGGCACGATAGTCCCCGCTTAAAAGAGTTCACAACAAGCGTCCACATTTTATACCATATATAATATAAAAAAACAAACGGAACGGACATATGAATTTTATCTATTTTATCTTACTTTCGGTTTTCTGGGGGACGGCGTACGTCGGAGTTAAATATAACGTAAACTCTCTGGACCCGTTCTTCAGCGCTTTTCTGCGGACTTTTATAGGGCTGCTCTTTTTTGCCGTTTGGTACGGCGCGCGCAAAAAGAAAGTTTTTCTGCCTCTTTCAAAAGCATGGAAACCGTATCTTGCCGGCTGGCTTATTATGGGGCTGCCTTTTTTATTTTTATACTGGGGCCAGCAGTTTATACCGGCGGGAACAGGCGGGATTTTTAACGGCACTGTTCCCCTTTGGACTTTTGTTATAGCAGCCTGCACGGTAAAAGGCGTTGACGCTTTTACATGGCGTAAAGCTTTAGGCGTATTAACGGGTTTTTGCGGTTTGCTTTTTTTATTTAAGCCCGCGTTGGAGCAATTTTATAAATGTCTTGACGCAAGCGTTTTATACGGTTCGCTTTCGCTTTTAATAATGGCCGCCTGCTACGCGGCGGGCAATGTGCTTACCAAATATATTTTGGATAAGGATATCAGCGAGGAGCAAAATATTTTCCAGCAGTATTTTTTCAGCTCGGTTTTTTTACTGGCGGTTTTTTTGCTCTGCGGCCGTCAGGTTGACTGGCAAAGACTGGGCGATATAAAGATGCTCGGCGCAATTTTATACGTGGGCATATTTTCTTCCGCTGCGGCTTTGCTTTTGCTCTTTAAGCTGCTTAAGGCGTGGGGCGCGCTTAAGGCCAGCCTTGCAAGCTATGCGGTGCCTTTTATTGCGGTCGGCACGGACTTCCTTTTTAACGGCCGCGCGCCGGATTATTATGAAGTCGCCGGCATGCTGGTAATTATAGTAAGCCTGTTTTTAATACAGTTTGACAAAACTCCCCTTCCCGCAAAAGCCTGATAGAAAGCCTAAGTTTGCTTTTTGTTATATAATAAGAATATGGAAAAAACACTTATCCTGATAAAACCCGACGCTATCAGCAAAAAAATTACGGGTATTATATTAGACAGAATAGAAAATTTGGGGCTTGAGATGAAGGCGGCCAAAGTCGCCGTCGTAACCGAAGCCCTCGCCCGCGAACATTACCTAAACTTGGCGGGCCAGCCTTTTTTGGACAGCGTAATTAGATTTATGCGAGGCGATCTTAACGGCGTGAAAGATCACCGCATTTACGCCTTCGTTTACGAAGGCGAAAATGCGGTCGCAAAAGTGCGCGAACTCCTTGGCGTTACCAATCCCGAAAAAGCTTTCCCCTACACAATACGCGGCCAGTTTGGCTGCATAAAAGACGGCGTTATGCAAAACTGCGTGCACGCTTCGGGCTCAAAAGAAGACGCCGAGAGGGAAATTAACCTTTGGTTCAAACCGCAGGAAGTAGTTCAATGAAAATAAATTGTGCGCGGACGGCTTTTTCTTCCCTTTTCTTTGGCGTTATAGTCTGCGCGCTTTTGCCTTTGACGGCTTTCTGCCAGCAGAATGTTACGCTGGGGACGGAAGACGGCTGGCAGCTCTCGGCTTTATATCAGCCTTCCTCAAACGGCGTTTTTGTTCTTATGTTGCACGATTTAGGCCGCAGCAAGGAAGATTTTTCCCCCTTCATCAAGAAGCTTAAAGACGGCGGTTACGGCGCGCTTGCCGTTGACCTGCGCGGCCACGGGCAAAGCGTAAATTTAGGGGTGCAGACGGAGTTTCAAAAAACAGGTTCTGACAATGAGTTTAATAAAATGGTGCGCGATGTCACGGGCTCGGTAAATTTCCTTAACAAAAAAGGCATCACTAACGATAAGATTTTTATTATGGGCGCGGGTTTGGGCGCAAACGTGGCGGCAAAAGCGCTTATTTTTAACACCGATATCGCAGGCGTGCTTTTGCTTACGCCCTCGCTTAAAATGCGCGACGTTTTGACCATGAGCGGCATTAAGGTATTCAAGAACCCGGTATTGGTGGCCGTCTCTTCGGAAGATAAGAAACTTTTTATGGAGGCAAGTTTTATAAGAAACGCGGCGTTTCTCTCTAGCGGGGAAGGCAAGGTAACATTTCTTACCGCTTATAATTTAAGCGGCGCGGCTATGTTGGAGCAGCATATTACGCCGGAGGTTTTACAGTGGCTTAAAACGCCGCAGAAGCCGCCGGTGGAATCGGATTTTGTGGAGATAGAAACAGTGCCCGCCCCAAGCGTTCTTACGCAGGAGCAGGGGCAGGAAAAGGAGAATTTATGAAAACAAAACTCAGCCCTACCGAGCAGATAAATAAGAAAACCGCAGGCTTAGACCAGCTTGCTTTAGATAAAATGGTTGACCTGATGTACCAGGAGAGTTTGGCGGCGGCAAAATGCGTGATAAGCGCAAAGAAAGAAATTGCAAAAGCCGTGCAGCTTGTGGAAGAAGCGCATAAGAAGGGCAATAAAACTATTTTTATGGGCGCAGGGACAAGCGGCCGTTTAGGTATTTTGGAAGCGGTGGAATGCCCTCCTACGTTCAGCGTTGATTATAACGCTTTTACCGGCATAATAGCCGGCGGAAACAGCGCCGTATATAAATCCGTTGAAGGGGCCGAAGACAGCGTGGAGCAGGGCGCGCAAGATTTCCTAAAAACGGCAAAAAAGGGCGATATTTTAATAGGCATTGCGGCCAGCGGCAACACGCCTTACGTGCAAGGCGCGCTTAAAGCGGCAAAAGAGAAAAGATATTCTACTGTTTTGGTAGCTTGCAACGACGGCGCAAATACAAAATACGCCGATGTTTTTATTTATCTTCCCACCGGCGCGGAAGTTGTTTCGGGCTCAACGCGGCTTAAAGCCGGCACGGCCACAAAGCTTGCCCTTAATATGATAACGACGCTTGCCATGGTGCGCTGCGGCAAAGTTTACGATAATTATATGGTTGACGTAAACGCCAGCAACAACAAGCTGCGCGCAAGAGCGATACGTCTTGTGAAAATAATTACCGCCTCGGCCGAGGAAGAGGCCGAAAAAATTACAAAGCAGGCCAAGTATAACGTTAAAGCGGCCGTAGTGATGATAAAGAAGAAGACCGATTACAAAAAAGCTTTGGCTCTGCTTAAAAAACATAAAGGGTTTTTGAGGAAAATTATAGGTTAGGATTTTTCTTAATGGCAAAAAACAAACGGGGATTTTTGGCCCTCGGGCTTATGAGCGGCACTTCGGCGGACGGGCTTACCGTCTGCGCTTTTGACGCGCGCAGGCGTAAAATAGACTGCTTCAAAAACTACCCGTACTCAAAAAAGCTTCAGGATAAAATTTTAGGCGCGCTCAACTGTAAAGCCCCCGCTTTGAGCGCGCTTAATTTTGAGCTCGGCCTTCTATATGCGGATACCGTCGCCAAATTTATTAAGGAATTTAAGATTAAAAAAGAAGACATTTTGGTAATAGGCTCCCACGGGCAGACAGTGTTCCATAATCCGCAGGATAAATTTCCCAACACTCTGCAGATAGGCGAGGCCGCTTTTCTGGCGCAGCGTTTTAATGTCCCCGTAGTTTATAATTTCCGCGCGGCCGATATAGCGGTCTGCGGCTCGGGCGCGCCGCTTATGCCCGCTTTTGACGAGTTTTTGTTTGGCTCGGCCGCGCCGCAGCTGCTCTTAAATATAGGCGGCATTTCCAATGTCGCGCTTACGGGCGCGGGCCTTAAAACGTTTGGTTTTGACATCGGGCCGGGCAATGTTATGATAGACGCGGCCGTCAATTTGCTTTCCAAAGGGCGGCTTAAATTTGATAAGGACGGCCGCCTTGGCGCGTTTTGCCCGCCCGACGTAAAAAAAGCGCAAAGCCTGCTTAAGCTTTTTATAGGCCCGCGCCCGCCTTTGTCTTTGGAGCGCAGCTCTTACGCCGAGCCTTTCATAAAAACACATTTTCCCGCGCCCGATAAAAAAGATATATCCACAATTACCTATTTAACGGCTCTTATAATTGCAAAAAGCATAGAGAAGTTTATCTTAAACAAACAGAAAAACAGGAAAGCCCGCCTGCTTATCGTAAGCGGCGGCGGCGTTTATAATAAGACGCTTATTAAATTTTTGTCTTCTTTGTTAAAAGGCGTAAAAGTTATCAGTCTTGAACAGGCCGGCATACACCCCATGGCAAAAGAGGCGGCGGCTTTTGCCTATTTTGCGTGGCGAACTTTGGAGGGCAAACCTTCCTCTTGTCCGTCGGCAACAGGCGCAAAACGCAAAGTTATTTTAGGCGCGCTTTATCCCGCCGTAAAGTAAATTTAATCCCGCGGAGGTTTTTTTCTATGAACACTAACCGTCTTATCCACGCAGGTTTTTGGTTTGGAAGGAGCGACGTTAAGGAGGCCGTAGAACTGGCCAAAGCCGGCATCGGCGGCTTTTGCATTTATTTCGGAACTACGGCGCAGGTAAAAGAACTTACCGAAACTTTACAGGACGCCGCCCCCCATAAACTTATCATCAGCGCGGATTACGAGTACGGTCTGGGCCGCTGGCATAAGGACGCGCCGCTTTTGCCTTCAAATATATCCCTGGGCTCTGCTGCGCGCGAAGATTTTGCTTATAAAAAAGGGTATCTAACGGCTTTGCACGCAAAGAGCATAGGCGTAAATTGGGTTCTTGCTCCCGACCTTGATTTGGCCGACACTCCCCAAAACCCCATTGTAAACACGCGTTCTTTTGGCGCAAATCCAAAGAATGTTGCAAAACTCGGCAAAGCGTTTATGCTCGGTCTTGAAGACGGTGGAGTGTTAAATACCTTAAAGCATTTTCCCGGACACGGGGCCACCATGCAGGATTCTCACCTGGCTTTGCCTGTGATAAATAAAACTTTGCGCGAACTTGAGGAAAACGAACTTGTGCCATTTAGGGAACTGCTTACAAAGGCAGACAGCGTTATGATGGCCCATCTTATGATACCGTCTTTGGACGGGAAAATGCCCGCCTCTTTCTCCCCAAAAATTATAGAAGGCTATTTGCGCAAGCATCTTCACTATAAAGGACTTGTTGTTACCGACGCGCTTATAATGAAAGCGACGGGCGGTCTTGATCCGCTGGACTGTCTGCGCGCGGGGGCCGACGTTTTGCTCTGCCCCGATAATCCCTTTGAGCTTATGCAAAGGCTTGAATTTGCCGTTAGGGAAGATAAAACCCTTGTCCCGCGCGCCATTTCGGCTTTAAGCGCACAAGAGCTGCTGCTTGCAAAATTGAATTCTTTTGTTCACGTGCCCCCAAAAGAAGAAATAGGCAAAGACAGCCTTTCGGAAGCCTGCGCGCAAAACGCGTTAAGCGTAACGGGCGCGCCGGTAAACTTTTCCAAACGCGGCGTTATATCTTATATGGAGGCCGATATTTATCCTTCGCGCGAGTATCAGGCCAATGCTTTTTTGGACGAACTTAAAGCGCAGGGCTATAAAGTAAAGCCGTATGAGGAAGGCGCGCCCTGCACCAATTTGGTAATTACGACTTTTGCAAATTACGCTGCTTTCAGCGGGCATATAAATTTTACAAAAGAGCAATTTGCCGCCGTCCAAAAAGCGTTCAAGTGCGCAAAGAAATCCGTTTTGGTAAGTTTTGGCAGTCCCTTCGTTAATTTAGAGCTTAAGGGACTTGGAAGCTTTGTTTTTGCGGGGACGCAGAGCGCGGCCTTTCAGGCGGCGGCGGCGAGGGTTATTGGGGGAGCGCAGGCAAATGGCATTGCCCTTTGCGAATTGCTCAATAACTAACGGTAACGGTTTTTTGTGTTAGAGGCAGATAATCTCGGGCGCACAATTTTCCATATTTGGGTAAATTTTTGTCTTCGTATCGCTTGAGCATACGCTTCAAGCTTCGTGGTACGCGGCGCTAGCAGCCCGCGTGGCATAGGAATAAACAAGCTTCAAGTACCCACGCGGTCTTTACGTCAGGCAAAAATTTCCTCCAAATCTGAAAAACCGCGACAGCCTTTCACAAATGGGCGTTAAACGAACGGCCATGTCAACGGCAAGCTTTTTAACACATACAGCCAGCGCGCTTTGGGCGCGCGCTGTTGCTGTTGTAGTTTCTGCCGTTTAACCGAAGAAGCGAAGCTTGGACGTTGCAGGCGTTAGCTTATTTGCCAAGCGTGCGCCTAAGCGCACAGCCAAAAAAAGAGCACGCGAGTCAAAAAAACTTGATTAAATAAATTAGATATAATAATATTTATAAGCGGGCGGCTGTCCCGCTGATTTTATCTTTTAAGGGGCCTTTATGCCGCCTAGGTTTAGCGCGGGGGCGCAGAAAGTAGTTCTCATTTCCCAGGAAGAAGCAAAAAAATTAAATCATGACTATGTGGGCACGGAGCATCTGCTCTTGGGCCTTGCTTACGCTCAGGGCGAAATATCTTCTAAAATCCTAAAAGATTTAGGCGTCAGCGGCGATAAGATAAAACAGGAGATAGAGCAGCTTATCGGCGTGGGCGATAATCTGGTAGTTTTAGCCGATATCCCCTTTACGCCGCGGGCCAAAAAAGTTCTGGAACATTCCTTTGAAGAAGCCCAAATGCTTGATCAAAATATTATCGGCACAGAGCATATTTTACTGGGTATCACAAGCGAAGACGAGGGCGTAGCCGCTACGATATTAAGCAACTTCGGCATAACGCGCGAAATAATACGCACGGCTGTCTTAAAGGAAATAACTTCCGGCGGCGCGCTTAAACGCAAAAGAGAAGATTCCGAATATGAGGAAAAGGAAGAAAGCTCCCTTTCGGAAGCGCGCGCGGTAAAACTTAAAAAATCAAACACTCCTATTTTGGACGAGCATTCCCGCGATTTAACCCAGCTTGCCCGCGAAGGCAAATTGGATCCCGTTATCGGCAGGGAAAGCGAAATTGAAAGGCTTACGCAGATTCTTGCGCGGCGCACAAAGAACAATCCCGTTTTGATAGGCGAGCCGGGCGTGGGCAAAACCGCCATAGTTGAAGGCCTTGCGCAAAAGATGGCCGGCGGGGAAATAGCCTCGGTGCTTTACGATAAAAGGCTTGTGAGCATAGATATGGGCTCTTTGGTCGCGGGCACAAAGTACAGAGGGGAATTTGAGCAAAGGCTCAAAAATATTTTAGAAGAAATTGCAAAAGCGGGCGACGTGATTTTATTTGTGGACGAGTTTCATACTATCGTCGGCGCGGGTGCGGCGGAGGGCTCTATGGACGCCTCCAATATGCTAAAGCCGGCCCTTGCGCGCGGCGAACTGCAATGCATAGGCGCAACTACTTTTGACGAATACCGAAAATACATAGAACCCGACGCCGCCTTTGAGCGCCGCTTCCAGCCCGTTACGGCAGAGCCTAACACGGTTGAAGAAACCATTGAAATCTTAAAAGGCCTTCGCGGTAATTACGAAAAGCATCACAATGTTAAATTTACCGACGAAGCCTTAAACGCCGCGGCAAATATTGCAGACCGCTATATTACCGACCGCGCCATGCCCGATAAAGCCATAGACCTTCTTGACGAAGCGGGGTCGCGCGCGCGGCTTAAAGCCTCTCTTCTGCCCACGGAACTTAAAACAAAGGAAAAAGAATTAAAAAAACTTAACGAGGAAAAAGACGCCGCCATAGCTGTTGAGGAGTATGACCGCGCCTCAAAACTTAGAGATAAGGCCGAGAAATTTGCCTCCGACCTCAAAAAGGCTAAAGAGCAATGGTCTTTTAAGCAGGGCCAAAATCAACCGCAAGTGGGGGAGGAAGATATAGCCGTAGTCGCCTCCAAATGGACGGGCATACCGGTAACGCGCCTTACGCAGAGCGAAACCGAAAAAATCCTTAAGATGGAAGACTATCTGCATAAGCGCATTATCGGTCAGGACGAAGGCGTGAGGGTAATAGCAAAAGCCATACGCCGCGCAAGAACGGGCCTTGGCAATCCTAATAGGCCTATAGGCGGGTTTTTATTTTTAGGGCCGACAGGCGTCGGCAAAACCGAACTTGCAAAGATACTGGCTTCATTTTTATTCGGCGATGAAGACGCTATGATACGCATAGATATGTCGGAGTATATGGAAAAATTTGCCGTATCCCGTCTTATCGGCGCGCCGCCGGGGTACGTCGGTTATGAAGAAGGAGGCCAGCTTACCGAAGCGGTAAGAAGGCGCCCCTACAGCGTGGTTGTTTTAGACGAGTTTGAAAAAGCGCACCCCGATATTTATAATATTCTTCTTCAGGTTTTAGACGAAGGCGTTCTATCGGACAATCTGGGCCATAAAGTTAATTTCAAAAACACGATTATAATTATGACTTCCAATGTCGGCGCGCGCGAGATTACAAATAAAGGCGGACGGCTTGGCTTTACCCCGCAGAACGACGAGAAGCATCAGTACGAAGATATGAAGAACAATGTTATGAGCGAGGTTAAGAAAACTTTTAATCCCGAGTTTATAAACAGAGTTGACGAAATTATAGTTTTCCACTCGCTTAACAAAGAGCATATGCTTAAAATTTTGGATTTGCATCTTGACGATATTTCGCAAAAAATTGCGCCGCAGGGCTTAAAGATAAAATATACCGCCGCAGCAAAAGAATATCTTGTTGAAAACGGTTTTGATCCCAGATACGGCGCGCGGCCTCTGCTGCGCTCCTTGCAGCGCAATCTAGAAGATCCCCTCGCGGAATACATTCTTTCCAATAAATTTGCTCCCGACACGGTAATTACCGCAGACGTAGATAAAAAAGGAAATAAAATAATTTTCGGCGCGCGCAGTCCGCGCGGCGCGGCCAAAAAGAACGCCGTATCCTGTAAGTAAAAATTTGATAATATTTTTTATGGTTCTGAGGAGGACTAATGGCAAACATAAACACAAACAACCCCGCCCTTGACAAAGCAAAAGCCTTGCAGCTCGCTTTAAGCCAGATAGAAAAATCTTTCGGCAAGGAAGCTATTTGCAAACTGGGGGATAATACTATAAAGAAGGTGGAGGCTATATCCACCGGCGCGCTTTCTTTGGATTTGGCTTTAGGCATCGGCGGCATACCACGCGGGCGCGTGATAGAAATTTACGGGCCGGAGGCCGGCGGTAAAACAACGCTAAGCCTGCATATTGCCGCGCAGGCGCAAAAAGCTGGGGGCACCGTGGCCTTCATAGACGCTGAGCACGCCCTTGATCCCGCTTACGCAAAGCTTATCGGCGTCAATGTGGACGAACTTTTAATTTCCCAGCCTGACAGCGGCGAGCAGGCCCTTGAAATCGCCGAAAAACTTGTGCGCAGCGGCGCTTTGGATTTAATTATAATAGACTCCGTGGCCGCGCTCGTTCCCCAGGCGGAAATTGAAGGCGCCATGGGCGACGCGCACGTGGGTTTGCAGGCAAGGCTTATGTCCCAGGCTTTGCGCAAACTTACCAGCCTTCTTGCCAAGACAAAGACAAGCATCATTTTCATAAATCAGTTAAGGCAAAAGATAGGCGTTATGTTCGGCAATCCCGAAACTACGCCAGGCGGCCTTGCGCTTAAATTTTATTCTTCTGTCAGGCTTGACGTGCGTAAGATAGAAAACATTAAAGACGGGGAGCAAGTTATAGGCACGCGCGTGAGAACCAAAGTTGTTAAAAATAAAGTGGCCCCTCCCTACAGACAGGCGGAGTTTACCATGCTCCACGGCGAAGGCATTTCAAGGGAGGCTTGCCTTATTTCAATGGGTGTTGACAGCAATGTCATTGAAAAGAGCGGCAGCTGGTTTATCTATAACGGCGAAAAACTGGGCCAGGGCGCCGAAAACGCAAGGCAGTATCTTAAAGACAACGCCGAAGTCGCCCTGCAGATAGAAAATAAACTTAAAGAAATGTTTTTGGGAGAAAAAACATCTCCCGCCAAAGAAGAAAAGACGGATAAAGCCGAAGATTCCGCAAAAAAGAAAAAATAAAAAAAAGAACAAATTGTATAAAAAAGGGACAATTGCAGAATTGCCCCTTTTTTATTTAGGCTTGCTTTAGTGTGATATAATAACTTTATATCCCTTTTAAGGAGAGTCTGATGAACAACATAACGCAAAAACAACCCGCCGGCCTTTGGCTTATCTGCACGGCGGAAGCCTTTGAACGCTTTAGTTATTATGCAATGCGCGCATTGCTGATTTTATACTTTGTATATGCGCTTAAAATGGAACGCTCTTCAGCGGCGAATTTGTACGGCACGTTTACGGGCCTGGTGTATCTCTCCGGCATTATCGGGGGCTATGTGGCCGATAAATTTATCGGACAAAAACAGGCCATTATCTGGGGCGCGGTGATGATTGCTTTCGGGCAGCTGATGCTCGGCTTTGAGCATATCGGCATTATTTACACGGCGCTCGGTTTTATAATTATGGGCAACGGTTTCTTTAAGATAAGCGTTACCACTTTAGTAGGCTCCCTTTACGAAAAGAACGATCCGCGGCGCGACGGCGGCTTTACCTATTTTTATATGGCCGTTAATTTGGGCGCGTTTCTGGCCGGGTTAATAGGCGGCGGCATAGGCGAAAAGTTCGGCTGGCGTTATGGTTTTTGGACCGCCGCCGTCTTTATGATTATAGGCATGCTTATCTTTATTTGGGGCAAGGAAAAATACTTTGCCGGCAAAGGCGATAAACCTAAAAAAATCACTAAAGAGGAAAAAGCCTCCGCCCCCAAAGTTCCGCTTACAAGCGAAGAGAAAAAGAAAATAGGCGTGATTTTTATTCTTGCCTTCTTCGTCATTTTCTTTTGGACCGCTTTTGAACAAAGCGGCGCGGCTTTGAACTTATTTGCTTATGAGCATACGCAGAGGGTTATAAGCATTTTCGGCAAAACGTGGGAAATACCGGCGACGTGGTTTCAATCGCTTAACCCGGTGTTCGTAGTGTTGTTTGCCCCGCTGTTCTCAAAGATGTGGATAGATTTAGCAAAGAAGTCCAAAGAACCTTCAACGCCCGCCAAATTTGTTTGGGCCCTTTGGCTTTTAGCCGCGGGTTATGTAGTGCTGCTTTTTGGCGCAATGAAGATGGGGCCCGGCGTTAAAATAAGCATGTTTTATCTTGTCTTTGCCTACGCCGCTTTTACCATGGGCGAACTTTGCTTATCACCCGTCGGCCTTTCGCTTGTTACCAAGCTTGCGCCGATACAGTTTGTGGGCAGCTTGATGGGCGTTTGGAAGCTTGCCAACGCGGCGGCAAATAAGCTTGCGGGCGTTTATTCCAGCTATTTCGGCGTGATAAGCAACGAGCAGTTTTTTGGCGGGCTTATTGTGGTGCCGCTGATTGTGTCGGTTATACTGCTTATTATTATGAGGCCTTTGAAGAGGTGGATGGGCGACGTCCACTAAATTAACGACATATGGCGGTAACAGCAGCTTGTTTCGGGCGCACAATTTTCCAATTTTGGTCAACTTTGCGTTTTTCTGTCCCTAGCGTATCGTTTGGGCTACGCCTCAAACTTCGCGATACGCGGCGGGACCAGTCCGCGTGGCAGAGGAATAAACAAGCTTCAAGTACCCACGCGGCCTTCAGGTCAAACGCAAATTTGCCTCAAACTTGAAAAATCGCGACATCTTGGCACAAACGAGCGTTTGACGGACGACCAGCGCTCCTGCGTCGCGCAGGGCAAATTTGCCTCAAACTTGAAAAATCGCGCAGGTAACACAAACGAGCGTTTGACAAACGGCCATGTCAACGACAAGCGTTTTGGCACGTATAGCACGCGCTTTTTCGTCGCGCGTTGTTGCTGTTGTCAATTAGTGCCGTCTTTGCGCGAGGTGAAGTCTCGTCGTAGCTTTAGCGAAGACGGACGAACGCTCGGAAGCAATCTTCAATTATTCCGTTGTAGTTTCTTTCGTTTAATTGAAAAAGAAAAGCTTGTAATTTGCAAACATTAGCTTTCCCCGCATATGGCGCGCCGTTGGCGCGCAGAATAAAAAATATGGTATAATAATTATAAGCACTGCGGATAAACATTGCAGGTACTTGCAAAAGGCAGTCCGAATTGATAAAATAAATTTAGAGTATTACGGCAGTAAAGTTTTAACGGCAGCTTTAGACCCCAACTTCATATATGGCGAGGGGGGAGGTCTTGAGCCGTCTTTTTTCCGCTAAAAATTATTAGAAGAAAAATAATTTTTACGACAACAGTTTAGGACGATAATTTAAGACGTTTGTAAATCCCTTTTCAAAATAAGGGAAGGGGATATATCTCCCCCGAAAATAAATTTTTACGCTTAAAGCGTTACGGATTTTAAGGCGCGCCAAGCGCGCTTTGAAAATAAAAGTATGAACTTAACGAAACAACAAAAACAAGAAAGGTCGCAAAATCTTGCCGGCGAAATAAAGCAGGCGGCAGGTCTTTTCTTTACAGCATATCAAGGCTTAAAGTTTAAGGAAATGGCAGGCTTGAGGGAAATTCTTTCCTCCGCGGAATGTAAATTCAGCGTAGCAAGGAACTCAATCTTGTCGTATGCCCTTAAAACTGCGGGCGTTGAAGGCGTGGACGAAGCCCTTTTGAAAGGGCCTACGGCCATTGCCGTGCTTAAGAAAGGCGGCGATATTGCACTGTCGGCTAAAAGTCTGGCAGATTTCGCAAAGAGTAATGCGGCCTTTAAGATAAGAGCAGGCTTCAGCGAAGGTGTTTGGTACAGCGAAGCGCAGGTTAAAATTCTTGCTTCCATCGGAACGCGGGAAGAAAACCTCAGCAAGCTGGCCGGCGCGCTGTACAGCGCAGTCGCGCAGAGCGCCCAAGTGTTGCAGGCTCCTATCAGAGATTTGGCTTATGTCCTCAAAGCTGTTGAGGAAAAACAGAAATAAGCCGAGTCAAACCCGCCTTAGAGCGGTAGTAGCCCCGTTATAAAGCAAACCGCGGCAAATTGCGGCAAGCAAGGGATAAATGCACGGGTTTAGGTTTTCCTAAGCAGAAGGCAGCTACTCAAATAAAAAGGAATAAAGATAAAATGGCAAAGTTAACAAAAGAAGAATTAGTAAACGCAATAGCCGAAATGACAGTTCTTGAACTTTCCGAACTGGTCAAAGCGGTTGAAGAAAAATTTGGCGTTAAAGCTGCGGCTCCCGTCGCGGCTGTAGCCGCCGCTCCCGTAGCGGCCGCCGCCGCAGGCGAAGAGAAAACGGAATTTACCGTTATGCTTGCCGCCGTTGACGCCGCAAAGAAAATTGCCGTCATCAAGATTGTGCGCGAACTTACCGGTTTAGGCTTGAAGGAAGCCAAAGACTTGGTTGAAGGCGCTCCCAAAGCCGTAAAAGAAAACGTTGCAAAAGCCGAAGCCGAAGACATGAAGAAGAAAATCACCGAAGCCGGCGGCACCGTTGAACTTAAATAAGCAGAAAATATAAAATTATCCCCCGCCCTTTGAGGGCGGGGGATATCTGCCCGAAGTCGTCATAACGGCGCGCTTACCGGTCGGGCAAATCTAAAACGCAGGAAGTTAAAAATGAAACAGTTAAATTTCGGCAAGATAAAAACAAAGCTGGCCTTACCGCATTTACTTGATATGCAAAGGCTGTCTTTTGAAGATTTTTTACAATTAGACGTCGCTCCCGCCAAAAGGGAATTAAGAGGCCTTCAGGCCGCTTTTGAAGACGTGTTCCCCATAGAAGCTCCCGACGGCAGCATGAGGCTGGAATTCTTAAGTTACGGTCTGGCGGAGCCAAAATATTCCACCCCTACGGAAGCTATTATAAAAGACGGCACTTACAGCGCCCCGCTCAAAGCGAAACTTCGCTTGATGGTTAAGAAGAAAAACGGCGCTCTTTCCGCCGCAAAAGAAGAAGAATTAAATTTATGCGATTTACCTTTAATGACCGAAGGCGGCTGTTTTGTTTTTAACGGGGCCGAGCGCGTGGTGGTAAGCCAATTGCACCGCTCCCCGGGTATTATTTTTGAAGAAGACGAAGAGAAAAAACAGAGCACTTTGGGTAAAAAGCTCTTCGTTGCGCGCATTATCCCTTATAGGGGCGCGTGGGTGGAGTTTCAGTTTGATTTGGCCAATATTTTATGGGTAAGAATTGACAGAAAGAAAAAGGTTTTAGCCACCACCTTCCTGCGTGCGTGCGGGCTGGAAACCAACGCCGAAATTCTGCAGGCTTTTTACCCCTCCGAAGTTTTGCCCGTCAAACTTACCGATATTGATAATTTTGTGGGCCGCTACGTTGCGGAGGATATTGTGGATCCTTCCACGGGCGAAGTCCTCTGGAATTTAGACGATAACGCTGCCGTTCCTCTTGATGACAAAACTTTTAACCTGCTTATACAGAAGAAAGTTCCTTCCGTAAGGGTTTTGAGCGGCAATCCCAGGCAGGATAATCCCTCCATTTTAGCCACTTTGGAAGCGAAAAAAGAAGAAAGCAAAACTTCAAAAGAAGCGCAGTATGAAATCTTCAAACGCCTTAGAGGGCAGGATTTTATCGTCAAAGAACAGGCAGAACAGTTTTTGGACGGCCTGCTTTTTAAGAACGTAAGAAGATATGATTTAAGCTTCGTGGGAAGATATAAAATAAACAGAAAATTCAAAACTTTCTTTGACGCGCTGGAAAAGGAAAAATTCAAAAAATTTACTTCCCCCGCCGAGAAGAGAAGAACCTTATCCCCCGAAGACGTTATAGTAACCGTCCAGTATCTTGCCGCCTTAAACGCCGGCGAGGAATATATAGCCGAACGCTACGGCACTTCCGTTGATTTCAAACTGGACGATATTGACCATCTCGGCAACAGGCGCGTAAGAGGCATAGGCGAACTTCTTGAAAACCAGATCCGCGTAGGTCTTTCACAAATGGCAAAGACGGCGCGCGATAGAATGAATAAAGAAGCGGCGGCCTCTAAAATAACGCCGCGCCAGCTGGTAAATTCCCAGCCGGTAATAGCAATTGTAAGAAAGTTTTTCGGCACGTCGCAGCTTTCGCAGTTTATGGACCAGATTAACCCTCTTTCCGAGCTTACCCATAAACGCCGCCTTTCGGCCTTGGGCCCCGGCGGTCTTAACAGAAAGCGCGCCGGTTTTGAAGTGCGCGACGTCCATCACACCCACTACGGCAGGCTTTGCCCCATTGAAACGCCCGAAGGCCCGAACATCGGTCTTATTACTTCTTTGGCGTGCTATTCCAAGGTAAATAAATACGGTTTGCTGGAGTCCCCTTTCAGAAAAGTTGAAAGCGGCAAAGCTACCGACAGAGTGGAATACTTAACCGCCGATATAGAAGACGATTATATGGTGGCCCAAAGCAACACCCCGCTTGACGGCGGCAATAAGCTTGCCACCGATCACGTGGCGTGCCGCTGGCAATCCGATTATCCCGTGGTCACACCTGCGGAAGTTGACTATATGGATATTTCCCCTTTACAGGTCATAAGCGTATCTGCCGCTTTGATACCGTTCCTTGAGCACGACGACGCAAACCGCGCGCTGATGGGCTGCAACATGCAGCGTCAGGCGGTGCCTTTGCTTAAGACGGAAGCTCCTTTAGTCGGCACTGGCATAGAAGATTCCGTGGCAAAAGACGCGGGCTCCGCCATGACGGCAAGACAAGACGGAACGGTAGTTTTTTCGTCTGCGGAAACTATTGCTCTTTCTCCCGCCAAGGGCGGCAAAATGGATATTTACCGTCTGACCAAATATAAACGTTCAAACCAAGATACCTGCATAAACCATAAGCCTTTGGTAAAAACTGGCGATGCGGTAAAACAGGGCCAAATCTTGGTTGACGGACCCGCTATGCAAGACGGCGTTTTGGCTTTAGGCAGAAACCTGCTTGTAGGTTTTATGAGCTGGGAAGGGTATAACTACGAAGACGCCATTTTAGTGTCCAGCCGTCTTGTTAAAGAGGATATTTTAACTTCCGTGCATTTGCACGAGTTTTCCACCGACGCCAGATCTACCAAACTTGGCGCAGAGGAAATCACAAGAGATATTCCCAATATAGGGACGGAAGCTTTATCCCACTTAGACGAAAACGGCATAATTATCCCCTCCACGGTAGTGGGGCCGGGCGATATTTTAGTCGGCAAAGTTACGCCTAAGGGCGAGCAGCAGCTTACCCCCGAAGAGAGATTGCTTAAAGTAATCTTCGGCAAGAAGGCCGACGATGTTGTGGACGCCTCTTTGCGCGTGCCTCCGGGCACGACGGGCAAAGTGATAGGGACAAGGGTTTTTGTCCGCAAGGAAAGAAAGTCCAATCTGACCGAAGAATTGGTAAAGAGAGTCGCTTCTGAAGCCCTAAACGGCAAGATATCGCGCATGGTTTCCTCCGATGAAGACAGAAAGAACATTCTTGCCGCCGTTAAAGAGTATCAGGAAAGCTTCGCCAAAATAAAAGAAGAGAGGAAGCTTGCCTTAGATAACTTAAAAGAAAGCAAAGGCAAGCAGTCCGCTAAAGAAGAAGAAAATCTAAAGGCTTTGTATAAAGACTTTGAAGCGGATTTGCTTACGGCCTATAATAAAGAGGTAAGCGAAACGCTGCTCGGTAACGGGGAAGAGCTTTCGGTTACCGTCAATAAATCCGTAAAAGTTTACATAGCCTCAAAGCGCAAAGTGCAGGTGGGCGATAAACTTTCCGGCAGACACGGCAACAAAGGCGTTGTGGCAAGAATTCTGCCGGAAGAAGACATGCCTTTCCTTCCCGACGGCACCCCCATTGACGTGGTGCTCTCTCCTTTAGGCATACCGTCCAGAATGAACGTCGGCCAGCTGTTTGAAACAATGCTCGGCTGGGCGGCGCATCATTTGAACATACATACGGCGACGCCTGTTTTTGACGGCCCTTCGGAAGAAGAAGTCAAAGCGCAGGTACAGAAAGCAAAAGAAGTTTTGCGCAAGAAAGGCGTGCCGGAAGCTTATCTGCCCGACGATTACTGCCGCATCACTTTATACGACGGCAGGACGGGCGAGCCTTTTGCCGAAAAAGTTACCATCGGCTATATGTACATAATGAAACTTATTCACCTCGTTGAAGATAAAGTGCACAGCCGTTCCACCGGCCCTTACAGCCTTATTACGCGCCAGCCCTTGGGCGGCAAAGCGCAATTCGGCGGGCAGAGATTCGGCGAAATGGAAGTCTGGGCTATTGAAGGATACGGCGCCACTTACACGCTGCAAGAATTCTTGACCGTTAAGTCCGACGACTTTATAGGCAGAACTAAAATGTACGAAGCCATAGTTAAAGGCGAATTGCCCACCCAGCCCGGCGTACCAGAAAGCTTCAAGGTTCTTGTAAAAGAACTGCAGGCTCTGGGCATCAGCGTGGAATTGCTTAAAGGCGTAAATAAAGAAGAAGAAAACGCCCCCGCCAAACCGGCGGAAAAAGCCTCGGTTAAATAGTGGAGAATAAAAATGTTTGACGTGTCAAATAATACAACCAAAAAAACAAAAAAAGTAAGCGAGCTGAACTTTTTTGATTTTGACGCAATGAAATTAGGCATTGCCGGGCCCGAGCAAATAATGTCTTGGTCCAGCGGGGAAGTCAAGAAACCCGAAACCATTAATTACAGAACCTTAAAACCGGAGAGGGACGGCCTTTTCTGCGAGCGTATCTTCGGCCCGACCAAAGACTATGAGTGTTCCTGCGGCAAATACCGCTGGGTTAAATTCAAAGGCATACAGTGCGACCGTTGCGGCGTTGAAATTACCGAGGCCAAAGTCCGCCGCGAGCGTATGGGCCATATTGAGCTTGCCGTGCCGGTGGCTCACGTCTGGTTTTTACGCAAGACGCCTTCCAGAATAGGCATTCTGCTTGATATGCGCACCACGGATTTGGAGCGCATTGTCTATTACGCCAGCTACGTCGTTTTGGAAGACGCCGTTGACAGCGTAACAGGCAGGACAGATTTTAAGAAAGGCGATTTACTCAGCGACGCGCAGGTAAGGGAAGCCAAGAAAAAGCATGGCTCCAAACTTAAAGTGGGCATAGGCGCGCCGGCTATTAAAGAACTTTTAAGCGGCATTGATTTTGATAAAGAAAGTGTGCGCCTTCACGCCGAACTTAAAGACACTCAAAGCGAGCTTGAGCGAAGCAAACTTGTGCGCAGAATAAAAACTCTTGAAGAGTTTAAGGACAGCGGCAACAAACCGCAGGATATGATACTCAGCGTTTTGCCCGTTATCCCGCCCGATTTGAGGCCTCTTGTCCCGCTTGACGGCGGCCGCTTTGCCGCTTCGGACTTAAACGATTTATACAGAAGGATAATCAACAGGAACAACCGCCTTAAGCACATTGAAAGCTTAAGAGCGCCCGAAGTTATGATTTACAATGAAAAGCGTCTTTTGCAGGAAGCCGTTGACGCTTTAATTGAAAACGGCGCGCGCGGTAAGTTTTTTATAGGAGCGGGCGGCAGGCCGCTTAAATCCCTTTCAGACGTTATTAAGGGTAAGCACGGCAGATTCCGCCAAAACCTGCTGGGTAAACGCGTTGACTATTCCGGCCGTTCGGTAATTGTGGTAGGGCCTAACTTAAAGCTTCACCAATGCGGTCTGCCCAAACTTATGGCGCTGGAATTATTTAAACCTTTTATCATAGGCGAACTGATGAAAAAAGAAGGGCTTACGCTAAAAGCTGCGAAGAAAGCGCTTGAAAGGGTGCGCCCGGAAATTTGGGATATTCTTGAAAAAGTTACCAAAAATCACCCCGTTCTCTTAAACCGCGCCCCCACTTTGCACCGTCTGGGCATACAGGCTTTTGAGCCGGTTTTAATTGAAGGTAAAGCCATACAGCTTCACCCGCTTACCTGCGCCGCTTTCAACGCGGACTTTGACGGCGACCAAATGGCCGTCCACGTTCCGCTTACGCTTGAAGCGCAAATTGAAGCGCGCACGCTTATGATGGCGACCAATAATATTTTATCGCCCGCAAGCGGGCGTCCTATTGCCGCCCCTTCGCATGATATGGTGCTGGGCATAAACTTTATTACCAAAGTTAAAGAAAACGACTTGGGCGAAGGTATGATTTTCAGCGATAAAGAAGACGCTTTAATTGCCTATGAATACGGCAAAGTATCTTTGCACGCTAAAATCAAAGTAAGAGGCATAACCGACCTTGCCGACGAAGGCAAAGACGCAGATAAATGGAAAAACTATACTTCCGTCGGGCGCATAATTTTTAACGATATTATGCCGCAGGGCTGGCCCTTTATCAACAAAGATGTGGGCAAGAAAGAACTTGCTTCTTTGGTAAGCGACTGCTATAAAGATCCCAAATACGGACGTTTTGAAACCGTCCAGCTTTTGGACCGCATTATGGAAACGGGCTATAAATACGCGACAAAATCCGGTTTGTCCATCTCTGTGGCGGACATGATAATTCCCCAGAAGAAAGAAGCCAGAGTAGCCGAAGCGCAAAAGCAGGTCAAAGCGATACAGAAGCAGGCCGAGCAGGGCATTATCACCGAAGGCGAAAGATACAATAAAGTTATTGATATCTGGACCAAGGTTACAGACGAAGTCGCAGAAGATTTATTTAAGGAAATGTCTGCCGTGGAAAAACGCCCCTCAAAAGAAGGCGAGCAGAAATTTAACTCCGTCTATCTTATGGCAAACAGCGGCGCGCGCGGATCGCGTCAGCAGGTGAGGCAGCTTGCGGGTATGAGAGGTCTTATGGCCAAACCGCAGAAGAAACTTACCGGCGGTCAGGGCGAAATTATTGAAAGTCCTATTACGGCAAACTTCCGCGAAGGCCTTTCGGTGCTGGAATATTTTATTTCCACTCACGGCGGACGTAAAGGTTTGTCCGACACGGCTTTGAAAACGGCCGACGCGGGTTATCTTACCAGACGTCTTATTGACGTGGGCCATAACCTTGTGGTGACCGAGGAGGACTGCGGCACTTCAGACGGCGTTTTACTAAAATCTCTTATGAGCGGCGAAGAAATAATAGAGCCTCTTGAGGAACGCGTTTTAGGCCGCTGCGCCCTTGAAGACGTGACGGTAAAAGACGGCGATAAAGAGATTACCATTATAAAGAAAGGCGATATTATAAACGCCAAACAGGCAAAGGCCGTAAAGAAATATGAAATTGAAAGCATGAGGGTGCGCAGCGTTTTAACCTGCGGCGCTCCTTACGGCATTTGTGCAAAATGCTACGGCAACAGCCTTGCGACAGGCCTTTTGACAAGAAAAGGCGACACAGTCGGCATCATAGCGGCCCAGTCAATAGGCGAGCCGGGCACCCAGCTTACGTTAAGAACGTTCCACATCGGCGGCGCGGCGTCGCGCGTTTTAAGCCGCTCCCAGGCCGCGGCGGAAATTGCGGGTAAAGCGGTCTTCAAAGACATTAAGACTATTACCGACCAGTTTGAAAATAAAGTAGTGGTGTCAAGAAACGGTTCTATCTTTGTAGAGGGCGAAAAAGGCGCGGTTAAGGAATATAAGATTCCCTACGGCGCAAGATTGTTTGCCGCCGACAAATCGGCGGTTGAAAAAGACGCTCTTATGGCCGAGTGGGACCCGCACTCCCTGCCCGTTATCTCCGAAATTGACGGCGTGATAAAACTTCTTGACGTGCAGGAAGGTATTACGCTTCAGGAAGAGAGAAACAAAGTTACCGGTATCATTGAACGTAAGATAACGGCCAGCAAAACCGCGCGCAAAAATCCGCGTGTTGTAATAGAGGGCAAAAAAGATAAATTTACTTATCCTCTGCCCATTGACACTATTTTGCTTGTAGACAGCGGCGAAGAAGTCCGCGGCGGCGATATTCTTGCCAAGATAGCAAAAGAAGCCGGCGGCACAAAAGATATCACGGGCGGT
>JAEWSL010000055.1 GCA_023398295.1 Elusimicrobiota bacterium | reverse complement strand
GAGTAAAAGATTTTAATTTATTTTCGTCAATAAAAGCGGCCTGCACGTCTAAGGGGATATCAAGCCAGACGGGGCCCTTTCTGCCGTTAAGAGCAAGATAAACGGCTTTATCCAAATGATATTTGATGTCCTCGGGCTTTGTTACGCTTACGGCGTATTTTGTGAGGCGGCTTACTATGGGTATGATATCGGCTTCCTGGTCGCCAAGCTGTCTAAGAGGGATTTGGCAGCAGCTTGCCAAAGTGGTGGCGCGCTTAACCTGACCGGAAATAAAGAGGACGCTTGCGCTGTCTGTCCACGCGCCAAAGACGCCGTTTAGGCAGTTTAACCCGCCGGGGCCCGTTGTTACGTTTGCGACGGCAAGTTTTTGCCCCAAACGCGCGTAGCCCTCGGCTGAAATAGCGGTAGCCTGTTCGTTATGATTGCAGATATATTTTATTTTGCTTTTGCCGAAGCTGTCGTTAAGATGCATAGCGCCGCCGCCTGAAATCATAAATACTGCGCGTGCTTTACAGGCCTCTTGGAGGCGGCGGGCTATATAATCGGATACCTTTATCATTTTATTGTATATGTCCGCCGGCTTCTTCTATAAGTTTCTTGTATCTTGCTTCAAGCATATCTATGCGTTTTGCGTCTTCCAGATGAATGGTGCCGTAAAAATCGCGTTTATTTTTCAGCCACATTAACTCAAAGCCGACGGCTTTTAAGATGCCTTTTTCGGCGTTTTTATCTTTAAGCATAGCCTGCGCGTCAAAGATGATTTTGCGGGTTTCAAATCTGTTAAGCGCGCCTTCGGGCAGTTTTGCAAAAAACGGCAGAGACTGCGCCGATACCCCCCCGCCTATTACAAGCTCTTTCTTATGAGCCAGCGTTTTTTGGGCTACGTCGCGGCAGATCTTGAAAATTTCTTCGTTGTTAATATCTTCCCTTGACATTCCCAAAGAACCCGTCATATCTACCCGTCCGAGGACTATGCCGTCTATATCTTTCATTTCTTTTGAGGCAAGCATAGTGTCCAAATTTTTATAGCCCGTCTCGGTTTCAAGGTTGAAGAGAAATTTGATATCTTGATAATCGTGAAATACCATTTTTGTGCACTGTACGTATTTTTTCATTGCGTAAGGACTTTCTATCATAGGAGCCACAATGGTATTTACGCCTATAACCTTAGCGTCATACATATCTTTTACGGCTTCGCAGCCGCCGATTTTGATGGTCAAATCAAGCCCGGCTTTTGTAACAACTTCTTTAAGACGCATGGCCTCTTCAAGACGGGTGCCTTCGGCCTCAAATTCCGCCTTAACCCCCAGAACGTGATGAAACGTTCTTAAATCGGCTAAAGTTTTTACCATTTGTTTTTCAAGTGTATTCATAATGTCTCCTTAAATCCTTATTTATTATATTCTAGCAATTCTTTATCCAGCATATTTTTATTTTCCCTATACCAATTGTAAAGCTTGCCGACCGCCGCGGCTAACGGGGTAAATTTTGCTTCGCTAAATTCTCCTTTAAGCCGCGCGTTTGAGCCGCTGTATGACGGCCCAAAACCTTCCTGCGCCGTCTTAAGTTCCAAATTTTTGCCCGAAATTTCAAGCACGGTCTTTGCCGCTTCTTTTAAGCTTACTTCCCCGTCGGGCGTGATATTATAGGCCTTATGTTTAAGCGCGCTCGCCGATATGAAAAAATCTAAAATCGGGGGCAAATCCTCCACAAAAAGATAGCTGAAAATCCTGTCGCGCCTTAATGTCGGCGGCATATCAAAAAGCGTCTTTGCGATGCAGTTTGAAATAAAGCGGATTTCCCAATCTTCGTATTTGCCAAAAATGCCGAAAATATTTAAGTCCACAAAATCAGACAGCGTTAAAATGCGCTTTTGCACGACGTATTTGCAAAAGCCGTGCTCGTCTTGGGGCAGACGCAAAAAAGCGTCTTCCTCGCGGGCTTGGCGCACGTCCTGGGAATTATCGTAAATTGCGCCGGAGCCGAAATTTATAAACCGCCCGATTTTATCTGTGTGCCTTGCCAGATTTTCAAAAATTCTTACGTTTGAGTAGAAAATATTTGTCCCGTCGCAGGCGTTGCGGTGTCCGGGTTTGCAGGCAACATGCAAAAGCGCGTCAAAATATCTGCCTTTGAAAAAGTTATTTACGGCCCCCTCCTCAAGCAAATTAACCTGGCTGCTTTTTAAGACGGTAAAATCATATTTTTCGGGCAGGAAACTTTCCATAATATTCCTGCCGATAAACCCGCCGGAGCCCGTTATAAGTATCTTCTTTTTCATTTTATCCTACTTTTTCTTTGCCGCCATATTTTTTGTAAATTTTTCAAAAAGCGCGGGCACTCTTTCAAAATCCTCTTCCCTTAAACCCGGCCAGACGCCCAGCCAAAAACTGCCGCGCATAATATACTCCGTGGCGGGCAGTTTTGCAAAATCCTGCTCGCTTAAGTCGCGGGAATTTTGCAGAGGCCCCCCGCCGATGCGCAGCTTAATGTCGTCTTCGCAAAAGCAGGGCTGGCGCAAAATATTGCCCGCAAACAGACTGCGCGTGCCCACGCCGCTGTCCTCAAGGTATTTGCAAAAATCCGTCTTGCTAAAACCCGCGTCGTCTTTGATTGTAAGAAGAAAGCCAAACCAGCTTGGGCTTGCCTCTTTTTCCCACGAGGGTAAGATAAAATAATCCTCAAAAGGTTTTAACATCATATAAAGTTTATTGAAGTTTTTACGCCGCTGTTCTACAAAGCCGTCCAGCTTCTTTAACTGCGCAAGGCCGCAGGCCGCAGCCCAGTCCCCCGTCTTAAAGTTATATCCCAGGTGGGAATAGGTATATTTATGGTCATAGCCGAAAGGCAGCTTGCCAAGTTGCATGGCAAAACGTTTGGAGCAGGTATTATCTTTGCCGGTTTGGCACCAGCAGTCCCTCCCCCAGTCGCGCAGGGATAGGAGAATGCGGTATAATTTCTGGTCGTTTGTAACAACTGCGCCGCCCTCGCCCATGGCAATATGATGCGCGGGATAAAAACTGAAAGTGCCTATATCGCCGTAAGAGCCGCAGTATTTGCCCTCCCACTTTGCGCCAAGGGCGTCGCAGGAATCTTCTATAAACCACAAATTATGTTTTTTGCAAAAAGCCTGCACGGCCGTAATATTGAAAGGATTGCCCAGCGTATGCGCCATGAAAACAGCTTTTGTTTTAGACGTAAGGGCGCCCTCAAGCGCGGTTATATCCACATTGTGGGTTTTGACGTCGGCGTCAACAAAAACGGGTATAAGGCCGTTTTGCGGGAGGGGAGCTACTGTCGTGGGAAATCCCGCGGCTAAAGTTATAACCTCGTCCCCCGCTTTTAAGCGTCTTTCCCCGAGTTTGTGGGAAGTAGTTGCGCTTAAAGCAAGCAGGTTTGCAGACGAGCCCGAGTTTACTATAAGCGCATATTTTACGCCCAGCTTTTTTGCGAATTCTTTTTCAAATTGTTCGCTGAAACGCCCCGCCGTAAGCCACATATCCATGCTGGCGTCAAGCATATTGTCAAGTTCTTCAACGCCCAAAACCTTGCCCGAAGGCGGCGCGTAGCGGCGCGCGCAGGCAAGTTTTGCTTTTTGCGCGGCAAAAAAATATTTTCTGCCGAAATATTTGACAAGACTTCTGTAAAAATTTTGCATAATTTATAATTTCCCCATATAATCTTTTATTTGTTTTTCGGTGAGGACTTTTATATCCTGCCCGTCGTAAAAAGCTTTATACCAAAGCGCGGTTAGAGTTATGGCCTCGTTAAAATCATAAACGGGTTTCCACCTCAAAAGCGTTTTTGCTTTTGTGATGTCAAGGTGCAAAAGGTGCGCTTCGTGCAATTTGCCGTCGGGCTCCACTTTGTAATTCCCGCCGCCCCAGGTTTTAATAAATTGCTTGACGACATCTTCCACCGTCAGGTTTTCCTGCGTGTTTGGCCCAAAGTTCCACCCGCCGCCAAACTGCGGGCAGCCCCACATTTTTTGCGCCAAAAGCATATAGGCAAAAAGCGGCTCTAGGACGTGCTGCCACGGGCGCGTGGCGGAGGGGTTGCGCAAAATTATGTTCTTGTTTTGAGTTAGCGCGCGGGCGCAGTCGGGAATAATGCGGTCAAGGGCAAAATCCCCCCCGCCGATTACATTCCCCGCGCGGCAGCTGGAAACAGACTGCCCGTGCGCGCCGTACGCCTGCGGGTTGAAAAAAGAATTTCTGTAGCAGCTTGTAACCAGCTCCGACATCGCTTTGCTGGCTGAGTAAGGGTCGTATCCGCCCAGCTTATCGTCTTCTTTATACGGGACGGGCGTTTCCTTGTTTTCATAGCATTTATCGGTGGTAATGTTGACGATTACTTTTGCGCTGTCCGTTTTGCGGGCGGCTTCAAATAAGTTTGCCGTGCCGATGACGTTTGTTTCAAAAGTTAAAAGCGGCTCGCTGTAAGAAAGCCTTACCAAAGGCTGGGCCGCCAGATGGAAAATTATATCTGGCTTAAAGGACAAAACTTCTTTTTCCAAAGTTTCTCCGTCGCGGATATCGGCCGCAACGCTTTCCATATTATCCTGCAAATCAAGCAGGTCAAAGAGGGCGGGCTCGGTATTTGGCGCAAGGGCATATCCTTTTATTTTTGCGCCGCAAAGCAGCAGTATTCGGCTTAGCCAAGAGCCCTTAAAACCGGTGTGGCCCGTTATAAAAACTTTTTTCCCGCTGAAAAAAGCGGGCGAAAACCTGTTATTGCCTGTATTG
>JAEWSL010000049.1 GCA_023398295.1 Elusimicrobiota bacterium | reverse complement strand
GTACATGTCTTTCTTGTCTTTCTTAACCGTCCAGTAATAGCCGGCCAGATTGATATACGTCGTGCGAAGCGGCAGAAGTTTAAGAGAAGTTTCAAAATCGTTAAACGCTTTTTTATATTCTTTCATCTTCATATAAGCGTATCCCCTGTTGTTATAGGCTATGGCCCACTTTGGATTTAATTCTATGGCCTTTGAGTAATCCTGCGCGGCCATGGGCCAGTCGTCAATCTGTTCGTAAACAAGACCGCGGCGGTTATAATGGGCGTAATCCTCTTTTAGGGATAAAAGGGCGGTATAATCCTCTAGAGCCTGGTCAAACTGCTTGGTTTCCTTATAGGCCGCCGCGCGCAGGCGAAGCGCGTTTTCATCGTCGCCGCTTCTGTTAAGCGCTTTGCTGAAATAGGAAACGGCTTCGTCATAGCGTTCGTTGGCAAGCTCTATCCTGCCAAGATAAACCAGGGATTGCGTATCGTCGGGATTACGGGCCAGAATATGCTCAAAATCCCTGCGCGCGGCGTCGTAATTGTAAAGAGCAAATTGTATTTTGCCCTCCATAAAAATAAGTTCGCCTTCAAGCGCGGGATTATTTTTTACTCCCTCTTTATCTTTTATCTTATCAATATCTTTAAGCGCGCTTTTATATTTTTCCAAAGCCATAAAAGCCTGCGCGCGCTGATAGTAAAAATAGTCGTAATTTTTCTTAAGGGCAACGGCTTTTGTAAGGTCTTCTGCGGCCGAGGCGTAATTTTGCTGCTGCATATAGGCAAGCGCGCGCGCATAATATTTGAAAGCGTCTTTAGGCGAAAGGGCTATGGCTTTGGAATAATCGGCCATGGCTTTTTTTATGCGGCCCTGCTCTTTGTACGCATCTGCGCGGCGGTGATAGGCCGCCGTAAAAGCGGGGGCAAGCTGCAAAGCTTTGGAATATAATTTGATTTGCTCGTTTAAGTCCTGCGTTTTAAGAGCCTGGGCGTAATATTTCTTTGCTTCTTTGGCGGCTTCGGCGGGGTTTGTTTTTTTGTCTTCTAAGGGTTTTTCTTTATCTTTTGCGCTTTTGTCTTTTTGGGAACTCTTGAAATTATTTGATTTTTTGCCGCCCTTTGCGCCGATACCGGCGCTTGGAACTGCCTTTGCGCCCGCAGAGCTTTTGCCGACGTCCTGGGACGCATTTGTCTTGGAAGATTTTTTATCGCTTCTTTTGAAAAAAGAAAACGCTTCTGCGGGCAGGGACGCGCTCAGCAGAAAAAGAAGAAACAAGACTAAAGAATTTCTTATTATTTTCTTCATAGCTCCCCCGACGTATTTTTTGCCTCAGGCGTACGCCGCGCCGCAGCGCGCTGCGGCAGGCTTACATCAAAGTAAAGGCTATCAGAAACTGCGCCATTAAAAGCATAATACCCAAAAGATAGCCTATAAATATCCCCAGTTTTGCAAAGAAAGTCAAGTTAAGAATTACCGCTAAGATAAGGGCCGTGCGCGCAGAGAGTAAAGTAAAGAACTCCGCCTTATTTTTTATTTTAACAGCGCTTTTTATAAGGAAATTTCTCGCCAGATATATCGCCCCGCCTAAAATGCCAACAGCCAAAACGCCTGCGGCCGTGCGGCGCGCGTAGCGTTTTATATTTTGGACGAGCTCTTCAAAAGCCTGTTTAATAACGCCGATAACCTCGCTTCTTGAAATGCTGCCTTCAACGTTATCTATCTTGCTTTCAATGGAGTTTTTGACTCTGTTTACCGTTTCGCGCACGAGCGCGCCTATATTTTGCGAAAAGCTTTTCACGGTATATAAAGCGGCCATCGCCACCCCGTAGATAAGACCAAAAAGGGCCGACGCGCCAAAAATAAAACAGCCCGCCAAAATCAAAAACCAAAGCGAGTATCCCCACGCCAAAAACCCCCGCTCAAACATAAAATACCCGCCCACGCAAAAAAGTGAAACGGATACAAATATACAAAAAACAAAATTCTTTATACTGTGCGAAATCAGGGAGCTGATATTATCAACAAGCTTCTCGCCCGCCGTAGGATTGCGGTGATAAAAAGGCCTTCTGCCCTGACCGCCCTCAAGCGGATTGCGGCGCGGCTTGGCGGGCTTATTTTGAGCGTCTTGCTGCCGCTTGGGCTTTGCGTTCTGCGCTCTGCGGTAACGCCCTTTACTTTGCGGACGGCGGTTTGGATTATTTTGCACGGCAGGCTGCATTTGACTTTGATTGTTTTGTGGATTATTTTCCGTCATATAAATTTTCTTATTTTCCTTTTTTAATTTAAGCGGCTTAGTGATGATGGCAATGGCACGGGCCGTCGCAGCCGCAGCAGCCTTCTTTCTTTTTGAGGGAAGGCACTTGGTCTGAAATTTTTATCACTTTGCCTGTTGTTTTATCGTAAACATAAGTTCCGCTGGCGGAATACTTTAAGTTTGCGCCCGCTTTGGCTTTGTCTGTTTTTGACATAGATATATTTTACTAAAAAATAAGTCTGCAATATATATTAAGAAAGCCGTTTAACCGCAGGGCCGATAAAACCTGCAAAAACCGGCGCAAAATCTTGCCTGGCGACGTGCAAAAACTAGTAGAAATAGAAATCGTAGGTGGAGCTTGTCCCCTCCCTCTCGGTTTTTCCCGTTTCCTTTTGGCAAAGCCGCGCAGCCCTTTCATCGTTTACCTTGGAATAGCAGGCTTTCCTGCCCTGATATTGCCGATCATAAAATAGAAAATAGCCGACGTCGGGGGAGCTGATTGTGCAGTATGTATAGGATATTGGAAGAATAAAACAGGCGCCCCAGTCAAACCTTATTTTTGTATAAGTTGCGGAAGATTCGTATCTTGTTTTGGAAGTATAAGGCAAAGAGACGTCCAAATCGTCTATCTCGCCGGTATATTTTTGGTACATCAGATAATACCTTTCGTTTGCTTCTTTTAATACTCTTGCCGCGTCTTTAATAGTCGCAAATTTTGCCTTGTCGCGCACAACTTGATACTGCGGCAGAGCAATTGCCGCAAGTATGCCGATAATTAAGACGACAATTAACATCTCTATCAATGTAAACCCGCTATGGGCTTTTCTATCAACACTTTTCTTAATTAAGTTTTCTTTCATATTCCCTCTAAAAATGCAAACGGCAATAAACTAAGACAAAACACGACTGTCTTAATTTGTGCGGTCTGCCATTCTTCTTTATTGTATAAAAAAAAACGCACGTCAAGTTCTTTCTTTTTTGACTCGCACGCTTACGCGTGCCAAATGCGGGATAAGCTAAGCAATGCAAATGCCAAGCTTCGCTTTTCCAACTAAACAACAGAAACTACAACGGAAGAATTGAAGATTGCTTCCGAGTGTCGGCAATTTGGGAAGGACATTGCCTTCCCAAATTGCCGACCTCGCGCAAAGACGGCTCTAATTGATAACGGCAAAACACGCGGCGAAGACGCGCTGGTCGTATGTGTTAGGGGGCTTGCCATTGACATAGCCGTTCGTTAAACGCCCGTTTGTGATAAGCTGTCGCGATTTTTCAGATTTGGAGGAAATTTTTGCCTGACGTAAAGACCGCGTGGGTACTTGAAGCTTGTTTACTGCTCTGCCACGCGGACTGGTTGCGCCGCGTCTTAACTCTTCTGTTTAATTGTAAATGCGAAGCTTGGCATTTGCCAATCTTAGCTTATTTGCCAAGGGTGCGCTCAAGCGCACAACCAAAAGAATGGAAAATTGTGCGCCCGAGATTAGCCGCTGTTAACACCAAACCGCCGTTAATCATTAAGGGGGGCGCACTTCCCAAAATGTTATACATTTTGTATAATAACCCTATGGAATTGGAAGAAGAAAACTTAGAAGAAGAAAATTTTGAGGAAGAACTCTCCTCCCCGCCTGTTCAAGATCCAAATTGCATATTCTGCAAAATAATTGCGGGGCAGATAAACGCTAAAATCGTCTATCAGGATGAGGATCTTGTCGCTTTCAAAGACTTAAATCCACAGGCCCCCATTCACATTTTACTCGTGCCTACAAGGCACATTCCCAGCCTAAGCGAGGCTGACGACGGCGACGTTTTCTTAATAGGCAAAATACAACTGGCCGCCGCAAAAATCGCGCAGCTTTATAAAGTGTCCGACTACAGGCTGGTCTTAAACAACGGTAAGGGCGCGGGGCAGACCGTAGGACATATGCACTATCACTTTTTAGCCGGACGCAGGCTGATGTGGCCCCCGGGCTGATTTTATTTTTTCGTCATAAGACAAGGTGGTGAACCCTTAATGGTATTTGTAAAAGTACGCGACGCTGAGCATCTTGAAGAAGCCCTAAAACGCTTCAAAAGAGAGTGCGAGAAAAACGGTATCCTGCGCGAAATTAAACGCAGGGAAACCTACACTCCCCCCAGCGTTAAGAGGAAACTTAAATCTCAGGAAGCCCAGCGCAGAATGAGACGCACTAAAAGAAAACGCTTTTAGTAAGAAAAATTGAACGCACAATGGTCCGCCTTTCTAAGAGAGAAGTATAAGGCGGGCTGTTGTGTCTTTAGCAGTATTTATATTATCGTCGTAATACTATCTAAATACAACGCAAATAGACGCAAAGGCGCGCGCAAATGGAAGATAATCTGCTTGTAAAGATAAGAGAAAGCACCGATATCCTTGAACTGGTGCGCGAATATGTGCCCAATCTAAAAAAATCGGGCCGCGTCTATTTTGCAAGATGCCCGTTCCATCAGGAAAAAACGCCCTCCTTCTCGGTTACTCCTGATAAAGGCCTTTTCTACTGTTTTGGCTGCCATGCGGGCGGGGACGTCTTTAAGTTCCTGATGAAAATTGAAAATTTAACCTTCACCGAAGCCGCAAAAAAACTTGCCGCGCGCGCAAACATAGAATGGCATCAGAGCGCGGCTCTAAACGCACAAGATAAAGCCCGTCTGCGTCTTTATAAAATAATGGAGTTTGCAAAGAATTTCTACCGCAAACAGCTTCTTGGCCCGCAGGGCCAGACCGCGCGCTTATATGTTAAACAAAGAAATTTGACCGAAGACACAACCGAAAAATTCCAGCTTGGTCTTGCTTTTACCGACGGGCTTACGCGCGCGGCCCTGCAAAAGGGCATAACTTTGCAGGAACTGCGCTCTTTAGGTTTATGCCCGCAGTCGGTTACGGCGGATTACTTTCGCAACCGCTTGATGTTCCCCATTTTCAACCATCGCGGCGAAACAGTCGCCTTTGGCGGGCGTATTATGAGCGAGGATAAAAACCAGCCCAAATACCTAAATTCCCCCCAGACGGATTTATTTTCAAAAAGCCGCGTTCTTTACGCGCTTAATTTTGCGGCAAATGCCATACGCAAAGAAAACTGCGCCATATTGCTTGAAGGCTATATGGACGTCATAGCGGCCCATCAGGCCGGCGCGGAAAACTGCGTCGCCCCAATGGGCACGGCCTTTACAGCCGAGCACGCAAAACTCCTCAAGCGTTATGCAAATCAGGCGGTTTTGACCTTTGATCCCGACGCGGCGGGGCAAAGCGCGGCGTTAAAAGCCTCCGTCATCTTAATTGAAAACGGCATTTACGTCAAAGTGCTTACGCTGCCAGACGGCCTTGACCCCGACGAGTATATAACAAAATACGGCGTGGAAAGTTTTAAGAGCCTTGCGCAAAACGCGCTTGATATAATAACGTTTCATCTTAACTCTTTGCTGAAAGATAAAACTTTAACGCCGCCTCAAAAAGCGCAGACGGCAACTGCCATAGCAGATATAATTTGCCGCCAGCCCGATGAAATTATACGTCACGAGTGGGCAAAAACCGCAGCAGAGCGCCTTGGCATAGGCGGGCAGCTTATGATAAATCAGGTCAATAAAGCCCTTAGGGCCGCCCAAAAACAAAACGCTTATTATCAGGAGCATAATTACAGGGAGCAGGATCCCCCCTCCGCCGCGCCCGCCGCGCAAAACGAAGAGGAGCAGTCAAACATACCCGCCCTGCCCTTTGAAGAAGATTTGATAAGTACGCTTTTGGCTTATCCGCAATACTGCGGGCTTTGTTCGGACATAGAAAAAAAGGATATTGAAAATCCGCAGATATGGGCTATACTAGAAGGTGTCCGCGCCTTAAACGCGGAGCAAGAAAAACCTTCCAACGCGGCGATAATCTTGGCCGGTAAGATGCCGCGCGAGCAGGTTTTAATCTCCAAATTGGCGCAAGCGGTAAAACCGCAGGACGTAAAACCGTCTAAGGATATTGAAAATTACGTAAAGAGAATAAAATTAAACACTTTGGGAAAAGAATTGAAATTATTGAAAAAAGAAATCAAAAATTACCCTGCCGGACAAGTACCCGCGCAGAAGCTTCAAGAACAAATTGATATATCAAAAAAGATTGAAGCCTTAAGAAAATCGGAATAATAAATACGGGAGTAAGCGTAAACTATGGCACAAGACAATAAAGCCTTCAAAGAATTAGTTGAAATAGGAAAAGAACACGGGGGTTATTTAACCTTAGAAGAAATAAATAAGTCTTTAACTTCCTCTGCAATGAATACGGAAGATATTGACGGCCTTATGGGCACTCTGGAAGACTTGGGCATACAGGTAGTTGACAATAAAAAATATAAAGCCGTCGCCATGGCCGAAAAAGAGGCTTATACCGAAGAATGGGCCTCCAACATGGATATTTCAAATTCCATAAGAATGTACCTCTCTGAAATGGGCAAGGTGCCCCTGCTGTCCCGCGACGAGGAAATCACGCTGGCCCGCAATATCCGCGAAACGGAAAAAGAATTAAGAAAACTTGTTTTGGAATCCCCTATAACAATGCGGGAAATATGCTCGTGGGAGGAGCTTGTCGATCAGGAGGAAATGACCACCAAAGAGCTTATGCCGCGCGGCAAAAGGACAGAGCGCGAGCTTACAAATATGCGCCAGCATCTTAAAAAAGCGGCCGCTTTTATAGCTTCTCGCGAAAAGGTTATAACCAAACTGATGCAGGATTTAAGAAAACCCAATTTGTCTGACGCTATGCTAAGCAAATACACCAGCCAGCTTGAGAAAAAACAAAAAGAAGTCGTAGAGCGCATCATAAAGCTTAACTTAAACCAAAATAAAATCAAGCGTCTTACAAACCGCATAAAAAACATCGCCGATAAAATTACCGAGCATAGAAACAGCGTTGAGCGTTTTGAGGAATACTTCGGCCCGTATGCCGAGGTTATAAAATACTTAAAACAGTTTCAAAATAAAAAAATTACGGAAAGCCAGCTGCAAAAACTCACCAAAGCAAATTACGAACAGCTTACAAAAGCCATTGAAAATATTGACGGCATAAAAAGCAGATATAAAAAACTGGTGGCGTCTTTACCCGTATCGGAGCAGGAGTTTTTATCCCTCAACAGCCGCATAGAGTTTTTTGAAAGCAAAATTTTGCAGGACAAACTTAAACTTATCCGCGCAAATTTGAGGCTTGTGGTATCAATTGCAAAAAAACACGTCAATTCTAACCTTGAACTTTCCGACCTGATACAGGAAGGCGGCCTTGGTCTTATGAAAGCGGTTGAAAAATTTGAGTATAAAAGAGGTTTCAAATTTTCCACCTACGCGACGTGGTGGATACGCCAAAGCATAAACCGCGCCATTGCAGACCAGGCAAACACCATACGCATTCCCGTGCATATGAAAGAACTTGTATCAAAACTTACCAAAGTGGCAAATAAATTCCGCCAAGAAAACGGACGCGAGCCCACGCTGGAAGATTATGTAAAACATATGCATATCTCGGTGGAAAAAGTTAAAGGCATCTTAAAGATTATGCAAGATCCTATTTCTCTTTCCACCCCCATAGGCGAGGACGAAGATTCCAACCTTGAGGATTTTATTGAAGATAAAAGCGGGCCGAACCCCTCCTCCTCTACGACGGACTTTTTGCGCAAACAGGAAGTGTCCGACGTGCTTGCAACGCTCTCAGAGCGCGAGGCGCGGATAATAAAACTGCGCTTTGGCATAGAATCGGGCTACCCGCGCACTCTTGAGGAAGTGGGCAAAATGTTTAACGTTACGCGTGAGCGCGTTAGACAAATTGAGGCCAAGGCCATACGCAAGTTAAGACACCCCAGCAGGACTAAGATGCTTAAGGATTATTCCGACCAGCAGCAGGGTTAATTTTTTGGCTGTGCGCTTAGGCGCACCCTTAGCAAATAGGCTGAGTATGGCAAATGTCAAGCTTCGCTTCTTCGGTTAAACGACAGAAGACGACAACAACATTTTGTGTTAACGGCAGATATATCGGGCGCACAATTTTCCATATTTGGGTAAATTTTTGCTTTTCCGTTGCTAGCGTATCGTTTGGGCATTCGCCTCAAACTTCGCGATACGCGGCGCAACCAGTCCGCGTGGCAGAAGAACAAACAAGCTTCAAGTACCCACGCGGCCTTCGGTTCAAGCAAAAATTTCCTCCAAATCTGAAAAACCGCGACGTCTTCTCACAAATGGGCGTTTCACGAACGGCTATGTCAACGGCAAGCTTTTTTTGCGCGGCGAAGACGCGCGTGCCGTCCGTTAAACGCTTATTTTTAATACCTTGTGTGATTTTCTGATTTTGGATATATTTTTGATTTTTACGGAGCGCAGCGTACCAACGAAGAAGGGAGCAAAGCGACAACTCGCTACGCTAGTCTTGAAAAAAATCAAAATTTACCAAAATATGGAAAATTGTGCGCCCGATATATCTGCTCTTAACACAAAATGTAGTTAATCATTCGAAGCGAAGAGCGTCTATCGGGTTCAGCATAGAAGCTTTATACGCCGGATAAAACCCAAAAAACACCCCCACTAATCCCGAAAAGATAAAAGAAATTATCATAGGAACGGGCGTAATTAAAATAGGAAGAAAGTCCGGCGCAAACGCGGCCATGCCGGCGCAAATGCCCATGCCGAGCAAAATGCCCAAGACGCCGCCGCTCAAAGATAAAACAAGCGCTTCCACCAAAAACTGCAGGCGTATGTCCCAAGACTTTGCGCCTATGGCCATTCTTATGCCTATCTCGCGCGTTCTTTCCGTAACCGACACCAGCATTATGTTCATAATGCCTATGCCGCCCACCAGCAAAGAAATTGAAGCTATCGCGGCAAGCAGCAAAGAAAATGTTTCATTTGCTTCCATGGCGCTTTCCATCATCTCGGTAAGGTTGCGCACTACAAAATCGTCCTGCTTTTTACCCGTTATATTATGCCGCTGGCGCAGAAGAAGCGTAATATCTTCCTCGGCCTTGGATAAATCGTCGGTGGAGGCGGCCTGCACCATAACGCTGCCCACCGTACCCGCAAACTGCGAGCCTGAAAGTTTTTTCATCGCCGTGGTAATGGGAACTATGACCGTATCGTCCTGGTCGCTGCCGAAAGAATTTTCCCCCATCTCTTTTAACACGCCGCCCACCCTGAAAGGAACATTGTTTATGCGCACCATTTTGCCGACGGGATCCACCACGCCGAAAAGATTTTCCACCACCGTTTTGCCGAGCACCGCCACATTTGCACTTTGGCGCACTTCGTCGGGGGTAAACAAAGAGCCGTTTTCAATGTCCCAAGATCTTATGTAGAAAAGCGAGGGCGTTGTGCCCGTAATCCTTGTGGACCAATTTTGATTGCCGTAAACAATCTGCGCCGTGCTGTTAACGCTGGGCGCCACCTGCACAACGCTGGGCACATTTTTTTCTATGGCATAGGCGTCGTTTAACGTCAAAGTTGGCTGCGCGCCGTGCCCCGCGCGCGCGCCGCTGCTTGTAACCGAACCGGAGCGTATCATCAAAAGATTGCTGCCCATGCTGGACATCTGGTCCGATATCCTTTTTTTAGAGCCTTCCCCCACGGCAAGCATCACGATTACCGCTGACACGCCGATAATTATGCCCAGGCTCGTCAAGACGGAGCGCATTTTATTTATCCATATCGCTTTAGCCGCGATTTTTATTATGGTAAGCAAATCTATCACGAGGGCACCGTCCTGTTTTCATTTTTCTCGTCGGAAATAATTTCGCCGTCCTTAAATCTTATAATGCGCTTTGCGTAGGAGGCTATATCC
>JAEWSL010000053.1 GCA_023398295.1 Elusimicrobiota bacterium | reverse complement strand
TGCCAAAAGCAATCACCTAAGGTCCATAGCCAAAATTTCCACGCCGGCGGGTATTTTTAACGTTAACGAGCCGGTTATTTTCGGACTGCCTATCGTTATGAACCCGCTGTGCCTGATCCCGTTTATTTTAGCGCCGGTTGTTGTTGTAATTACAACTTATCTGGCTATGAAATTAGGTTTTTGCCCAAAAACGACGGGGGTAAACATTCCATGGACCACCCCTATATTCCTAAACGCGTTTTTGGCCACAAATTCAATTAAAGGCGTGCTTCTGCAGATGATTAACTTTACTGTTGTTTTGGGCATTTGGTTCCCGTTTATCAAAGTAATGGATAAACAACAGCTGTTAAAAGAAGCCGAAATTATAAAAGAAAAACATCTTAGAGAAGCGCAAAATACATAAAAGCGGCCGTTTGCCGAAAGTTAACCCCCGAGTTAAATTAACTCGGGGGTTTATATTTTTTAACTTGCGCGCGTGTGCGCGGTGTTGGGCGGGGAGGGGCTTATTTTTTTGCTATTTTCTTATAGATGTTAATAAGCCTTAAAGCGGTTTCTCTTTCGCTTATGGCGGTCATAAGATGATCCTGCGCGTGCACAAACAAAACGGAAAAGGGAACTTTATCGTTTCCCGCTTCCTTTTGTATAAACGTTGTTTGCACGTCGTGGGCTTTACAGATGCTTTTGCAGCTTTCCTTAATAAGCTCGTCTGCTTTTTTGAAATCCTCTTTCTCCGCGGCGTCAAGGGCTTTATTGACGTTATCCCTGCTTTCGCCGACAAAAGACATGATGCTGAAAATGCTTTCTTCCATTTCCATAGTATCTTCCTCGCCGCTTATTGTATTTTTAAGGTGTTTTTTAGCTGCTTTAAGAGTCCCGCCACCCCAAAAGGAGAATAATTTTGGGGGAAAATACATTCCACCGTAATATTTTTTTTATCCGCTATTGCTTTTACTTCGGCGTATTTATGTTTTATCTGGGGGGCTAAAAATATCAAATCCCAGCCGGTTTCCAACTTCTCTTCAATCTGTACCTGAGATACGGCGTCAACTTCAAGCTCCAGGCCTTCTTTTTGGGCCTCTTTTTTCAAAGCGTTCATCACGATAGAAGTTGACATCGCCGACGCGCATGCAAATAATATCTTTTTCATAAGCTAAGCTCCTTCAAGCTGGTTTTACTAAAACATTATATTATATTTTCCATATATGCCAATATATTATGCCGATATATGCCGACACCGAAATTTTACTTTATTTTGCTATAATGTGGAAAATATCTCTTGCTGCGGAAGGAAAGCAAATGTTATCAAAAAAAGTGATTGCGTCAAAGCCCATACATACAAGACCGGCGGCGGATTTGGTAAAACTGGCAAAAGAGGCAGACATAGAAATTACCTTAAAAGCCAATAATAAAGAAGTAAACGGAAAATCTATCATAAAAATATTGTCCCTGGGGATTATGAAAGATTCCGAAGTGGAAATAGTAATAAACGGAAAAAACGAAAATACGGTAATAGAACAATTAGCGCACGTTATAACAAATTGACGGGTTGAAAAATGATTAAATTAAAAGGCTTATCCGCCTGCAACGAGATAGTAATAGGCAAAGTTTATAAATTTATAGAAGACAATTTGGATATATCCGGCCTTCCCTGCGCCGATACCGACGCGGAGGTCAAAGCCCTGGAAGCCGCAAAAGAAAAATCAAGAAATCAGCTTTTAGAAGTTATGGAAAGCGCAAAAGCGCATATCAGCGAAGATGCCTTAAAAATATTTGAAGGCTATATCGCAATTTTAGAAGACGAAGAAATATTTGAAGAAATTAAACGCAAAATAACAACCCTTAAATACCGCGCTCCCAAAGCCATTTTACTGGTGACGGAGGACAATTGCAAAGAAATAGAAAGCCTGCAGGACGAATACCTCAGGGAAAGAGCAGCCGATTTTAGAAACGTCGCCCGCCGCTGGATAAAAAATATTTTAGGCGTAGACCAGCGCGATATATCTTGCATTCCCAAAAATTGCGTAATAGTGGCGGGCGACATAACCCCCGCGCAGGTTTCCGCCATGAAGATAAGCGGCATTAAAGGCTTTGCGCTGGAAAAAGGCGGCATAACGTCGCACGCGGCCATTTTGGCAAAATCTTTTGCGCGGGGTTTTGTTATGTGCGCTTGCGGGCTTTTGGATAAAACAAAGGATAAGGATATTATAATAATAAACTCCCCCGCCGCCGAAATTATCATTAACCCCGACGAAAAAACTCTAAACCTGTACAAACAAAAACAGCGGGAAAGTATTGAAAAATCAAAAAAATTGGCGCGTATTAAAAATAAAGAAACAAAAACAAAAGACGGCGTGAAAGTTTCCCTGCTTGCCAACATAGCTGGCAAAGAGGAAATTGAAATTGCCCTCGCCAATAACGCCGAGGGGGTGGGCCTCTTTAGGACGGAATTTTTATTTATGCAGTCCGACTCTTTGCCCAGTCTTGAAAAGCAAGCCGTTGTTTATGAAAGCTTGTCTGAAAGTTTTGCGCCTAATCCGGTTACGATAAGAACTCTTGATATCGGCGCAGATAAGAAAGCGCCCTGTTTGCGCATCGGGGAAGAGTGCAATCCCTCTTTGGGCTGCAGGGGAATAAGATTTTGCCTTGAGCGGCAGGATATATTCAGAACCCAGCTAAAAGCGCTTTTACTTGCCTCGCGCAAACATAAGAACATAAAGGTTATGTTCCCGATGATAATAAATATGGAAGAGCTGCTTGAAGCAAAAAAGATACTGCGGGATTGCAAAAAAGAGCTGGACGCGCAACATTTGGGGTATGACAAAAATATAAAGGCGGGTATGATGATAGAAACGCCCGCCTCGGTAATGCTTGCCGACAGCTTTGCAAAAGAGGCGGACTTTTTTTCCATCGGCACCAACGATTTGACGCAGTATATCCTTGCCGCAGACAGAGGCAACGAAAAAACCCAAAACCTCTGCGACAGTTATAACCCCGCGGTTTTAGCCGCGATAAATAAAGTGGTAGAAACGGCCGATAAAAATAAAATAGAAGTATCCATGTGCGGGGAGCTTTGCTCTGATATCAAAGCTGTCAACCTTCTTTTAGGCATGGGGCTCAGGAATTTTTCAATGAGCGCAAATGAAATACTGCGGGTAAAAGACGTGATATTAAACGCGGCCGTAAAGGAAAGCCGCGTTCTGAAAGACAAGATACTTGCGCAAACAAAGATATCTCAAATAAAATATTTGCTGCAGTAATATTTTCTAGAAATATAAAGATGTTGCAATCCCGTCATATGGCAATTGGGAAATATCCGAAGCAAACTGAACCGCAGATAAGAAACCCGGCAGGAAGGGATACTAGATAAAGCAAAATATCTAAATAAAAAGTATAATATAAATATAGGGATTTATTAAGCAATTAAAAATTCCTATGCAGTAAAATTAAAAAAAGGAAGTAATTAACATAATGGCGAAAGGAACAATTAAGTGGTTTAACGACCAAAAAGGCTACGGCTTTATAACCCCCGAAGACGGTTCTGCGGATTTATTTGCGCACTACCAAGAAATTCAAGGCGAAGGTTTTAAGACCTTGGCAGAAGGCCAAAAGGTTGAGTTTGAAGTAACTAACTCCGAAAAAGGCCCCAAAGCCGTTAATATTAAAAAAATATAAATTTTATAAATATTAATGAACCGGCCCCGCAGTAAACTGTCTGCGGGGCTTTTTTTCTAAATAAGTATTTTTTGCGCGTCTGGTTTTTATTAAATAGACGCCTGTAAGGAGATATAATTATGGATAATGAGATTTTAGAGCAGCTGCAAAACATATCCAAGCAGCTTGAAAAGGTTGTAAAACTGATGGAAGACAGCGCCGCCGCCTCTGCTAAAAGAGAAGCTTTCAGCCCCAGAAAAAATTTTGATAACAAAAGATCGTTTGGCGATAAAAAGAGTTTTGGCGACAGGAAAAGTTTTGGAAAAAAAGAATTTTTCTCGCGCAAACAGCGTTTTGATGACAATGGAAAACCCAGACTGGTTGCCGACGGCCGCGGTTACGACCGAAGGGGTAAACGGTTTTAGCGAAGCGGCGTTATATCCGTAACGGCCGGGTTTGCCCCGCCTGCATATTATAAGGATAATTTTAGCAGGGCTGCGGCGGATTTTTATAAAAAAAGCAAATATTATATTTGCTTTTTTTATATTTTAGTTCGTTTGATATCTCTCTGCGAAAGAGGCTGGCGCGCCGCGGAAAAAACGGAGCTCCATAAACGGGCAATTTATATATATGCAGATTTGCAGATATATAGCAGATATATAAATTAAAAAATTTCTTTTGCCGAAGACAAAAAAACATACAAGCAAAAAGCAAAGGATGCCAAAAAGGCGGGCAAAGACATTTTTTTGATAAGCATTTGATAGTCATATTGACAAATATCAATACGTTTGCTATTATAATATCACGTGAGCCGTTTTATATGCTTAAAGATTAAAAGTTTGCGCGGGCGAAAATAAATAAAATAATTTATAAAGAGGTTTTAGAATATGGGGAAAAAGATTTTTGCGGCTGTTATAACCGTCTTATTATTTGCCGTTGCGGGGATTTTGCTTAGCCATTACCCTTGCGCCGCATATGCGGCGCAGGCGAAGGACGGGGCGCCGCCCCCTTCAAAGGCGGAGCAAAAATTAACCCCTTTTGCGGTTTACTATTTCCACGGTACAAGACGCTGCTTTACCTGCAGAAAAATAGAGGCAAACACGCGGGATATTATAAATACCGCCTACGCCAAAGATATTGCGGATAAAAAACTTTCTTTCACCGATATAAACACCGAAGAAAAGGAAAACAAGCATTTTATTGCCGATTTTGGCCTGGTCACCAGTTCCGTAGTGCTTGCGGAGCGCGGCGATGACGGTAAAATAAAAAGGTTTAAGATTCTCCCCAAAGTTTGGATGCTTGTTAAAGACGACGCTAAATTTAAGGATTATATTTTAGCCCAGACTAAGGAATTTATGGAGTGCCCGTGGTTATAGTTTCCTCTTTATGGCTGGGTATTTTAACGTCTGTAAGCCCGTGCCCGCTGGCCACAAATATCGCCGCCGTTTCTTTTGTGTCAAAAGAAGTAAATAAACCTATGCTGGTTTTGCTGCACGGGTTTGCTTACACGGCGGGCAGGACTATCCTCTACATAATTTTGGGACTTCTGCTTAAAATGGGCATAGCAAAAGCGCCCGTAATATCCTGGGGATTGCAGCACTATGGCATTTATTTTGAGATACCTTTTTTGCTCCTTATCGGCCTTATACTTTTGGATATTATTAAATTAAGCGCGCTTGGCATAAATATAAAAACGCCCGCCCCCGATAAAATAAGAAAACTCGGCCTGGGCGGATCTTTCGGGCTTGGTTTTGTTTTCGCGCTGATGTTTTGCCCCGTATCTGCGGCGTTGTTCTTTGGCAGTTTGATGCAGGATAACGCAGGCGTAATTTCAATTATGGCCTATGGTATCGGCACGGGGCTGCCGGTAATATTATTTGCTTTTTTAATAGCGTTTGGCATAAAAAAAATAAACGATATGTACAACAATATAAAAACATGGGAAATCTATGCAAGGAGGATAACGGGGATTATTTTTATACTTTTGGCCTTATATAACGTCAAGTTCCTGTTTTAGAATATGACTAACATCAGAATGAAGTTTTTAGATAAATACCTTACTTTATGGATATTTTTTGCTATGGCTTTTGGCGTGGCGCTTGGCTATTTTTTCCCGGGCATTCAAGGGGCGATGGATAAAGTATCCGTCGGCACCACTAACATTGCGCTGGCTATGGGGCTTATCCTGATGATGTACCCGCCTTTGGCCAAGGTTAAATATGAGGAGCTCCCCAAAATATTTACCAATAAAAAACTTCTTGCCCTCTCTTTAACGCTTAACTGGGTTGCGGGCCCGTTGCTTATGTTTGTGTTGGCGATTATGTTTTTATCGGGCAATTATGCGTATATGC
>JAEWSL010000032.1 GCA_023398295.1 Elusimicrobiota bacterium | reverse complement strand
AAGGCTACCATTTACCCGCATTCGCGCTTTCCGGGCATAAAACTGCCCGAAGACTTAAAAGGCGGCGGCCTTAACGCCCACTTGGCTTTGTTCACAAAGGATTTTTTCCCGATTAAGACTACGGTTTCCCTTGAATTTAACGGCTTAAAACCCACGCTTGTCAGGAACTATTGGGTGCCTAAAGAAATATCGGCCCTTGCAGGAAATATACACGGGCCCAGGCTGCCTTTCCTATCTCAAGTGCAGGACAGGGTGGTAAAAGTGCTTTCCGCGCCGATAAAATAAATCACGACGCGCCGCCCGCGCTTGGCGAACTTAATTGCTATAATTGAGTAATGTTGAAAGTGGAAAATCTGTCTGTGAGCCTGCCCGGCGAAGACGGCTATATAACCGTTCTGCATAATTTATCCTACGACTTAAAAGACGGCGAAATACTTGCCGTCGTCGGGGAATCGGGCTGCGGCAAAACCATAGGCGCGCTTGCCTTAAACCGCGTTTTGCCCGAAGGCGCAAAAGTTACCGGCAGGGTTTTGCTGGACGGAGTTGACCTCCTAAAATTAAGCGAGGAGGAAATGCGTAAAGTGCGCGGCGCAAAAATCGCGATGATTTTCCAGGATCCGATGACTTCCCTAAATCCCGTCTTTACCGTCGCTAATCTGATGAAAGAAACGCTAAAAGCGCACGAAAAAATAACCTCCGAAGAAGCCTTAAAAAAAGCTGAGAAAATTTTATCGGATGTGGAAATAGATAAGAAATTCCTTTTTTCTTATCCGCATCAGCTCTCCGGCGGCATGCGCCAGCGCGTTATGATAGCACTAGCCCTTTGCTGCAACCCCGCCGTTTTAATAGCAGACGAGCCTACCACCGCCCTTGATTTGACCACGCAAAAACAAATACTTGACCTGCTTAAAAAATTGCAGAAGCAAAAAAATCTTTCCATACTTTTTATCACCCATAACCTTGCCATAGTAAACGATATCGCCCATAAAGTGCTTGTTCTCTACGGCGGCAGAAAGGTGGAAACGGCGCAAAAAGAAGCTCTCTTTAATAATCCCGCGCACCCTTATGCGAAGGGGCTTTTATCTTCGCTTGCGACATTGCAAACCAGCGGGGACAGGCTGCCCGCAATTGAAGGCGCGCCGCCTGCGGCGGGCCAAATATTTGAAGGCTGCAGTTTTGCCGAACGCTGCAAGTTTGCTACTGAGAAGTGCTTTAGAACGCAGCCGCCTTTTATTAAGGTAAGCGAGGACCATTTTTCCCTTTGTTTTTTTACTTCGCGCGCCGAAGGCGCGCATGCCGTTCGTTGAACGCTCGTTTGTAACACCTTGTGTGATTTTCTGATTTTGGATATATTTTTGATTTTTACGGAGCGCAGCGTACCAACGAAGAAGGGAGCGCAGCGACAACTCGGTACGCCAGCGACGCAAAAAATCAAAAATAGCCCAAAAGCAGAAAATTGTTCACCTGATACTATCCGCCCCTAACACCAAACCGCTGTTTTCTTGCAGTTAATAATCTCAATTAGTACCCTGCTATTGATAGAAGCTTCATTATTTTGTACTATATAATTCTAATATGACATTAGGGAAAGCAACTATCCCTGTGGTTTTGAAGGAAGACAGGGTTTTTATAATCAAAGACGTAATTTCTAAAAAAGAGCTTTTGACAAAGCTTGTCAGTTCCATCTGTAAAGATTTAAGCGAAGCGGATGGGGAAGAAGTGCTCCGCTCCGTCTTAAAAAGAGAAGAAGGCATCAGCACCACGCTTGATACCGGTTTGAGCCTTCCCCACGCGCGAATTGAAGATATTTCCGCTTTTGAAGCCGCGCTGGCTGTTTTGCCAAACGGCATTATAGATGAATACGGCCTGCCTATAAAGGTAATGTTCTTATTTATTTCGCCTTCGGGGGCTGCGTATTTTTCCCAGCACTTAAAACTTCTTGCCGCTTTGGCGGAGACTTTTAACGACTCCTTCATCAACGAGTTAACTGCCTGCCAAGACGCAAAAGAAGTCCTAAAAAAGCTTAATTTTTAAGCCGACACCACTATGAACCGCGATTTTTCCGTAACCCAATTCGGGCCGTTTAAGATAAAAGGCGTCGTTGTCCTTACCACGGCTATGCTTACCTTCATCACCTTTTGGCGCGCCGCGGCCGTAGTGTTATGCGATTTCGGCTCAAGCGCGTTTTACGTGGGCGGCATCGCGATGAAAGCTTTCGGCCCCGCTTTTCCGTGGTATATTTTGGCTATAATGCTGTTCTCGGGCCTGCTTTTGATGATGTACATTGAGGCTTGCTCCCTCTTCACGCGCGGCGGCATATTCCCTGTTGTAAACGCCGGGCTCGGCGAAAACGCGGCAAAGGCGGCGGCAGCCGCTATCTTATTTGATTTTGCGCTCACGGGGCCTATAAGCGGACTATCCGCCGGGCACTATTTATCGGGCCTGTTTAATTCCACGATGGAGACTTTCGGCATAGGCTTTGCCATACCTTCCGACGCGTTTTCGGTAATTTTTGCCATAGGCGTAGTAGTTTATTTTTGGTATCAGAACATTAAAGGCATTGAAGACAGCAGCGAAAAAAGCGCCAAGATAATACAATTTTCAATAATCATCTGCGCCGTTTTATTTGTCTGGGCGGCGGTAACTTTATTTCAGCGCGGCAGCATAACGCTGCCCCCTTTTAAGCCGCAGCTCAACGAGCAGTCTTTGGGCTGGGCCGCCGATATTCCTTTTATGCAAAAGATCGGCTGGATAGGCGTGCTTATCGCCCTAGGCCATTCCGTTTTAGCCCTGAGCGGGCTGGAAACTTTGGCGCAAGTCTACCGGGAAATTGAATATCCGAAAATTGAAAATCTCAAAAAAGCGGCTTTAATTATTTTTATCTTCGCCTTTATTTTTACGGGAGGGCTTACGTTTTTATCCTCGCTTATAATTCCCCCCGATTTAATTGCGGAAAAATATTATGACAATCTTCTTGCCGGTCTTGTGATGCACTTAAACGGCCCGCAGATACTCAAACTTATTTTGCAGGCGGGCGTAGTTATAGCCGGCGTAGTGATGTTAAGCGGGGCGGTAAACACTTCCATCATAGGCGCAAACGGCATCGTAAACCGCGTGGCGGAAACCGGTATTCTAACAGATTGGTTCCGCAAAATCCACCGCAAATACGGCACTACCTATCATATCATCAACCTGATTTGCATAACGCAGATTATCGTTATTTTAATATCGCGCGGAAAGACTTATCTTATAGGCGAAGCTTACGCCTTCGGCGTGCTTTGGAGTTTTGTTCTGGAAATGACCTCCATAGTAGTTTTGCGTTTCAAAAACCGCGAACAAAAACGCGAGTTTATGATGCCCTTTAACATAAAAGCGGGACACTATTATATCCCCGTGGGCGGCATTGCGGTGGTTTTGGTAATTATCGCTTTGGCGGTAATAAACTTAATTACAAAAGAAACAGCCACCATAGCGGGCGTGAGTTTTGCGGCGTTTATTTTCCTTGTGTTCCATTTTTCGGAAAAGCTAAACGCGAAAAAAGCAAACGTAATTTTTGAAGAGGGCCACCGCGAAAAATTAAACGAAATGCCGGTGGAACATCTCACCGACGCGCTTAAAGAACTTACGCGTGAAAAGCGCATACTTGTTCCCGTAAAAGATCCGGAGAATTTATACCACCTGGAGGAAGTGTTAAAAAATCTTAACGACGACGATACCGACGTTATAGTCTGCTACGCAAAGCCCGTTGATAACTGGAGCGTCGGCAAAACCGAAAGTAAAACCACAATAGACGAGCAGGAACTGTTTACAAACGTCATTTTGCTGGCGGAAAAATACGGGCATCAGATATTTCCCGTTTTGGTGCGCAGCAACGAACCTTTTTACGCCATAAGCCAAATAGCCATAGCAGCCAAAGCGCAGGAAATAGTAATGGGCGTAAGCGGCACTTACGGGGCCAATGAGCAGCTTGAGAGGCTTGTTATGGCCTGGGGCGTCTTACAGATGCAGGAACATATACCCATGACCGCCAAAATTTTATGGGAGGGTAGGGAAGTTTCCTACAAATTCTAATGGCTATATTAAAAATCCGCAAATACGGCGAAGATATTTTAGAAAAAAAATGCGAGCGCATAAATTTCAATTTGATGGAAAGCAAACTGCCCAAAATAATTGACGATATGACGCAAACCTGCCTTGCCATGCAGGGCGTTGGGCTGGCCGCGCCTCAGGTGGGGCTGAATATGTCTTTGGCGGTAATTATGCTGCCCGTAGATGAAAACGGCCCTTCAAAACCCGAAAGCGAGCGCCTCTATAAAAGATATGTGCTTATAAATCCGGAGATTTCCTCCTCAAAAGGCGTTGTGGACAGCGAGGAAGGCTGCCTGTCTTTCCCCGGGCTTGAGATAAAAATAGAGCGCGCAAAAGAAGTAAAAGTAAAATGCCTAAACGAAAACGGCCTGCCCGTTGAAATACAAACCTCAGGTCCCTTTGCGATAGTTTTGCAGCACGAAATTGACCACCTCTACGGCAGGACTTTTATTGACCGCCTTTACGGAGAGGCAAAAAAAGATGCTCTTGATAAAATAAAGGAGCTGCGCCGCCGCTGGTAAAAATATTTTTTAATTACGGCAATAAAAAACCCCGTCTAAAAGACGGGGTTTTTTGTACAAATTATTTTTATCTTACGCCGTGCATCCAGGTCTTTACTTTCTTTGTCATTATCCACATAATAACGCCGAAGGCCATAGAGCACACCGCAGGCACTGAGAACAGGGTTGTAAGGGACCATTCTTCGTAAAAGCTTGCAAGCCAGCCCGCAAGCAGGTTGCCAAAGAAGCTTGACATCAGCCAAACGCCCATTAAAAGCGACATAAATTTGGCCGGCGCAAGTTTGGTAACCATAGAAAGCCCAACGGGAGATAAGCAAAGCTCGCCCATAGTGCAAAACAGGTAAACCAGCACAAGCCATATTGCGCTTACGGGCCCTTTGCTGAGGTATATGCTTGCGCCTACCGCGATGGCAACAAAGCCTACGCCCTGCAGGAACAAGCCCCAGCCGAATTTGTTGGGTATGGATATTTCTTTGTCGCCCATTTTAATCCACATCTTTGCAAAAATAGGAGCAAGAAGCACGACAAATATCGGGTTAATAGCCTGGAAATAAGAAGCTTTTAACGTAACTTGCCCTATAAAAGGAAGCGTGGGGGTTAAGTTCGTGGCTTCTTTTGCAAAGAAGTTAAGAGAAGTTCCCGCCTGCTCAAAGAAGGCGAAGAAGAAGACAGCAAAAAACACGAACGTGAATATTGCTTTGATTTTATCTTTTTCGTCCTGCGTCAAGGGGCGGTTTATATCCTCTTTATGGGCCTCGTCCTGGGGATTTTTCCCTGCGGGGTAAAGCCCGATATTGCCCAAATATTTCTTCTGGGAAACCAAATACCATATCAGGCCTACAACCATACCGGTGCCGGCCGCCATAAAACCGTATTTCCACTTGTAAGCTTCAAGGATATTGGAAGGGTCCGTCGGTTCGCCTAAATAGCCGCAGATAAACGGAGCTATAAAGGCGCCTACGTTAATGCCCATATAAAATATCGTAAAGCCGCCGTCGCGTCTGGGATCGTTGGGCTCGTAGAGCTCGCCCACGATAGTGGATATATTGGGCTTGAAGAATCCGTTGCCAAAAATTATAAGGGTTAAACCTGTGCCCAAGGCAACTATAGGGTTTATGATTTCATATGAAGCCAAGGTAAACTGTCCCAGCGCCATCATTGAAGCGCCGATGGTAATGGAATGCCTTTTGCCTATATATCTGTCCGCCAAATAGCCGCCTAAAACAGGCGTCAAGTAAACAAGAGCGGTAAACATACCGTAGATTTTGCTTGATGTCGCCTTTGAAAAGCCTATAACGGTGCTTATCATAAACAAGGCGAGCAAAGCCCTCATGCCGTAATAGTTGAACCTTTCCCACATTTCAACCATAAAGAGCATATAAAGGCCTTTCGGGTGTCCTTTACGTGTTGTTGCTATGTCTGTCATCTAATTTCCTCCGCTTAATACAGTCTTACCCGTGCTTGAACACAGGTTATATAAAAAAATCCGGACGATTATATTATTATACATAAAATTATTGAAAATAATGGAAATCCTTTTATATAAAATATGAAACAAAATGAAAATCAAAATATAATAAATTGTTAAAATAATAAAGACTAAATAAAAAAACGGGGGACTTTTAAGGTCCCCCGTTTTCCTTACTAAAAAATTTTATTTTTTAGCTGTTGCTTCCTTTGGATAAACGGAGACCTGTTGCTTTCCCTTATGGGCCCATTCAAAGGTAACCACTCCGGAAATCCTTGCAAATAGGCTGTCGTCCGTTGCTTTGGAAACATTTTTGCCCGGCAATATTTTTGTACCGCGTTGCTTCAAAATAATCTCGCCGGCGTTGACATATTGGGAACCGTATCTTTTAACGCCGAGCCTCTGACCGTGAGAGTCCCTGCCGTTAGAAGATGATCCCTGCGCTTTTGTATGTGCCATTGTCTTTCACCTTGCCGTTATAAGATTATTTCTTTAATCTTAATTTCTGTAAGATTCTGCCTGTGGCCCTGGGTTTTTTCATACCCTTTTTTGGGCCGTTTTTTGAATACAATAATCTTGCGACCGCGTAAATGTCTTACGACTTCAGCGGTGACCTTAGCCGTTTTGGAGGCTTTGGCATCTGACGAGGTACCTTCTTCGTTGGCGGCCCATAGAACTTTTAATTCTACTGTTGAACCCGCTTCCGCTTCCAGTTTTTCAACCTGCAGATTTTGGCCTGGTTTTACCCAGTACTGTTTTCCACCAGTTTCTATTATTGAGTACATATATATTATTTTACCAAAAATACAACCTTATTATAAAGAGAAAAAAACCCTGCCTTTCGTATTACCGAAGGCAGATCTCTTTACAACGGGAAATTTAATTCCTGAAATATTATACCATATTGCGCGCGTTTAATGTATAATTTTCTTATATATTTGTTTGTAATTTGTCCGTAAAAGGAGTTTTACTATGAGAAAAATAAACAGTTTTATAACGGCTTTCTTTTTATTTTCCGTTTTTATGCCCTCTGCCCTGCTTGCCGCCGAAGATATCATCTTAAAAGAGCCGCAGCTCAAAAAGGGCAAGCCGGTTATGAGCGCGCTCTCGGAGCGCAAATCCGTCCGCGAGTTTAAGGATAAGGAACTTGATTTGCAAACCCTCTCAAATTTGCTTTGGGCCGCAAACGGCGTCAACCGCCCCGAAGGCAAACGCACCGCGCCCAGCGCGATGAACCGTCAGGAAATAGATATTTATGCCTGTCTTAAAGACGGCGTCTATTTTTATAACGCGAAAAAAAAGGTTTTGGAATTTAAGAATAAAGACGATTGCCGCTTAAGAAACGCGCCCGTAACTTTACTGATAGTTGCCAACGCGGCCGAAGATTCCAGATGGGCCGATATTGACGCGGGCATAGTTTCGCAAAATATTTCTCTTTTCTGCGCGGGCATGGGGCTTGCGACAGTGCCCCAAGGCTCAATGCCTAAAGATAAGTTTGAAAAGATGCTGAAACTTGACGGCAAGAAGCAGAGGCTTATCTTAAACCACCCTGTAGGTTACGAAAAGAAACCCGAAAAGAAATAATTTTTTAGCCGAAGCTCTATAGACCAAAATTTAATATAATAAGCAGGTGGCGTGATTTCACGCCTATTTTTGATAAACGGAGAGCAGACTATGTCTTTCAAATCAACTGGAGGAAATGAAATCCTTACTATTCTGCAAAAAGTAGGGCGTTCGTTTTTTCTGCCGGTTTCAATATTACCCGTTGCGGGCTTGTTGCTGGGAATAGGCGCATCTTTTTCCAACCCGAACACAATAGCGCAATACGGGCTTGAAAATATTATGGGCGCGGGCACGGTGCTTAATTATGTGTTTCAGATAATGAGCTCTGTCGGCGGCGCGGTGTTTGCAAACTTGCCCTTAATATTTGCTATGGCTGTTGCGCTTGGTATGGCTAAGGAAGAAAAGGCCGTTGCCGTTCTTTCTGCCGCTATCGCATTTATAATAATGCATACCACTATAAAATGCCTTTTGGTTTTTTCCGGCCAAATTTTGCCCGACGGCGCTTTAGCGTCCACCGTAGTAGCGGGCACGATAGGCAATGTTCTTGGCATACAAACCTTGGAGATGGGCGTCTTCGGCGGCATTATAACCGGTTTGGGCGTCGCCTGGCTGCATAACAGGTTTTATAAAATTGAACTTCCCGTCACGCTTTCCTTCTTCGGCGGGGTAAGGTTTGTGCCTATAATATCGGCTTTCGCTTTTATTTTTGTGGGCGCGATATCTTATGTCCTGTGGCCTTATGTGCAGCATGTTATACTTGAAAGCGGGCAGCTGGTCGTAAAATCCGGTTATGCGGGCACTTTCATCTTTGGTTTTATGGAGAGAATCTTAATCCCCTTCGGCCTGCACCACGTGTTTTATATGCCTTTCTGGCAGACGGGTTTGGGCGGCGCGATGATGATAGACGGCCATATGGTCTACGGCGCGCAGAATATTTTCTTTGCCCAGCTGGCCTCGCCTGACGTGCATAAATTTTCCATTGAAGCGGCAAGATTTATGAGCGGTAAATACGCCATAATGATGGCCGGTTTGCCCGGCGCGGCTTTGGCAATGTATCATATGGCAAAGACCACAAAGAAGAAAATCGTCGCGGGTTTATTATTTTCCGCCGCGTTAACTTCTTTTCTTACCGGTATTACGGAGCCTATTGAATTTACTTTCTTATTTGTGGCTCCGTTCTTGTTTGTTATACACTGCTGCTTTGCGGGTTTGTCTTTTGTGCTGACGCAGGTTTTCCAAATTGCGGTAGGCACGACGTTCTCCTGCGGGTTAATAGACCTTACGCTTTACGGCATTTTGCAGGGCAACGCAAAGACAAATTGGGTTATGCTCCTGCCGATATACGCGGCGTATTTCATAATGTATTATTTTATGTTCTGCTTCGTAATTAAGAAGTGGAACCTTGAAACCCCCGGCAGAGAGCCCGACGAGCAGGAATCAAAGCTCTACACTAAGTCCGACTATCTGGCCAAGAAGCAGGGCGAAAAAGAACAAGCGGCCCCCGCTGCGGTAAATACTCCCGCGCCGGCCGCCGCCCCTGTTTCCAAAGACGAGAAAATGGCCCTTATAGTAGAAGGCCTCGGCGGCGTTGAGAATATGGAAAGTCTTGACGCCTGCGCGACAAGGCTTCGCCTTAGCGTCTTAGATACCGCTAAGGTAAGTAAAGACATCCTTAAGAAAACCGGAGCCTTAGGCGTAATGATAAAAGGCAACGGCGTGCAGGTTATTTACGGCCCGCAGGTAAGCACGATAAAACCTAAGCTGGAAGAGTATTTATCGTCTCTTAAAAGCTAAGCCCTCAAGGCGTAAAATAAAAGCGCAAAAAAAGTTTTACGCGCGCTTAAAAGAAGTTTGAAAAAATCCCCCGAACAAACAACGCTCGGGGGATTTTTTCTTCTGTTTAACCGAAGAAGCGAAGCTTGGCATTTGCACAAATTAGCTTACTTGTTGAGCGTGCCTCAAGCGCTCAGCCAAAAGAAAGCGAAGCTTGGACTTTGCGAATATTAGCTTACTTGCATGCGCCGTTGGCGCGCGAGTCAAAAAAAGCGCGCAAGTTAAATTAGCGGTTGTACTTGTAGTCAAACTCTTCGTCAGTCATAAAGAAATAAATAAAAGTTTCAATAAAGGCCAAGATTGCGGGAACAACAGTCCACGAAAGCACCAAATAAACTACGCCCCAAAAAGTCCTGCCCAGATAGAATTTATGCATTCCCAGCCAACCGCCGAAGAACGAAATAAGATAAGCCGCCCTCCTGTCCTTTACGCGAACAGCAAGGCCGTTCCTGTCAAAATAATGTGATATTTTCATACTTATTACCCCTGTTTATTTAAGTATTCGGTACTGCGAGAAGCAAAAAAACTTTCTATCAAAAACCGTCGCTGTCGTCGGCGGCGGCATAGTGCAAAGGCAGAGAACTTTCTATAATTTCAAGCAGTCTTATATCGCTGGGGTATTCCACTTTTTCTTTGGCTTTGTTTAAGGAAACCCAGCCTACCGCCAAAATTTCGGACGGATCGGGCTTGCCCATACGCCCCAGCTTCTTCATTAGATACCATTGTACCACTTTCTTTACATATTTCCCTTTCAAGGTAAAAGCGTAGCGTACTTTAAGAAGAGGGCGCAGTATGGCGGCGCGGTGTCCCGTTTCCTCAAGCACTTCACGCAGGGCGGCCTGGCGCGGCGTTTCGCCAGCCTCTATATGTCCTTTGGGGAAAGTCCATATCTTGCGGCCTTTCATACTTTTTACCTGCACAAGAAGCACCTTTGTTCCGTCTAAAACAACCCCTCCGCAGGAAAATTCCGGCGTTACCATAACAACCCCTTATTTAGTTTTTTCCAAGTATTTTGCCAAAGCGTAAATCTTATTTTCCTCAAAATAATTACCATAAAATTGTATGCCTATGGGCAGGTTCTTATCGTCTTTGCCAAAGGGCGCGCTTAAAGCTGGCACGCCGGCGATATTGGCAGGCGCGGTGTATAAATCGGAAAGATAGAGGGATATGATATCGTCAATTTTCTCTCCTATCTTAAAAGCGGTGCTGGGCGTTGAAGGCGTTAAAATGGCGTCAAGGCCGCAAAAGGATGTCGTAAAATCGCGTCTTATCAAGGCGCGCACGGCCTGCGCTTTTTTATAATAATCTTGCGCGTGGGCGCTGGCAAGGGAATAGGTGCCCAGCATTATCCTGCGCTTGACCTCGGGCCCGAAGAAGGCCCTGTCTTTTAAGTAGGCCTGCTCCAAATTATCGGCTTCTACGTGTTTGCCGTATCTCAAACCGTCAAAGCGCGCTAAGTTGGAACTTGCCTCGCTGCTTGTCAAAATGTAATAACAGGGGGAGGAGTATTTTGCGTAAGGCAAAGAAATATCCTTAAATTTAACGCCCCCCTTTTCTAAAACTTTTTTTGCTTCCATGACCGCATTGGCAATCTGCGGATTAAGATTTTCAAAAAATTCCTTAGGTATGCCGACGGTAAAGTTGCTTACGTCCGCCGCCGCGAAGCAATAAGGTTCTTTTTGCGCGGAGGTGGAATCCTTTTCGTCATAACCGCTTAAAACGCTTAAAGCAAGTTCGCTGTCCGCCGAGGTGCGGGTTAGAGCGCCTATCTGATCCGCGCTGGAGGCAAACGCCACAAGACCGTAGCGCGAAACGCGCCCGTAGGTTGGTTTTATGCCGTATAAACCGCAGAAAGCCGCCGGCTGGCGTATTGAACCGCCCGTATCGCTGCCCAGCGCAAGCGGTACGGCTTTGGCGGCCACGGCCGCCGCGCTTCCGCCGGAGCTGCCGCCCGGCACGCGCTGCAAGTCAAGGGGATTTTTTACCGCGCCGAAGGCGGAATTTTCGTTTGAAGAGCCCATTGCAAACTCGTCCATATTAGTCCTGCCCACAATTATTGCGCCGGCTTTAAGCAGTTTTTCAACAACAAAAGCGTTATAGGGCGCTTTATAATTTTCTAGCATTTTAGACCCGCAGGAAACGGTGTGCCCTTCGTACATAATATTATCTTTTATGGCAACGGGCACGCCGCACAGCGCGCCTTCTTTGGGATTCTTATCAATTTGTTTGGCGCGCAAGAGGGCTTCCTCTTCAAAAACTTCTAGAAAAGCGTTTGTTTTTGGGTTAGTTTCTTTTATTTTGGCAAGGCTGTTTTGCACGGCTTCAAGCGCACTTAAAGAGCCTTCTTTAATTTGTTTTGCAATTTCGGTAATAGTCATAAAACTTTTTTAACCTTGAGTAAAGAGTTTTCTTTTTCGCTGAAAGCGCGCGTTATTTTATCCGCGTTTTCAAAAATTACAGGGGTATCGTCGTGCGTTTTTGCCGCGGCCTGTTCATAAACGGCGTTTGGGGAGGAAGTATCCACTCTTTTAAGCTCCTCCACCCAGTCCAGAACGTTGCCAAGCTGGCGGGCATAGGCCTCGGCCTCTTTATCGGTAATTTCCATTTTGGCCAGTTTGGCGATTTTTCTTATTTCTTCTATAGTAATTGACATATAAAATCCGTTTGGAATATAAATTGGTCTTTTAATCAGATATATTGTAGCATTTTTGCTTTTCTTGGCTCGCGCGCCAACGGCGCGCCATACACAGGATAATCTAATTTGCACAAATTCCAAGCTTCGCTTTCTTTTGGCTCGCGCGCCAACGGCGCGCCATACACAGAATAAGCTAATTTGCGCAAATTCCAAGCTTCGCTTTCTTTGGTTAAACAGAAGACAGATTTTTTGCGAGGATTTTGAGTTTGGGCGAGACCTGAGCGGGCGCGGACTACCGCGGCAATGAGCGTGAGCGAACAGATAGTTAAGCCCGCGAAAACGAATCCCAAACTCAAAAGCCGAAGCAAAAAAAATGCCGAGGGACAGGATCGAACTGTCGACACCTGGTTTTTCAGACCAGTGCTCTACCACTGAGCTACCTCGGCATTTTTCACTAAGACCGCTTAAATAAGCGGTCCTCTATATAATAACAAATTAGCCGCCCTCTTTGCAAAACTGCCGACGGTAAGAAAATAAATATAAATACGCCAAAAAGGATAATATTACAGGCCGCAGGCCTGCTTAAAAATTTCAGCAAGGCTTTCAAATAATTCTTTTTCGCGCGGGCCAAAGCGCGCAATCTGGGGGGAATCTATATCAAGAACGCCGAACAAAGAACCGTCTTTTTTCAGTATCGGCACGACGATTTCGCTGTTGCTTGCACAGTCGCAAGCGATATGGCCTTCAAATTTATGCACGTCCTCCACTACGACGGTTCTGCCTTCTTTTGCAGCCTTCCCGCAGACGCCGCGGCACAAATCTATTTCCGTACAAGCGGCCTTGCCCTGAAAAGGGCCCAGCGTCAAAACGCCGTTTTCAAAAATATAAAAACCGGCCCAGTTAAGGCCGCTTACGCGCTCAAAAATAAGAGCCGATAAATTGGCCATATTTGAGACGGCGGTATGTTTGCCCTCAAGCAAAGCTTTTGCGCTTTGCTCCAAAGTTTTATTTTCAGCGTTAATCATATTTTAATTATTTGAAGACATCAAATTCATCAGCTGCAAAAACAGGTTAACTATATCCAGATAAATTGAAACGGCAAAAGTTAAAGCCGTTTCCCAAGTGTTAGGCAGCATGGTTTTTGCTTTTGAAAGCTGATTAAAATCAAAAAGCAGATATCCCGTAAAGATAAGCACGCCGAAAGCGGCAAAGAATTTTTGCGCCGCCTCTTTTATGCGCACAAAAAGCGTAACTATGCTTACGCCGATAAGGCCCAGCAAAGCAAAAAATAAAAACTTGCCAAGCCAGGTAAAATCAAGGCCGCTGTACATAGCGATAAGCGCGGTCAAAAAAACCGTAAGCGCGGTAACGCCGGCCGCTTTTACGGCTACGTCCCCCCTCCTAAATGTTATAAAACCCAGCGTAAAACCCGAGCTTAGCGTAAACGCCGCCAGCAAAACCAGGCTTAAATTAATGTTTGCGCGCAGGAACATAAGCGCAAGAAAAGCGATTACATTTACTATGATTGCGCCTAAGAAAACACCTCTTAATTTTTGCGGCGCGCCAAACTGCAGAACTTTTTGCATAAAGCGCTGCGCAATTATGCCGCCGATATAAGCAAGCACTAGAGAAAACCCGAGAAGCAAAAAAGTTTTTGACATCAATGTCGCAAACATAAAACCTCCTTAAGTCCTATTAATGAAAACAAATTAAAGCAAAAAAATGCGGCGCGTTAAACGTCGGGCTTCCTGTAGAAAGCCAAAAGATGACCCATAATCTGCGCCCGGCCGGCTTTAACTCTGCGCTGCTTGCCGCTTTTATCTTCTAAGATAAGCATTTTGCCCGTCTTAATTATTTTTCTTATGCTGTAGACGCCGTACTCTTTTATAAGCACAAGTTTGCCCAAAGGCGGCTCTGCCGTATTTACGAAAATAGCATATTCCCCGTTATGCGCCCACGGGCAGGCTTTTTTATCGGCTATCTTAAGCGCAAAGGGCGGCTTGTTTTTTACCTCAAGCAGCAGGGGCAAAAATTCCTCCGGCTGGAAATAATAGGAAAGTTCAAAATATTCTTTTGAAACTTCGCATAAAACGCCGATATGCTTTGTTATCGGAAGGGAGGAAAGAAGCTCATAAAACTTTTTTTCGGCCAGTTCCTCCTCATCGGTACGCGGCGGGGCGTAGGTATAGGCGTCGTCTGCAAAATATGAAACGGGCTTTTCAAAAACATGGGAAAGTTTTTCCATATTGTCCCTGTCGGGTTTGAAACGGTTTTTTACCCAATGGGATATCACGCTGGAATCTTTAAGTCCCAGTCTTCTTGAAAGCTCAACTTTTGTCATAGCCGTCGTTTTAAGCAGCTGGTCAATTTTTTGTCCTAGGTTCATATATCCCCCTTTTGCCCCGCAAAGCGGGACGCCCTACTTATTTTTTAACAAATATAGTATCAAATGTCAATTCTTTTTTATCGTCTGAAAATTTGACAAATTAAAAATAGTTTGATACAATTGTATCAGATTTGATACGGTTTTAGAAATAAGACCTTTTTCAAATCCGGCAAAAGGCTTAAATATCCGCAGGTAAAGCAACTGCAAAAGTTTTTTGCAATTGCGAGACGGCTCTCCCAACAAAACCTTAAATGGAACTGCCGCAAAAAAAGCGGCACCTCCCTGCGGATATTAAGCTGCCGTGTAAGGTTGAAAAAATGCGAAGTCAAAGGCAGTATAAAAAGAGGTGCGGCATATGTCTGTAAACTGCAACAACAAAAAAGCGGAAGTTTTTATTCCCGCGCAAGGAACCTGGGCCGAGCTTTATAAAATTTTGCTGGAACTTTTGGACAGAAGGCACTACCTTATGCCTTACGCAAAGGAATTTAACCTTATTGATGAAGCCCTAAAAAAATATTTTGAAGGCGCGCCAAGCTGCAGCATAGGCGCATATAAAATAAGCGGCGCCTTTGCACAAACGCAGGACATAACGCCTCCCGCGGCGGGCGCAAAAGATTTCGGCAAAACAAAACAATGGCACGTTGATATAAAGAAAGAAGGAAAAATAAACGGCTTAAATAAAAAATAAATGAGAGGAAAACTATGGACTATTTTATCGCCCGCTGGTATGCTGTAAGCATAATGCCTTTGGAAAAACTTTTTTTGCTCCATATGTTTGAACGCGCGTTAAACGAATACTCAAAGAAGATAAATAAGATACAAAAAACGCGCAAAGACCTTAAAACAACAGCCCCCCTTTGGTGGCAGGAAGGGGCAAGAACATTAAACAAAGAAATGCGCTCTTTTTGGCTGCGCGCGGGCAAAGACTGCAACCTAAGCGCCGACATTAAGGAACACGCGCAAAATATTTTTTTGAAAAACGGCATTGAATTTGACAGTCTGCGCGCATTTGCCGATATAAATTTAATGCATAAGTGCGACCTCGCCATCAACTCTTCCCAAAAACCTTCCGACGCCCCTACGCCACAAGCCTTAAACGGCTTAAATATCGTAATCTCCAGCCCCCGACCGGCAATCCCAGGCCCGCGCTGCGCCATAAAACGCACAGCGTCAAAAAAACTGCCATAAGGCTCGGGATTGTCCCGCCCGCACCAGCGCACGGCGCCCTCCTTCTTCCCCGTGAAGAAGGAGGGCCGCTTTTTTGCGCGGCGGGTTTTTGCAAACCGTCGGGAAACGCGTCCCTGAGCCAAGAGCGTTAAAATTTGCACAGCGTAAATTTTCTTGCGCGCAAAAAAGCGCGCGGACATTCTTTTAATGTCCGCGCGCTGCGCTGTCAAAAAACTGAAATTTTATTTCAGCAATGCTTTTCTTGAGAGGCGCACTTTGCCGTTGTTGTCAATTTCAACTACTTTGACCTCAACGACATCGCCCAAAGAAAGCACGTCTTCCACCTTATTAATGCGGTGTTTTTCAATTTCGGATATATGCAAAAGCCCGTCTTTGCCGGGCAGCAGTTCCACAAACGCGCCGAAAGGCTGTATGGAAACGACTTTGCCTTTGTATATCTGATTGACTTCAACGTCTTTGGTCAGCAATTCCACTTCGGCTTTAGCCTGCTGCAATTTCTCGTCGTTTGCGGCGGCGATTAAGACTTTGCCGCTTTCATCAACGTCAATTTTGCACTGGGTGGTTTCGCAGATGCGCTTAATATTTTTACCGCCCGGGCCTATCAGGGCGCCTATTTTATCCTGCGGTATCATAAGCGTATAAATTACCGGCGCATTCTTTGAGATATTAGGTCTGGGTTCTTTGATGACGCTTTCCATATGATCCATAATGAACATACGGCCGCGCGTCGCCTGGGCAATGGCTTTCCTTAAGATATCAAGCGAAATGCCGCTTGCAAGTTTAAGGTCCATCTGGAAAGCGGTAATACCCTTGCGCGATCCGGTTAGTTTGAAATCCATATCTCCCAAATGATCTTCAAGCCCCATGATGTCGGAGAGGACCGCGTATTTATCGCCCTCCGTTATAAGGCCCATTGCAATACCGCTGCAGGCGGCTTTCATCGGGACGCCGGCGTCAAAGAGGGATAAAGAACCTCCGCAAACGCTTGCCATTGAAGAAGAACCGTTAGACTCCATAATATCGGATACAACCCTTATGGTATAAGGGAAATCCTCTTCGCTGGGCAGCAAAGGCAGCAAAGCGCGTCTTGCAAGTTCGCCGTGGCCGATTTCGCGTCTGCCGGGGCTTCTGTCGGGTTTGCACTCACCCGTTGCAAAACCAGGGAAGTTATAGTGCAGCATAAATTTTTCGTCATAAGTTTCGTCAAGGCCTTCTATCATCTGCGCGTCGTCGCCGGTGCCCAAAGTGGCTACGGCAAGCGCCTGCGTCTGGCCTCTAGTAAACAAAGCGGAGCCGTGCGCATTGGGCAGCAGGCCCACTATGGAACTGAGCGGGCGTATCTGGTCAGTCTTCCTTCCGTCAACGCGCACACCCTCGTCAAGAACCATCTTGCGGGATTCTTCGTAAGCAAGCATTTCCATGGTAAAATCGCCGTAAGCGGCGGCCTGCTCGGGATACTGCTCGGTAAGCTCGGCCTTTAAGGCTTCTTTAAGTTTGGCGACGTTAACGTCGCGGGTTTGCTTGTCGCAAAACTCGTGGAGGATTTTGCTTACCTCGCCGCGGTATTTGGCGTTTGCCAAATCCAAAACGGTTTGGGGCAGGGTTTCGGCGGCGAACTCAAATTTTTCTTTGCCGCATTTTGCCCTTAAATCAAGCTGCGCCTGACAAAGTTTTTTAACTTCTGGGTGGGCAATTTCAATTGCCTTTACCAAAGATTCTTCGTCCACTTCGCTTGCGCCGCCCTCCACCATCATAATGCCCTGCATGGTGCCTGCAATTACAAGGTCCATATCGGCCTGTTTGCGCTCTTCAATAGTGGCGTTTACGATGTATTGCCCGTTTACCCTGTTTACTCTTACGCCCGCAACGGGGGTGGTAAAAGGTATGGAGGATATTACTGTTGCCGCGGAAGAGGCGGCTATGCTCAAAACATCGCTGTCATTTACGCAGTCGGCCGAAATTACCATTGCGGTAATATTGACCTCGCAGGCAAACCCCTGGGGGAAAAGCGGCCTCATGGAACGGTCAATTAAGCGGGAAGATAAAGTTTCTTTCTTGCTGGGCCTTGCCTCCCTCTTAAAAAAACCGCCGGGGATTTTGCCCGCGGCGTAAGTTCTTTCTTTATAGTTTACGGTTAAAGGAACAAAATCCTGTAACCCGGGTTTTTGGTTTTTATCGCTTACGGCGGCGGCAAGAACCATAGTGTCGCCGAGTCTTGCCACAACAGCGCCGTCGGATTGTTTCGCCATTAACCCCGTTTCAAACGAGATAGTTTTGCCTCCGACGTCAACGCTGAGGCTTGTTATATTATTGTTTGTCATTGATTATTATTTCCTTAAGTTAAGTTCTTTGGTCAGTTGCTGATACTTGGCGAAATCGTGTTTTTTAAGATAAGCCAAGAGTCTCTTTCTCTGTCCGACGAGTTTTACTAAACCTCTTTCGCCGGAAAAGTCTTTAGGATTGTCTTTTAAGTGTTGGGATATATACTGAATTCTTTCGGTAATGAGCGCAACTTGAACTGAAGGCGAGCCTGTGTCAGACGCAGAAGTCTGGAATTTTGAGATTATGTCTTTTCTGTCTTTGCTTGTTAATGCCATATTATTATTTAAGCCTTTAACTGCCTGCCGAGTAAGGGCGCCGCGTTTGTCGTGCGAGGAGTGTTAACTGTGATGCCGGTACCAAGCGGGAGGGGGCTTCTCCTATATATTATTTAATACAAGAACATTATACCATATTGGAGCGTGTTAGAGCGTCCTATTAGGGCGTACTATAGTTTTAGGTGGGAATAATCAAATGTTTCAATCGCAAATTATCTATTGCTGCTGCTGAATAATTAAAACAAGCCATTTTCGACCATTTTTTCTAGTGGTGGGTAAAATACCCCAGCGATTAGAAATGGGTTTTTTGAAGTGTTATGTCTCGATCTAGTAGTCCCTAAAAAGAAATACAAATCTTTATTGTTTATAAAGTTATCAAAAAATTGCTCTTTAACTTTTTGGCAGGCGAAAAGCTCCCCTTTATTATCGGCATACTTCCAAAATAAACTCCCCAGTTCCCAATCTTCTATCATCAACTTTGACTCTACGCCTCTTTCATCTTCAAAAACATATTTAAATCTATACGGAAGTTTGCGAACTCTTTTGAATTCAGTATTAGCAAAGAGTTCCAGTTGTTTTGACTCCTCTTTATTCCACTCCCGTTCAATTCCTTCCCAATAGAATCTTTTTATTTTTTTAGGTTTAAATAATGCAAGAGAAGTAAATTTCTTCGGTTTGGAGTCTGTTATTAATTTTGCCAAATTTGTATATAAAGGGGCTCGAAAGACAAATTTTTTCCGTTCCTGCCAAGCATTTTTCGTATCTATATGCCCTATTTTATTAATCTCACTCTTGGGACGATAGCTTTCCGCTCTAAAATCCTCTGTTCTACGTTCTAAAAGCACCTCTACCCAGTCATATCTGCTGTATTGTTTATCATAAGGAAGCTTACGTAGTTCAATAGGATATATTCTTACCCATTGCCCGTTTTCTGTAATACCAGCAGTACAAACAAGTTCATCATATTTTTTTGAAGGTGTAGGATAAGTTTTAACAAGAATAAGTATTTTTTGCTTCCCGGATAAAATCATAGATGCGCAACCTCGTATTGCCAACCAGGAAGTTTTGTTATATGTTTTGCTACTCTTGAGCGATGACAATAATTAGAATCAGCTTCAAAACAAGTTATGGCTATAGCCTTATCCTGCACCAAAATATTTAATATCTCTTTCAGATATTTGCTATTATTCTTTATTGTCGTTGCTTCATAATCTGAAAAAAGTTTTTGATAATCATCAAAAGTGCTGATGTCCTTTCTCTTTGAGGAAACAATACCCAAAGACGGCATATGCTCATATTTAATACCCAAACTTTCCGCACAATTTTTTAAAGTACTGCCAGAAAACCCGTACTTCATACTTATAGAGTTTTTACGAACATCAATCAAAGTTTTTATTCCATTTTGTATTAGGCAATTGAAATACTTTTCAAGACTTTTCCCCTCATATCCTATAGTATAAAGAACTATCCCTTTGTTGGAAGGTGCAATTGTTTGTATTTTTTCTTTAAGCTGCGGGGATATAAAATTTTTTAAAGTACTTTTTGATGCGTAATACGGGAATTTGTTATATGTGTAGGAAATCAGCTTTTCTTTGCTGGTATTTCTAAATCTACAGGACAATCTATCAATAGCTTCTTTGTCTTTGTCTTTTATTTCATAAAGTGTTTCGTCAAATTTATTAAGAGTAATAAAGTTTTCTGTTTCTTGTATTAATTTTTCTCTATGCATAGCACGTAAGTCTGCATAAGCAGTAAAAGAAAAACATCCCATTTTATATGGCACAAAATCATAACATTCAACCCCCTCTTCTATGCCTAATATAAGAAGAAGCTTCATTAAGTTTATCTTGTCTAAACGCATATCAAAAGCATTTAGAACCTGTATTATAATCTTGCGTCTATATAACATATTAAAATTGTATCATAATCCCAGGAATAAACCCAGTATTCGTTACTTGCAAAAAAGCTTGCCGTTGACATAGCCGTTCGTGGAACGCCCATTTGTGAAAAGACGTCGCGGTTTTTCAGATTTGGAGGAAATTTTTGTCTGACGTAAAGACCGCGTGGGTACTTGAAGCTTGTTTATTCCTCTGCCACGCGGGCTGCTAGCGCCGCGTATCGCGAAGTTTGAGGCGAATGCCCAAACGATACGCTAGCGATACGAAGGCAAAAATTTACCCAAATATGGAAAATTGTGCGCCCGATATATTTGCTGTTAACACAAAATGCCGTTTGCCGTTAGTAAACGGTTATTTATACATCGGGTAAAAATAAATCCCCATAAACACCGGATTATCCACAAACCCCTTAACTTCCTTCCTAAACACCCACACGCCCGGGGAGTGCACGGTATAAATCTGGGGAACGTCCTCAAAACTTAAAGCGTGTATCTGACGGTATAAATCCTGCCGCGCTTTAGCGTCGGTTTCGGCGGAAGCCTGCTTTATAAGTTTATCAAGACGCTCGTCCTTAAAACCCTGGGCAAGGGCGTATCTGCCTTCGCTGTCTAAAAACGGGAAGACAAAATTATGGGCGTCGGGATAATCTGCTATCCAGCCGCGCACCCACATCGGCATTTTGCGGGCCTGCGTCTTCTCCAGAAAAGAGGCCCACGGCACTCCCCTTAACTCAATCTTAAACTTTGGATTGAGGCTTTCAACATTGCGTTTTAATATCTCGGCTGCGGTTTGGCGCAAATCGCTGCCGGTATTATAGGTAAGCGTGAAGGAAAATCCTTTGTCCCAAACCTCGCCGCCGTAAGCCTGCTTAAAATATTGGCGCGCCTTATCCAAATCAAAATCATATTTAGGCGGGTTTGCGCCGTAATCAAGCAGCGCGGGCGGCACGGGGCCTATGGCCCGCGGCGCCTTGCCTTTCATGGACTGGTTTACAAAAGCGTCATAATCAAAACTGTAGGCAAAAGCCTTGCGGATATTTACGTCCTTAAAAAAATCGGGGGCAATGCCTTGTCCGTCCAAACGTCCGCTGCCGATATCGGGGTTGCCCTCAGGGTTAATGTCAAAGGTAAAAAATATAACGGGATCCGTCTTAAGGCGCGGCAAAGCGTCTTCCACTACGACGGAGGGGTTGCCCGCTATTTGCTCGGCAAAGCTGCCTGAAATTTCGGCAATGTCGGCGTCTGCGCTCTCAAGCATAAGGCGCATGGTGCTTTGCTCGGCTATGCTAAACATCTGCACGCTATCAAGCTTTGGCGCGCCGCGAAAATAGTTTTTATTTGCCGAAAGATAAACCTTCTTGCCCGCAATATCCCAGCGCCTGACGCTGAAAGGGCCGCTGCCCATGGCTTTGTCAAATAAATAACTGTCGGCCTTTTGGCGGTTATTAAATTTTTGCCAGTTTTGCTCAGAACCGTCCCACTCTCCTCCCTTTACGGCAAAGTCCTTGCTTAAGACGTAGGACCAGCGCACAAGTATTCCCAAAAGCGGCGCAAAAGGTTTGTTTAAGGTAATTATGATAGTATTACCGTCGCGGCTTACGGCGCGCTCTATATCCTGATAGGTAATTATGATATTGCCGTTATCGTCGCGCGTGCTGTTAACGTCAAGAAGCGGCGCAAGCAGAAGGCTGGAGGGACCGCCCGCCGTATCGCTTATCAAAAACCTGCGCAGGGAATAAAGAACGTCTTCGGCGGTAAGGGGCGTGCCGTCTGTAAATTTAATGTCGTCACGTATTTCAAATTTATAGGTTTTGCCGTCTTCGGAAATAAGGCCGTTTTCGCGCGTAGGCACCCTTTTGGCTAAAGAAGGCTCAAACTCCGTAAGAGAGGCGCCCTTAAACCTTATAAGCGTGTCGTAAACGTTAAGCAAAAGGCCGTGCGTTACGCCATCGTAAGATAAGACGGGGTCCAAACTTTCAACCTCGCCTTTTACGACGGCGGTCAAAGTTTTGTTTTGCGCAGCGGGCTTATTGCAGGCCGCCGCGCTTAAAAATAAAAAAGGCAGCAGCGGCAAAAAAATCTTGAGCAAAGAACGTTTGTAAAAAAAAGTCATTTGATATCCTCCGCCGCGTAGCAAAGCCCTTTTTTATTTTTAAGCCATGCGCGGGCAAATTGTTTTCTGTCATAGACGCGCCTTACGCCTTCTTTGGTTTTGGCGGCCGGATCCAGCGCAATTATGTTTCCTTTTGCGTCAAAGCCGCTTATAAGGACAAAATGACCTTGCGTTTGTTTAAGAGGGGCGTTTTTTAACTCCCCCGCTTTGTAGGCAATGCTTACGGCAAGAGGTCTTGCTTTAAGCAATTCTCCCTCCGCCTGCGCAAGAGAGCAGCAACGCGCCGCGACGGCAAGAAGCCCTTTTTGCGCAAGCTGCACGCTGTTAAGCGGCCAAACGCCGTATATTTTTTTATAATTGTCAAAAACCTCTTTTGCCGTTTCTTCAAGCGCGGCCGCTTTGCCGTAATAATTAAGCAGCATACAGACAACGGCGGGGCTGCATATGCGGTTTCTCAAACTTTTCTGTGCGGCCGCGTGCTGGCTTAAGGCGGGAACTTTTATTTCAAAATCTTTTAAGCCAAGGGTTTCAAGCGCAAGGTCGGAATTGTATTTTGCGCCTGAGCGCGTTAAAGCGGCGCAAATTAAATCCACTTTTGCCGCGCTTTTCGCGCAGGCCGTCGCGTCTAAAATTATTATTTTATATCTGAAAACTTCCGCCGGTTTTTTAGGCAACAAAATATCAATATCGGTTGAGGCGTAAGCGTCATTTGCGTTTGCAAAAGTGTTTTTGCCCGCGCGCGAAATTTGCGCAATTTTGTAAAAAGGCGACCAGCCTTCTTTTGTCTTTATCGCCGCGCAAAGAAGAAGGGAGGCTTTTTTGCCAAGCCGCGCGCTGACCGAAAGGACCAAACTGTCAAAAGCAAAAGGCGCTTTTATCGGTTTTGAAATTATTTCGCTTGTATTTTTACCGGTTTTTTTAGCGGTAAAATGTTTTGGCGTATGGATAATATTATAAGAAGGGAGCAGAGCTTTTTGATTTTTTGTAAGGCTCATAGGGCGGCCATCTCCGAGTGAAAAGTAAATATATCGGGGTACCCGGGCTTGAACCGGGAACCTCTCGGTCCCAAACCGAGCGCTCTACCATTGAGCCATACCCCGATACTATATTATATCAATTCATATAACGACATATGGTGTTAAGGACAGATATGTCGGGCGCACAATTTTCCAATTTTTTGGTTGTGCGCTTGGGCGCACCTTTGGCAAATAAGCTAATAATCACAAATCCCAAGCTTCGCTTCTTCGGTTAAACAGAAGAACTAAGACACGCTACTTCCTTCTTCGTTGGTACGCTGCGCTTGGGAAAAAATCAAAACTATATCCAAAAGCAGAAAATCACACAAGGTAATACAAATGGGCGTTTAACGGACGGCCTCGCGTCTTCGCCGCGCAAAAAAGCTTGCCGTTGACATAGCCGTTCGTTAAGCGCCCATTTGTGGAAAGCTGTCGCGGTTTTTCAAGTTTGAGGCGTATGCCCAAACGATACCAGAGAGCGTAGAGCACTAATCTTGCGTATCAGGTAAAATTTTCATAAACTCTAGCTATATCAGTATTAGGAGTTATGTATGAAAAAAGGCTTCACTTTAATTGAAATGTTAATTGTCGTATTAATTATCGGCATACTTGCCGCTATTGCCCTGCCGCAATATCAGCTTGCGCGCGATAAGGCTAAATATTCCACCATAATGGACTTAACTAAGACAATAGCTTCGGCCAATGAAAGATATAAGCTTGCAACGGGCAGTTATACGATAGATTTTACGGCTTTAGACATCGGTTTGCCTTACACAACAATCAACGAAGGCAAGACCGGGATTTATTTTAACTGGGGATATTGCTATTTTAATACAAACGCCACCGGCGGCTGCGCCCTGACCACCGCTAAAAGCGGGTTTAACGCAATGTATATGTACGGCGGCAAAATGTGCTACGCCCTTACTACGGACGAACGCGCAAAGCGCGTCTGCAAAGCCGTAACGGGAAGCGCTACCAGCGGCATAGACGGGACTTGGAGCACCTATTCTTTTTACTAAAACCCCCGCTTTTGGGATATTTTTGCATATCCCGCTTTGATATTAAAATTTATAAAACGCCTGTTTATAATTACGGCTTTTAACGTCAAGGCGGGGCGGGCTCGTTGTCTTCAAAACGCCTTTTATGCTAAAATATAAATATGGGCCCGTAGCTCAGCTGGGAGAGCGCCTGCATGGCATGCAGGAGGTCATCGGTTCAATCCCGTTCGGGTCCACCAAATTTAAGCCGCCGCGTTATCTTTTAACGCGGCGGCTTTTTATTTCGTCTGAAAAAAATAAATCAATAGAAAGCTTTGAAAAACTGCGCGCAGGAAACCGTCTTTACGCCGCGCTCGGTAAGCGAGCGCGCAAGTTCCCCGTCGGAAGTTACCACGCACACGCGCAGGCGGTTTTGGCTCATATAAGAAGCCTGCTCAAAAATAATGTCGTCGGCGGTTCTGTCCTCGGCAAAAATTACGTCCACCCTTGGCATTTTGCGCTGCCCGATATATCTAAATCCGCCGTCAAGCACCAGGCGAAAAGAACTGCCTAAAAGCGCGCCCTGCGACAGGTCGTCAAGCCACAAAGCCGTTTGGGAAATAAGGGCTTCTTCGTCGGAGTAACGGGTTTTTAGAAGGTAGCTTCTGACAAAATTAAGACCGTCAATTATGTAGGTTGAGGGTTTTGCTCCCGTCTGCATTTTTGCCCCTTTTATGACAAAAGCCGCCTTTGGGGCGGCAAAATATATTGCGGGGGCAGGATTTGAACCTGCGATCTCAAGGTTATGGGCCTTGCGAGATACCGGGCTTCTCCACCCCGCAACTATATTATACAAAATACGACGTAATTTGTATATAGTTTGCTTCGCGCGGCCTTAGCTAAGATAAAATGCGGTAGAAAAACTTAAACGGAATTAAGAAAAAAACTTTGAAAATAAAACCGTACACCGCGTCCGACGTTTTTATAAAATAGTACCGCCAGGGCGGCAGCGCCTCTTTATATATTTTGGCAAGGGCGCTTCTGAATTTCTTTTCGCCTTCATTAAGACCGCCGAGGCTGCGCATGGTGTAACTGCCCGTATGAAGCCGCCAAAAAGTAAGTTTCTTTTTCATAAAACAAAATCTGTGTTTAAGCGCAATTTGCGCGCAGAGATAGTAATCCAGCCACGGCCTGAAAGGCGAAGAAAAATCAAGCCCTTCCAAAACATCTCTCCGCGCGCAGATGCAGGAAAACGTGGGCACCGCGTTAAAAGAAAACAGCGGCGCTTTCAAATCGTAAAGCCGGCAAAAGGGCCGGCGCAGGCGCAGATAAAAATTAAGCGCAAAGTAATAAAGTTTAAGACGGCGCACTCTTTCTTTTTCGCCAAAGGGCTCAACGGCATTAAACACCACCGCGCAGGAAGGATTTCCCCGCAAAAAAGCCGCTTTCTCCTTAAGATAATCCTTATGCCAGTAATCGTCGCATTCCAAAAAAGCGATATACTGCGTTTTAACGCACTCAAGCGCGCAAAGAAGCGTTTGCTTAAGGCCTTTATTGCCGCCGTCTGCGTGTTTTAAGAGCCTTATTTTGGGATTTTGCGCCGAAAACTGCGCGCAGATATTATAAGTATCGTCGGTTGAGCCGTCGTCAAATATAATCATCTGCCAGTTTTGGTACGTTTGGTTTTCAACAGATTTTATAGTTTCAATTATAAAGTCCCGCGCATTATAGGCGGGGCATATTACCGTAAATTCCATTTTATTTGTAAGATCTCCCCTATTTTTTTAACTTCGCCGCAGAAGAATAAAACCGCAAAGTTAAGGAGCACAAAAAAGCTCCCGTTTATAAGTATTCTAACAATTACGCAGCCTTCGTAAAAGGAAAATATGTATTTTGTAAAAGCCGCGCACAAAAAGCTTATCAGAAACAAAAAAGAAATATGCCTTATATGCGCGCCGTAGCCCAAAAAGGGCGCGTATTTCTTTGCCGTCTTAACATTAAGCGCGGTGTTGGAAATATAAAGAGCCAAAAATAAGGCCGAATAAGAATAAGGCCCGTAATACTTTATGCCCAAAATAAATAAGCCTATATATAAAAGAGCAAGGCTCAAATACGGCGGCACAAGTTCCTTCACTATGCGCATGCCCGTAAACATATTGGCTATATTGTTTGAAAGCGAAACAAGCGGTATGGCCAAAATAAAAGCTTTCAAAAATAAAGACGTGCTTAAAACGTCATGCGGCCCAAAGTTTCCGCGCATAAAAAGCAGCTCCACGATATCTGCCGCAAAAAAAGACGTAAATACACAGACCGGTATTAAAATTACGCTTAAGGCCAAGTCCGAAGAAATCAGCGTTTGGCGTACGGAGTCCAAATCTTTTTGCGCGGCTTCAGCCGTAAGCTTAACTTTGGCCACCGCGTTTACTTTTGAGGTAAGGATATCAAGCGGCGCGTCTGTAATCGTGCGGCAGTAATTAACCGCGCTTACAAGCCCCGTCTGTAAAGAAGATATAAGCATCAAAGGCGTATACAGCAACGCAGTCCACGCAAAAGTATTGGGCTGGTTTGCAAGGAAATCCTGCAAAAACTTTTTACCGAATGCCACTTTCTTAAACCCAAAGTGCCACGCCGCGTATTTATTTAAGCGGTATAAACAGGCGACGCTTTGTATAAGGTAGGCGGTTATGTATCCTACAAAAAGCGCTTCAAGTTTACGCGTCGCAATCAAAAAAAGAAGCGGCAATGCCGAGTTAAGCGGTGAGAGGAAGTAAATGCCAAAGAGCTTGTAACTTTCATTAAGCGACACCAAATAGGTCATTATAAAAAAAGAGCAAAAGTACACCGCGCCCAAAATGGCAAAGTTCTGCGCGCGCGCAACTTGCTCTGGGCTGAAAGCCGAAATAATCCCCAAAATCTGCTCCGGCGCAAAGCAGCAGACAAGTATAAGCGCGGCGGCGCAAATTAAATAGCAATACAAAAAGAAATTGGCAAAATCAACGGCCGCGCTTTGGTCGCGACGCGCGCGGATATGCATAAACTCCGGCAGGACAAGGTTTATATTTATCCCCTGAAGCCAGCCGTTTAAGAGAGCGCATATTAAGATGAGGTAAAAATAAATGTCTGTTCTGCCGTCTGCGCCGAAATAGAAAGCGACAAGCAAGCTTACCGCAAAGGCAAATACTTTGCTTATCACGCCGCACATAACGGAAGATAAAGCCCCTTTCTTATAAGTGAACGAATGCTCCATATTTGATATTATATTAAATATATGAACACAGACTTAAAGACAGATTTTGAATCCGTAATAGGCTTGGAAATACATATCCAGACAGCGACAAGAAGCAAAATGTTCTGCCGCTGCCCCGCCGGCGCCAAAAGCGAACTTGCGCCCAACGCCGCAATTTGCCCCGTATGCACGGCGCAGCCAGGCGCTTTGCCCTCCATAAATCAGGAGGCGGTGACTCTGGCCGTTAAAGCCGCCCTTGCCTTAAACGCAAAGATAAACAAAACTTCCGTTTTTGCGCGCAAAAACTATTTTTACCCCGATTTGCCAAAAGGCTACCAGATAACCCAGGACGATAAACCTATCTGCGAGCACGGGTTTATAGAGATACCTTCCTCCTCCGCGGCCGCAGCGTTAAAGAAAATCCGCATAACGCGCGCCCATATGGAAGAAGACGCCGGCAAATCAATACACGGGGAGGATTGCTCCCTTATAGACTTAAACCGTTCCGGCGTGCCGTTGCTTGAAATAGTTTCCGAACCCGATATATCCTCCCCGCAGGAAGCCTGCGATTATCTTACCGCGCTTAAAAGCCTTATGCAGTGGTTTGATATTTCCGCCTGCGATATGGAAAAAGGCGAACTGCGCGTTGACGTAAATTTATCTCTGCGCCCCAAAGGACAAAAAGAGTTTGGCACAAGAATTGAAATTAAAAACCTAAATTCTTTTAAGGCCGTCAAAGACGCTCTTGCCTATGAAATTTCGCGCCAAAGCAAAGTATTGCAAAACGGCGGTAAAATAACGCAGGAAACGCGGCTTTGGGACGACGTCCTGCTTGAAACAAAACCCATGCGCAGCAAAGAAAGCGCGCAGGAGTACCGCTATTTTCCCGAGCCGGATTTGCCGCCCCTTGTTCTAAGCGAAAAGCGCATAGAAGACATCAAAAAAAGCATGCCTAAAAATCCGGGCGAGAAAAGAAAAGAGTTTGAGGAAACTCTATCCCTTTCCCCCTACGACGCGGGTTTGATGACTTCCTCCAAAGCCCTGTGCGATTATTTTGAGCGGGCTTTGGCCTGCGGCGCAAAAGCAAAGGCCGCGGCAAACTGGATAGGCACCGATATTTTGGGCAAATTAAACGAAAGCAATTTAGATATATCCGCCTGCCCGCTTGCGCCTAAAGAACTTGCAAGCCTTATCTCTTATATAGAGAGCGGCAAACTTTCCGTTAAGATGGCAAAAGAGGTTTTTGCAAAAGCGTGGGACGGCGGCAAAACGGTAAAAGAACTTATTGAGACCGAAGGCCAAACGCAGGTGAGCGACGAGGCCCTCCTAAAAACCTGGGCCGAGGAGGCCGCAAGCGAAAATCCCAAAGCTTTTGCCGACTTCAAAGGCGGCAATCAAAAAGCCGTGGGAGCTTTAGTAGGCTGCGTTATGAAAAAATCAAAGGGCAAGGCAAACCCCGCAGTCTTAAACAAAATTTTCCGTGAAATGCTGAAATAAGATACGCCGCGCTAAGCGCGGCGTAGGTCGTAAATGATATAATTTTATCGGGTTTAGGAGATTCTTATGAGCGACAAAAAAATAAAATTCGGCGTTATAGGAGCCGGCAAAATAGGCACTTTTCACGTCCGCACGCTTTCAAAAATGAAAGAGGCGGAACTGGTAGGCGTTTGCGACAGGGATTCCCTCAAAGCGCAAAACCTTGCCTGGGAATATAATTCCACCGCTTATACAAGATACGAAGATTTAATACCGCAGGTGGAGGCCGTCATAGTGGCCGCCCCTACGGAACTGCATCATAAAATAGGCCTCTATTGTCTTGAGCACGGCGTAAATACTCTTATGGAAAAGCCCATAGCCTCCACCATGGACCAGGCAAGGGAGCTCATCTCAAAATCCAAAGAAAAAGACGTTATTTTGCAGGTCGGCCATGTGGAGCGCTTTAATCCGGCCGTTATAGAAGCTTTCAAATATATAAAAGAACCTAAGTTTATAGCCATAAAAAGACTGGGCCCTTATGATCCGCGCATGGCAAACGTCGGCGTCGTCTTGGACCTTATGATACACGATATTGACCTGCTTTTGACAATGCTTAAAAGCGAAGTCGTAAGCATTGACGCCATAGGTTTAAGCGCATTTTCGGCTTATGAAGATATAGCAAACGTCCGCATGAAATTTGCCAACGGCTGCACGGCCGACGTTACGGCATCGCGCGCCAGCTTTGAACGCGCAAGATATATGAACCTTTATCAGGAAAACGCCTATATATCGGTTGACTTTATGAACGCGCGCGTTAAGATTTACCGCAAAAAAACGCCCACCGTAAAATCCCTAAATGATATAGACGTAATTTATCCCTCCGTTGACAAACAAATGCCCATTACCTCCGAACTGCTGCACTTTACCGACTGCATTAAAAACAATAAAACGCCCGCGCCCAGCGGGGAAAAAGGCTCTAAGGCTCTGTTCGTAGCGCTGGAAATAATAGACCAGATAAAACGCTACAACGTGCCCAAAGGCGGCGACGAAAAAAGTGAAAACGGCCCCCTCCATAAAGTGGCCGAAATCGGCGCGGCCGCCAAAATAGCTTTGGACGAAACTTTAGGCTCCCTCAAAAGAGGAAGCGGCAAGTAAAACAAAAGGACAAATTTATGCCAATTATTCCAAACTCCAAAAACATCTTAGTCGTAGCCGGAGATATATCCGGCGATATACACGCCTCCTCCCTCATAAAAGAGCTTAAAGCGCAGAAAAAAGATATAACCGTAACTTCCATAGGCGGGGAAAGAATGAAGGCCGTAAGCGATAAATTTCTATATGACCTGGCCTCAAAAGGCGCAAGCGGTTTTGTGGAACCTTTCAAAAAAATGCCGATGTGGGTGCGCCTTATGAGCATGATTAAAGAGTATATGGACGAAAAACACCCAGCCTGCATAATAACGGTGGATTTCTACGGCTTTAACCGCCAGGTGCTGGGCATAGCAAAACACCGCAATATACCGGCATATTATTATGTCTGCCCGCAGGTTTGGGCCTCGCGCGAGTACCGCGCCAAAACTATAGTGCGCCTTGTAAAAAAGATGTTCGTAATATTCCCATTTGAAACTAAAATCTATACCG